>JAKIWX010000002.1 GCA_022749845.1 Thermoplasmata archaeon
GAAGGACCGGAAGGTCTGCCAGGCGTGCACCACCTTCGACTGCGCCAAGGCGTGCCCGGTGGGTCTCGTCGACATGCCGCAGTACTTCCGCACGACCGGCGAGTACCGCAGCACGAAGTGCTGCGGCGTCGGGGATTGCGTTGGCGCCTGTCCGTACGGGAACATGTACCACCAGGACGTGCGGCTTTGGCTGCGTCGCCGTCTCGGACGCGCTACTCCCTCGACCGCGGATACGCCGCTCCCGATGGTGCGGGCCCGTCGCGCGGAAAGCACCGCTCCCGAGCCGCGCCCGTCGGTGAGCGGCCCGACCTAGGGGAGCGGCGTGTTCGATCGTATCTTCCCGCCCGGGCGGCGCGCTCGCCCCCTCGCCGTAGTCGTGGCCCTCGGGCTTCTCGCGGCGGGCCTCGCGGGGTACGTCTACCTCACGCCGGCCGCGGACGCGAAAGTGACGGTGCTCGGGTTCAACTGGACGCTGCAGCAAGGGACGGTCCCGACCGGACCGCACGCCGGCTCCCTCTGGTTCGACTTCAACAACGTGAACGACTCCGGCGCCGCGAACGGCTTCCCGATCGAGGTCGCGAGCGGCGGTAGCCTGACCGTCTCCGTCTACCTGCTCAACTGGGACAACGTCTCCCACACGATCGTGCTCGTGCACCTCCGATCTCCGCTCTACGCGACGAGCTCGATGCCGCCGCCCCCCGCGACAATCGCGCCCTACCAGGACGTCTACTACCAGATCACCGTCACCGTCCAAGCGCCACCCGGGTCGAGCGCCTTCGGGATCGGCACGCTCGGGTTCGCGTAGATGGGAGACCTTCCCGCTCCCACTAGCCCGGGGCCGTCATCCGTAGCCACCGACGGCTTTGCAGCGGAGGCGGAGAGGACCGGCCTCGTTCTGCCCAAGCCGAAGCGCACGAACCCCTGGCTCGCCGCTGGGCTCGTCCTCCTCTTGGTGGGCGCCTCCCTGGGCGTCGGCTACGCCACGGGTTGGTTGAACCCGCACCGGTCCGCCCCGCTGCGCCCGGTCCTCCTCGGCCCGCAGGATTGCACGGTGACGAACGTGCCGATCCTAGGCGCCTATTCCCCGGACTCCGCGGACGTCCTCGCCAGCTCTTGGCAGAGACTCGGGAGCGCCTTCACGAACTACACGGGAGGTTGCGTGAACGTCACCTTCCACACGAGCGGGGGAGCGGAGGGCGTCGGCGCGCAGGCCGCGGGCGGCGCGGAGTACACGCTGAGCGCGGTACCTCCCGACCCGGGGGCGCTCGCGGCACTCGGGGGCCCCGTCAAAGTCTCGCCCGCCCTTCTCACCGCGGTAGGGGTCGTCTACAACCTGCCGAGCCTCGCCGAGCCACTTCGCCTGTCCGGCGCGGCGCTCGCCGGGATCTTCCTCGGAAGCATCACCCGCTGGAACGATCCGGCGATCCAGGCGGCGAACCCGGGCCAGACGTTACCAGGGAGCGCCCCCATCTCTGTCGCGCACCGGAACGACTCGACGGTGCTCACGAGCCTCCTCACGACCTACCTTGCGCATGCGAACGCGACGTGGAATCAGACCGTCGGTACCGGCTCGACCGTTCCGTGGCCGGTAGGGTACGGGGCCGACTCTAACGCGGCGCTCCTCGCATGGGTGGGAGGTGCCGTCGGTTCGATCGGTTACGCACCCGTCGGCTCCCCAGGGACCGTGGGGATGTCGGTCGCGGAGCTCCAGAACGCCGCGGGGGGTTTCGCCGCCCCGAACGCGAGCGGAGTGGACGCCGCCGGCAGTGCGGTCGCGGGAACCTCGGCCGCCACGAACGGTGGGTGGGGGCCGGACTCCTTCGTGGGCGCGCCGGGGCTCGCGAGCTATCCGCTCGTCCTACCCTCGTACGCGGTCCTGTACACGGACCTCGGCACGGCGTACGGCACGAACCTGAGCCTCCACGCCGCCCAGTGGCTCCTCACCTTCCTGTGGTGGGCCGGCGCCCAGGTGCCACCGGATTCCGGCGCGTCCGCCCTCGCGGCAATGCCCCCGTCCCTCCTTCTGCTGCTCCAAGGGACGATCGAGAAGATCCTCTACCACGGGAATCCGGCGCTGAGCGAGAGCGAATCGGGCAGGGAAGGCGGTGGGGAAACTGGCATCTTCTGAACCCGTGGCGCCCGGTCCCCCGCCGGAGCTCGTCGTCGACCGAGCAGCCCTCCGGGGGAGCGTGAGGAGGGACGCGGGCCGGCGTACGGCCCGCCGTAGTCACGTCGCTCGAGGTGCGCCGGCCGCGTTCCTTTTAATACACGGCCCGAACGTTACTAACGGTCGAGGAGGAGCTCCTCCCGTGCGTTATTGGAAGACGATCCGTCAGCGTCGGCGCCGCGCGCGCGCCGGCCAGGTGAGTGCCGTGGCGGTCGTGCTGGGCCTCCTGCTCGTGGTCACCTTCATCGCGAACTACCTAGCGCAGACGCTCCCGAGCCAGATGCAGGAGCTCGAGTTCGAGCACACGCTCCAGGTGGAGGACCAGCTCGGGCGGATCCAGACCGCGGTGCTCGCCGAGGCCACCCATCCGCACCAGCCGCTCGCCCTCACTTCCCCGGTTACCCTGGGTTCGCAGTCGCTCCCGCCCTTCGCGCCCGCCTCGACCGGCTCGCTCGTCCTCGACCCCGCCTCCTTCTCGCTCTCCACCCAGTACAGCGTGGCCCGGGTGTTCCAGGCCGCCCCCCACTGGGGGATGGGCTCGGCTTGCCTCGGCACGGGCAACGGCACCTGCCTCCTCGGGAGCGGGCCGTACTCGTACAACGCCTCGGCCGGGAACAGCACCTTCACCGTGACGATCGCCGCCGCGTCGAGCACCCTCTTCTACAACATCTCGGGGAGTGGGGACACGCTCTCCGTTTCGCAGACCGGGGCGACCCCGTCGAACCTGCAGATCATCGTGGTCGGGTCGAACGACACGGTGACGGTCAGCGAGTCGGTTCCGCTCGTCCTCAGCCCGCACTACACGGTCCAGTTCTTCGGCCAGAACGACCAGCTGAACGCGCTCGTCGCGGGCGCGCACTCGGGGCCGGGGACCACGCGCTTCCTGACGAGCTTCGCGGGAGACAACGGCGGCCTCTGCCCCTTCGACAACGGCTCCGCCTCGGACACGTTCAACCTGGTCGACACGAGCAACGCCTTCACCGCGAACAGCACCTGGTGGAACTCCGTCGGCTACGTGACGGCGCCCGCGACGCAGGCGCTGCTGGCCCCCAACAGCTTCGCGACGTTCCAGAACCGGACGGGCTTTCTCCCGTGCGGGTTCACGAGGGCGGTCGGCACCATCTACACGACGAGCTTCCTGTCGGGGCTCAAGGTGCACCTCGCGAACCGGTACAACCCGCCCGAGGACATCCTCTACGAGGACGGGGCCGTCATCCTCTCGCACCCGGGCTCGGGAAGCTTCATGACGGGCCCGCCGACGATCTCCATCCACCGCTCCCTCCTCGGCGCCGAGGTGGCGAACTTCACGATCGTGAACGTCGTGGGCGGCGGCAAGGGTAGCCCCACCTCGGAGGGCGGCACGGCGACCGCCGGGGTGAGCACCCAGCTCCTCTCCGTCGATAGCTTCCAGGTCCAGGACAACAGCACGACCGGTGTCGCCCTCGCGGGGCTCTGGCTCAACCTGACGACGCCCTACCCGGACGCCTGGGCGCAGTACCTGAACGCCTTCCCCCCGGGCGTGCTCGTGGGCGGCGCCGTGAGCTGTTCCACCGGCGCCCTACCTTCGGGGTTCAGCTGCCTCATCCCCCCTTCGGGCCAGCTCTCGACCTTGAGCGGAGAGCTGCTCGTCTCCGAGCTCGACTTCAGCGCGATCACCGTCGCCGTCACGATCCAGTAGCCGCGCTCGACAGGGTTATCTCGCGAACCGGCTCCGCTTTCGGGGTAAGGGCGTGGCCTCCGCATCGTCGGGAACGCTGCCCATCCGACGCGCCCTCCTCGCGGTGGACGACAAGCGGGAGCTTCCCGAATTCGCTCGCGCCCTCGCCGCGCACGGTGCCGAGCTGTGGGCGACGACCGGCACGCGCGCGGCCCTCGCCGAGGCCGGCCTCACCTCCCGCCCCGTCGAGGAGCTCACGGGGATCGCCGACTGGTTCGGGGGGAGGGTGAAGACGCTCCACCCGGGGGTCCTCGGCGGGGTGCTCGCACCTGCCGGACCCGCGGGAGAGGAGGAGCTCGCCCGGCGGGGCCTCCTCTCCTTCGACCTCGTGGTGGTGAACTTCTACCCGTTCGAGGAGCGCGCCGCCTCGCACCCCGGGGATCCGGAGCTCGTCGAGGCGATCGACATCGGGGGGGTCACCCTTGCCCGGGCCGCGGCGAAGAACCACGCCCGCGTGGCCGCGGTGAGCGACCGGTCGGAGTACCCCGCCCTCGCCGCCGAGCTCCAACGGGAGGGAGGAAAGCTCACCGCGGAGACCCGGAAGGCGCTCGCCCATCGCACCTTCCTCCGGGTGCACGCCTACGACCGCCGGATCGCGCAGGAGCTCGCCGGCCCCGCCTCTTCGACTGGGTTCCCGGCCCACCTCGAGCTTCACAGGGAGACCGTGCGGATGCGATACGGCGAGAACCCCCACCAGTCCGCCGAGAGGTACGAGATCGGGGGCGAAGGGGGTACTGCCCTCGAGCCGCTGCCGCTCCGCGTCCTCAAAGGAGCCTCCCTATCCTACACGAACCTCCTCGACCTCGACACGGCGCTCTCCATCGTGGCGGAGTTCCCCACCCCGACGGCCGCGGTGGTGAAGCACGCCACGCCGGTCGGGGTCGCCTCGGGACTCACGGCCGCGGAGGCGGTCCGTCGCGCCCTCGCCACCGACCCTGTCGCCCGCTACGGCTGCGTCGTGGCCCTCAATCGTCCCTTCGAAGAGGAGACGGTCCCCGAGCTGCACGGTGTGTTCGTGGACCTCCTCGCGGCGCCCTCGGTCCACCCGGCCGCCCTCGCCGGCGTGGAGCGGCGCTCGAAGCTCAAGGTGGTCGAGGCGGCTCCCCCGCGCATCGACCGGCCTCGTTGGGAGGGCCGGACGGCGATGGGACGGCTCCTCCTCCAGGAGTACGACACCCGCCAGCTCCGACCGGACGAGCTGAAGCCGGTCACGAGCCGGCGGGCAAGCCCGGAAGACGCCTGCGCGCTCGACTTCGCCTGGCGGGTCGTCCGCCACGCTCGGTCGAACGCGGTGGTGCTCGCGAACGGATCTGCGACGGTAGGGATCGGCTCGGGCCAGCCGTCGCGGGTCAAGGCGGTCGAGATGGCGCTCGAGGTCGCGGGCTCACGCTCCCAAGGCGCGGTCCTCGCCTCGGATGCGTTCTTCCCGTTCGCCGACGGGATCGAGGCGGCCGGGAAGGGTGGAGTAAAGGCGATCCTGCAGCCGGGGGGGAGCGTCCGCGACCCCGAGGTGATCGCCGCGGCCGAGCGGCTCGGGATCGCGATGTACTTCACCGGCTGGCGCGTCTTCCGCCACTAGGGACGGGCCCCGGGCAGGCTAGTACGAAAAGTACCGCTTGAGCACCGAGCGGAACTCGGTCGGCGCGGTGAGCGCGACCTCCCGCCCCTGCTCCCGGCCCTTGTCGAGGAAGAGGTAGGTCGGGATCGAGTGGATGCCGTAGGAGCGCGTGACGTTCCCGCTCTCGTCGACGTTCACTTTCGTGAACTTCACCCGGCCCGCGAGGTTCTGGGAGAGCTGCAGCAGCACGGGCTCGGCCACGCGGCAGGGCGCGCACCAGTCGGCGTAGAAATCGACGAGCACGGGGAGCGGCGAGCGGATCACTTCCACCTCGAAGGTGTCGTCGGTGACGTGGATCAAAGTCGGGTTCTCGTCGACCATCGCTACGAATGAGAACACGGGATGAGGGCATAAGCCCTAGCCCCGTCGGGGCGCGCGGTGAGCGCTCTCCCCCGGCCTTCTCGCCGGACTCGTCCGACGCGGCGATCCCGGGCCCTCGCCCCGCCCCTCCTGGCGTGGTACCGCTCGCATCGTCGGCCGCTACCGTGGCGGAGGGACCGTGACCCGTACCGGATCTGGTTGGCGGAGGTGCTGCTCCAGCAGACGCGGGTCGCGCAGGCACTCCCCTACTACACACGGATCCTCGAGCGCTACCCGAACCTGCGCGCGCTCGCCGACTCCCGCCCCTCGGAGCTCCTCAAGCTCTGGCAGGGGGCGGGCTACTACGCGCGGGCTTCCCGTCTCCGCGCCGCGGCTCGGGCCATCCGGAAGGAGCACGGCGGACGGTTTCCGCGCGCGGTCGAGCAGCTCGAACGGCTTCCGGGCATCGGGCCCTACACGGCGCGCGCGATCGCGAGCCTCGCGTTCCGCGCTCCGGTGCTTGCCCTCGAGGCGAACGGTGTCCGCGTTGCCGCCCGCTTGACGGGGGATCGGGGCGACCCAGCGCAGGCGAAGGTCCGGGCCCGACTTGGGGCATGGCTCGCGAAGGAACTCCCGGTGGACGCGCCGGGTGAGTTCAACGAGGCCGTGATGGAGCTCGGCGAGACGGTGTGTCTACCCCGCTCGCCACGCTGCCCCGAATGTCCGGTGTCGTTGGTGTGCTCCGCGTTCCGCACGTTGGCCGACCCAGGATCACTTCCGCGCCGTACCCCCCGCCGACCGAAACCGCACGAGGTCGCGGCGATCGCAGCGGTGCATCGCGGGCCGCGCTGGTTGATGCAGCAGCGGACCGAACCGGGCCTGCTGCGGGGTCTATGGGAATTCCCAGGGGGCAAACAGGCGCCGGGCGAGAGCCTCCCGGACGCGGCACGGAGAGAACTCGAGGAGGAGACCGGGCTGCGCGTCGGAAGCCTCGAACACGTCGGAGTGATCCGACACTCCTACAGCCACTTTTCCGTCGAACTCCACCTCTTCCGCGCCGAGCCCCGCGGGAAGTATCGGGTGACCAGCCCGGCCCGATGGGTCACCGCCGAAGAGATCCGAAGACTCCCGTTGCCTCGCGCGACCGAGAAGGCGCTCTTGCTTCTGGGGGTTGGCTCGCCGGAGGAGGCCCAGCCGGGCCAGACACGATGAGGAGTGCTACGGGGACTTCGGTCGAGAGGAGCCCGAGGCGTAGGCGCCGGAGCGATCGGCCGGTGCGCCCACCGCGCGCAGGAACTCCTCGACACGGAACGGCCGAGGCAGCACCTGTGCGGAACCTGTGGGTTGCTCTGGGGATTCTTTCCCGGACTCCGCGGGCGGCGCGACGAGCACGACCTTGGCAGCTGGCCAGCGAGCCCCCGCCCGTGTCGCGATGTCGGCCCAGCCGCGGGCCGAGCCGTCGACCAGGATGACGTTCGGCGGACTAGACGCCGACTTCTCCGCGACCGTCTCGAGGGAATCGGACTCGCCCGTGACCTCGTGGTGGTGCATGCGGAGCAGTCCCCGGAGGAGGGCGCGGCTCTCGGTGTTGCCGCCGGCTAGGAACACCCGGGTCATCGGTAACGGGACGTAAGTGGAAGAGGCCCTACTCAAGCTTGCCGATTCCGGCGCCCGCGGTCGACACCTGTATTCATCCTCCAGACGCCCCCTAAACTATATAGTGTCCATAGGCCATGACCAGTTGGCCTCGGGCCCCGGCGATCCGGATCGGGCGGCACCGTCCACCAGGCCCCTCCGGATCGCCGGGAGCCATTTTCCCGTCAAGCCGAAGCTTTTTGGGCCCATCCCGCGACCCCATCGCTAGTGTCGGGTGCCCGTCGTATCGCCGGGGGAGCTCACGAGAGCCGCCTTCTCTCGCTCCTGCGCTTTCGCCGGGAGCGTGGCGACCCCCCCTCCGACCTAACTTCGCGGTATGCTCTGCCGCTCGTGACGGGACTAGCGAGTAACGGCGGCGGAATGCCCGGACCGAACGGGGGACCGGATCCTTCTCCAGCGCGGCCGCAACCGCCCGACGCCTCTCCTGCCACTCCCTCCCCCTTAGCGAGGTCAGGGCCTGCCGTCGGGCCCGACTGCCCCACCTGCCACCTCCCGACGCTACCGACCGATCTGCCGGGGCGCTTCGGTTGCCCACTGTGCGGCCATCATGTTGCCACGAAAGGTGCGAAGCCGTTCGCCGCTGCGCCTCCGCTACCTCCCCAGAACCCGGCGGGCCGCCGCTCGGAAGAGCTCCTCGCGGCGTGGCTGAGCGGAAGCTCCGTACCGTGCCCCAAGTGCCGCGCCCCGCTGCGCCACGCGGGACCCGGGGAGTTCAGCTGCCGTGCGTGCGGCGAGCGCCGTTCCGTCAGCCTGAGCGCAACGGCCTCTCCGCCGGCAACTCCGTAGGCTCGAGCCTACGCCTACGCCTGCGCCCGCACGCGTCGCAGCAACGACCCATCGGCGATCGCCGCGGCGAGCCGTTCGATGTCCGGGGCGGGGGGGCGATCCCGGTCGAGCGCGGGAACTAGTCCGCGGAGCGCCCGGAGCGCGGCCTCGGAGCCGTGGCCCCCGGTGCGGGGTCGCCGCAGCTCGAGCGCCATCCCTCCCACGAGCCATTCGACCGCGACCACCCGTCGCGCGTTCTCGATCATCCGGCGCAGCTTCGCACCGGCCCAGGCACCCTCGCTGTTGTAATCCTCCTGGTCCGCCGAGGTAGGGAGGCTCAGGGCGCTCGCAGGATGCGAAAGCCCGGCGTTCTCGACCACGAGGGCGGAGGCGAGGTACTGCGGGATCATGTAACCGGAGTGCGCCCCGGGCTCGGCCGACAGGAACGCCGGCAGGCCACGGTTCAACGCGGGATTCATGAGGCGGGCCGTGCGCCGTTCGGAGAACCCTGCGATATACTGCACGCCAAGCGCGAGCGTGTCGAGGGCGAGCGCGAGCGGCTGCCCGTGGAAGTTCGCGGCGGAGAGGAACTGCTCTCCTGGAACGATGAGAGGGTTGTCGCTCACCGCGTTGAGCTCGGAGGCGAGCACGCCCGAGGCCCAACCGATCGCGAGCTCGCTGGCGGCCAGAACGGGGGGCAGCGCGCGGAGCGTGTACGGGTCCTGCGCTCCATGGTCCCCCACGGGCCTCGTGAGGCCGCTCCCCACGAGGCGCTCGCGCATCCGTCGGGCGACCTCGGACTGCTCGCGAAGTCCGCGCGCCGCGTGCACCCTCTCGTCGAGCGGTTCGAGCGAGCCGCCGAGCGCGTCGTACGACATCGCGGCCGCGTACTCGGAGGCCGCAAGGAGTTCGCGCGCATCGGCGACGCCGAGCGCGAGGTAGGTCGTCATGAGCGCCGTCCCGTTCACGAGCGCGACCCCCTCCTTCTCAGCAAGCTCGAGGGGGAGGAGGCCGGCAGCGGCGAGCACCTCCCTCGAGGGACGGGCGGCCCCCTCGCGATCGACGCAGGTCCCCTCGCCGACCAGCGCGAGGGCCAGGTGGGCGAGCGGGGCAAGGTCTCCCGATGCCCCGACCGAGCCCTGCTCGGGGACCCAGGGGACGAGGCGCCGGTTCAGGCAGTCGGCGAGGAGTCGGGCGAGCTCCGGACGGACCCCCGAGAGCCCCCGGGCGAAGCTGTTGAGCCGGAGGAGGAGCAGGCCACGGACCACCTCCTCGGGAAGGGGCGGGCCGGTACCGGAAGCGTGGCTGCGGACGAGGTTCAGCTGGAGCTCGCGCGCGCGGGCTCCGGGAACGACCACGCCGGCGAGCGCGCCGTAGCCGGTCGTCACGCCGTAGACGGGACGGGCCTCCGCCACCGCGCGTTCGACGGCGCCGCGGCTCGCGCGTATGGCAACGAGCGCCTCGGAGCTCGGCTCGACCGCGCAGTTGCCCCGGACCACCGCGAGGAACTGCTCGAGGGTGAGAGAGCTCCCGTCGACCGGGAGGCTCTCCGTCACGGCTCGAAGCGTCCGGGAGACCTAAGCTGCGGCCACCACGAGGTCGTGGCCCGCCTTGCTATGCGAGGCGACCCTGACCGTCTTCGTGTCCTTCGTCTTCCAGAAGATCTCGGCGACCTCCTGGACCTGCTTCAGTGCGTCCTCGGCCTCGGCGACCGCGGTGCCGCGGCGCGCCTTGCCGATCGCCTGGATTGCGTTCCAGACCTTGTCCGCGAGCTCCGGGAATTTCTTGGTGTGCTCCGGGGTGAAGTAGTCCGCCCAGAGGGTCACGAGTTCGCTCTCGGCACGGTCGGAATGCCGCTCCTTCACTCCGACGTACCGGGCGCATTGGGCGTGGTACTTCTCGATCTCCTCCGGCTTCGCCGGCTCGGGGGGAGCTTTGAGTTCGCCGATCAGCTGGTCCATGCGGAGCACAGTGAGCGCGGCGAGCTGGGCCTCGTGAGGGTCATAAATCCCGCAGGGGATGTCGCAGTGGGCGAGGACGGGAACGGGGGGTACGAGCGCGTCCCGGAGGCCGATCCATGCGCGGCGAAAAGCGGTGTTGGCGAACATGAGCCGCGGAATCCGGAGTGAGGCATAAAGGTGCCGGAGCGCGCCCGTCTCGACGGTGAACGACGGCTCGACCGGTGGCGCCGGAGATTGCGGAGCCGCCGGGTGGAGGTGTTCGAACAGAGCATGGTACCCTCGCTGCTCCCGGGCGATCGCCTCTACGTGGATCCGCAGGCCTACGCGCTCACCGCCCCGGGCCGGGGCGACGTGGTCGTGGTGAGCGACCCCGAGTTCCGCGGTCGCTTCCTCGTGAAACGTGTGGGGGCGGTCGGAGGGGAGATACCGCCCGGCGGCGGCGCACCCGTGCCGCCCGGCGCGCTGTGGCTCGAGGGGGACTGGGGTACGGTGAGCCGGGACAGCCGCAACTTCGGTCCCATCGAGCTCGGCCGAGTGGTGGGCCGGGCCTGGTGGCGGTACTATCCGCCCGAACGCCGCGGACCCATCGACGGGGCAACACGTTAAGTGATGTGGCATTTTGCCACATCGATGTCACCTCGAACGTTCAAGCTCTTCGCCGTCCTCGCGGCCGTGGTGTGCCTTGCCGGCGGGTTCGCGGGAGGCTGGCTCCTCCGCGGCCCCGGGTCCTCCTCGAACGGGGGCACACCCCCGACCTCCGGCTCGACGCTCACCCTCGTCGGCGCGGGGAGCCTGAACGCGGTCCTGCCGTCGATCGCCGCGAACTTCGCCGCCCAAACCCCGGGCGTGAGCGCCCCCAACGCCTCGCAAACGTACGAGGGAAGTATCGTCGCGATGCACGCCATCTCGCAACTCCACCAGGCCTACGACGTCGCGTTCGCGGCGGATTACCGCCTGATCCCACAAATCCTCGAGACGACCTACGCAAGCTACGAGGTGGTGTTCGCTTCCGATCCGGTCGTGCTAGCCTACGCTCCCTCGGCGAGCGCCCTCTCCGGCATCAACGAATCGAACTGGGCGAACAAGATCGAAGCCTCGGGAGTGCTCCTCGGCGTGAGCAACGCCTCCACGGACCCGCTCGGGTACGCCGCGATCTTCACCCTCCAACTCGAGGGGCTGCTCCTGAGCAGCGACCTGGGCAGCGTCTACGGGCACTTCTTTACGGGGTCGCCGGGGGCGTTCGCGAAACCGGTCTCCGCCTCCACCCGTCTCGCCCCGGAAACTCAGGCTGGGACCGAACTCTCGGCCGGCACGGTCCAGGCGTTCCTCGTCTACCAATCCTACGCGCAGTCGGCCCACCTCACCTTCCTTTCGCTCCCTTGGCAAGTGAACCTCGGTTCGCTCAACGCTACCGCGCTCAGCACGTACGCGCAGGCGAGCACGGGCATCCTCGGCTCGAACCGATCGGTGGTCGTCGTCAAGGGTTCTCCCGTCCTGTTTGGCGCGACCGTCCCGCTCAACGCCCCCAACGCCGCGCTGGGGGAGCTGTTCCTCGCCTACCTCCTCTCTCCCGCGACCGCACCCACGCTCACGGCGGCAGGGTTCGTGCCGCTCCCGGTCGGATGGACGGACCGACCCTCCGCGCTCCCCAACGCGCTGTCGGCGAACGTCCAAGCGCTGCCCGGCTCGCTCGCTAGTGCGATCACGTGAGCCTCCGAGCGCGTCTCGCCACCGTCAGTCCGACGGTGCTTTCGGGCGTCCTCTCCGCCTCGCTCCTCGCGCTGTTCCTGCTTCCCCTCCTCGCGCTCGCCGAGTTCGCCACGCCCGCAGGGATCTGGAAGGAGGGCTCGGACCCGCAGTTCTGGACCGCGCTCTACGCGACCCTCCTCGCGAGCTCGATCGCGGTCGGCATCTCGCTCCTCCTCGGCGTCCCGCTCGGCTACCTTCTCGCGCGCAAGAGCTTCCCCGGCAAGTCGCTCGTCCGGTCGGCGGTCCTCCTGCCCGTCATGGTCCCCCACCTCGTCGCCGGCCTTGCCCTCCTCCTCTGGGTCGCGCCGGGGACCGCCGTGAGTCGGTTAGCCTCCTGGGCCGGCGTCCCGCTCGTCTACTCCATCTGGGCGGTTGTCCTCGTCATGGTGTACGTGGGGGCCTCGTACACGGTCCTCGCGAGCGAGCTCTCCTTCCGCAGGACCGATGAGGAGACGCTCGAGGCGGCGCGCTCCCTCGGGGCCACACCGACCGACGCGTTCCTCGACGTCACGCTCCCCACCGCGAGTCGCGGGATCCTGACCGGTGCGCTCCTCACCTGGGCCCGGGGTGTGAGCGAGATCGGGGCCTTCCTCATCCTCGCCTACGCGATCTATCCCGCGGGACCCTACACAGGTGGCGTCACGAGCCCCGTGTCCGTGTACATCTACAATCTCTACGGGCTCAATCTCAGGGCGGCGGCCGCCGCCGCCACGCTGCTCGTACTTCTCGCCCTCGCGGCGTTCCTCGCCGTCCAGATCGCGGAGCGGTGGGGAAGGCTTCCCTGGCGGAGGGGGGAGATCGGAACATGACGGGGCTCCTCCTCGACCAGGTCGCCGTCCGCCAGCACCGCTTCCGGCTCGGTCCCGTCTCGCTCGAGGTGGCCGCAGGAACGGTGAGCGCGCTCATCGGTCCGAACGGCGCCGGCAAGACGACGCTCCTACGCGCGATCGCCGGGTTCGGACCCCAGCCAACAGGTGAGATCCGGCTCGACGGAACGCGTCTCAACGATCTTCCGCCGGAGAAACGACGGATCGGCTGGGTGCCGGCGGGGCTCGGGCTCCTCCCGCAGCGCCGGGTCGAAGAGAACGTGCGGTACGGTCTCTCGCTCCGCGGCGACCCGGAAGCCCGGGAGAAAGCCGCACGATGGGTCGACCGGCTCGGACTCACGCGCGTGGCTAGGGAGTACCCGGCTCGGCTCAGCTCCGGCGAACGCCAGCGCACCGCCATCGCGCGGGCGCTCGCCGTCGAGCCCCGGCTGCTGCTCCTTGACGAGCCCACCTCGGCGCTCGACGCCGATGCGAGGGAGGAGCTCGTCCGGACCGTCCGGGAACTCCTTACCTCGGAACGGGTTCCCCTCCTCCTGGTGGCGCACGACGCGGTCACCGCGATCGCTCTCGCCGACCGGATCCACCTACTCCACGGGGGGGAGAGCCGGTTCGATGGCCCCCTCGCCGACCTGGAGGAGCGGCCCGTGGACCGGTTCTCCGCGCGATTCCTGGGTTTCGAAAACGTCCTTGCGCCGGAAACGCTGGCCTCGGCCCGGCCCGGGGCGCTCCGGGACCGCCTCCAGGCCGCTGCCGGTCCGGGCGGACTCGCGGCACCTTCTCGCGCGATCCGGATCGGCGGTACCGGTGCAGGAATCGAGGCGGAGCTCCGGGCCTGGCGGGGCCGCGGAAGGACGGTGGTCGTGGCCGCCGACGGACTCACCCTGCTCGGCGAGGCGGAGCGTGGGACCCCGGCTCCCCCCGTGGGCTCTCGCGTGCTCGTGCAGCTGCGCGAGGAGGAGTTACGGGCCCTCCCCGAGGAGGTGGAAGCTGCCGCGAGCGCGAACTGAGCCGTGGCTCACCCCCATCGACCGCTCCCTCCTGATCGCCTTGGACACCTCCGCCTCGCTCGTGGAGGCGTGCCGGAGGGCGGGACTCACCCGCGATCGGGGCGTCTATCGACTTCGACGGTTGAGCAAAGGCTACGGCCGTGCCGTCGTCCACTCCCGCCGAGGCGGGTCGGGTCACGGACGATCGGCCCTCACCTCGTTCGGTCGCTCGCTGCTCGCCCGCGCCTTCCCGCGACGAGAGCCCTCGGGTCGGTCCAATCGGTTCACCGGAACCTACCACGCGGGCCCCCCGGCGCGGGTCCACGTCGCGGCGGGCGTCGACCTCGTCGTGGCGTTCCGCGCAGGGGAAGGGGAGCGGCTCCGAGTGTCGTTCGAACCGGACGCGCTCCTGCTCGCCCGCCGACGGTTCTCCTCGAGCGCCCGCAACGTATTCCGGACCCGCGTGCAGAAGCACCGTAGGGTCTCCGCCGAGGAGCTCGAGCTCACACTGAGCGTCGGTTCGCTTCGGCTCCGCGCGGCCGTCACTCCCACGGCGGCGGAACGCCTCCGGCTCGTGCCGGGGAGCGAGGTGTGGGCCTACCTGAAGGCCACGGCCCTGCGCCGGGAACTGGCGAACTTCCCCGGGGCGCGGGTTTAGCGCCCGCTCGGCGACCGAGGGCGGAAACCTCGAGAGAGACTAGACGCGCGCCTCGAACACCCGGTTGAAGGGCGTCTGGGTCGCGCGCCGGAACTTCCCGAAGCCGGCCCCCTGCGCGATCTCGCGCAGCTTCTACTCGCTCGTTTGAGCGCCGAGCCCGAGGGCGCCCTCCTGGGCGAGGGAGGCCGGCACGCAGATCATCGTCGAGGCGCTCTAGAAGAGCCGGCCGACGGGGTTCATGTTCTCGGCGAGCGACTCCCCGGCGAACGGCTCGACCACCATCGAGGTCCCGTCCGCCTTGAGCGCCTTACGGACGTGGCGCGCCGCGGCCGCGGGGTCGCCCATGTCGTGCAGGCAATCGAAGAACGCCACCAGGTCGAACTCGGAGCCCGGGAACGCTTGGGCCGTACCGACCTTGAACTCGACCCGGTCGGCGAGGCCGGCCTTCTTCGCGGCCGCCTGGGCCGCCTGGACGGAGCCTGGGTGGTAGTCGTACCCCACGAACTTTGAGTTCGGGAACGCCTGCGCCATGAGGATCGTCGAGGAGCCCTAGCCGCAGCCGATGTCCGCGACCTTCGCGCCGCGGGTGAGCTTGTCGACCACACCGTCGAGCGCGGGAAGCCAGGCGCTGACGAGGTTCGCGACGGTGCCGGGCCGGAAGAACTTGTCCGTGCCCGCGAAGAGGTCGGGGTGCCGCGCGTCCCAGCCGAGGCCCTTGCCGCTGCGGAACGCTTCGACGATCCTCGGTTCGTCCTTCCAGGAGGTGGACATCAGCTGGAAGGCGCCGGGCAGGTAGGCCGGGCCCGTATCGTCGGCGAGGGTGAACGACTGCTCGGGGCTCAGGAAGAACCGTTCGGTCTTCGCGTTGAAGTTGACGTACCCCGAGACCGCTTGGGCGGAGAGTCATTCGAGGATGTTGCGCTCGTGGGTGCCCGTTCGAGCGGCGAGCTCCGCGGCCGACACCTCCTTGCCGCCGGCCATCGCCGTGTACAGGCCGAGCCGCTCGCCGAGGAGCACCGTCGCGCCGTGCGCGCAGGCGCCGAGGTCGCCGACGAACTTTCCGAGGAACTGGTTGAGCTTCTCTTGGTCGATGCGGCGCCCGGCCGCCCTCTCTCTTCTTCTCCTCTCCCGTCGCCGGGGGCGGCATCCGGCACCCCGATATGGATGAACCGATGGGCGCCCTGCGACGCCCTACGATTGGGGGTGCGGCCTCCCAAGCGTGGCGGCTCGGGGTCCGGGGGATGGGGGATGGGGGATGGGGGATGGGCGGTCCGCCCTAACCGACAGGCCGATCCCACTAGTCCCGGATCCCTTCCGAGGTGACCGAGAAGACGGCCTCCCCCTCGGGAAGGTTCGGCGAGTCGATGAGGCGAGCGATCCGCTTCGGTGGCTTCGACTTCCTCAGGTACACGCGGTACGTCGCCGCGTGGGCGACGATGTTCCCGCCGATCGGACGCGTCGGGTCGCCGAACAGGATGTCCGGCCGGGCCGAGACCTGGTTCGACACCACGACCGCGGCGTTGTAGGTGCCGGCGAAGCGCATGAGCTCGTGGAGGTGCTTGTTGAGGAGCTGCTGGCGCGGCGCGAGCTCGGCCCGCCCCGCGTACTCCGCGCGGAAGTGCGCGGTCAGGGAGTCCACCACGAGGAGCCGGATCGGCTTCGTGCGGGCGAGCTCCTGCGCCTTGGAGACGAGGAGCATCTGGTGGTTCGAGTTGAAGGCGCGGGCGATGTGGATGCGGGAGAGGGCGAGCTCCGGCTCGATGCCAGCCGCCTTCGCCATGTCGACGATCCGCTCGGGGCGGAAGGTGCTCTCGGTGTCGATGTAGACGACCTCCCCCTCGAGACCGCCCTGCGCCGCGGGGAGCTGGACGTCGACCGCGGCCTGGTGCCCGATCTGGGTCTTGCCGCTCCCGAACTCTCCGGCGAACTCGGTGATTGCTTGGGTCTCGATTCCCCCGCCGAGGAGTTCGTCGAGCGCTTTCGAATTCGTGCTGATGCGACCGAGCGTCTTCCTCCGTTCGAGGAGTGTCGTGCCGATCTCGAAGCTTCCCACGTCGGCCTGGCGGCGAGCCTCGCCGATGATGTGCTGGGCGATCTGCGTGCCGATTTCCGCGGCCTCGGCGACGTCGCCCGGGGAAGCGACGGCGAGCTCCATCAGGTCGGTGTAGCCCGCTTCGCGGAGCTTCTCGGCGGTAGTAGGACCTACCCCGGGCAGGTCCTCGAGCGCGACCGCCTTCTTCTCCTCCTCGACCGGGGGCCGGCTGGCGGCCTTCGCTGGCACAGGGGCGAGGACCCGGGCGTGGGGTATAAACCTACGCGGGAGGGCGGGAAACGCCCTCCGGCGCAACGGCGGCGAGCGGGTGGAACGGCTCGCCGGTAAGTCGCTGGAAGACGGTCGTGTACAGGCGGCTCACCTCGTCCACGAGGAGCGGGGGAAGCGGCGGGATGGGGGGCTCGTCCGTGCTCGCCTCGCGTGCCTTCTGCAGCTCCGCGAAGTAGCCGCTGCTCCGGTAGTGTTGCCGGACGAACTCCTTGGAGAACTCCACGAACCGTCCCCGCTCGAAGGCGCCTTTGTCCCAGAACCGGTCCTCGTCGGCCGTGCCGAAGGTGTCGACGAGCATGAGCGTCCCGTTCGCGTCGATCGCGAACTCCTTCTTCCCGTCGACGTGCAGGAGCCCGCGGGGCTCCACTTCCTTCGCCATGGCGGCGTCGATCGCGAGGATCATCTCCCGGATCCGCTCCTTCTGGGCGGTCTCGAGCACGGCGAGCTCGAGCGCCTCGGGCCAGTCGAGCGGTCGGTCGACGGCCTCGAGCTTCGTCGTAACCTCGAACATCGGCTCGGGGAGCGGGTCGCCGTACTGCACCGTCTTCCCGGAAGGGAAGCCGACTTCCTCGGGGCGGATCTTCCCGGCCTGGAACCGGTCCCAGAGGGAGCCCGCCACGTAGTAGCGTACGATGAACTCGAGCGGGAGGAGGTAGTTCACGGGATGGGGGCCCAACTTCTTCGGGTGCGGCTCGACCCGGACGCGGCGGACGCGCATCCCCGTCGGGCTCGAAAGCTCGAGAAAGTGGTGGGGGAGTCCGAGCTTCGTGCACAGCTCGAACCAGTGGGCGCTCGTCCGGGCGAGCGTCTCCCCCTTGTGGGGGATCTCGCTCGGGATGTGCTTGTCGAACACCGAGATGTCGTTCGTGAACCGGAACTCGAGCTCGTTCGGCGAGAGCTCCCAGACCTCCTTCACCTTGCCTCGGCGGAGGTACTTGGCCGCTCCCGGAGCGGTCGCGCGCGGCGTCATGTCGGTGAAGCGAGGCGGGGCACTACTTGAGAGTGCGCGACGGGGCCGCGCCGCACTCCCGGTCCGGAGCCCGGGAGCCGCTCAGAGCGTCCGCGCGTGGAGCGCGGTGATCGGGCGGAAGCCGCGCTTGGCGTAGAAGCGCGCCGCGATCTCGTTCTGGGTCGGGAACTCGGCGGTGACGATGCCGGCGCCCCGCTCGGCGAGCCGCCGGGTCGTCTCCTCGAGGAGGTACTCGCCGACGCCGTGGCGGCGGTAGAGCGGGAGCAGATAGATGTCGAGGATGACCCCCTCCTTCTCAGGAGTGTAGAACGGGCGTTCGCGCACGGTCGCGCGAACGATGCCGACGAGCTTGCCGTGGTCCGCGCCGCTCCCTTCGGCGGCGAGCAGCACCGACTGGGGGTTCTCGAGGTCCGCCTCGAGGACGGCCTGGGCGCGCGCCTCTGCGTCCGTGCGGACCTTGAGGAGCGGGTCGAACTCCTCGTTGAGCCGCTTCAGCCGGAGCAGGAGCGGCACGAGGTGAGGGAGATCTTCGCGACGTGCCGGCCTCAGCCGAATCCGGTCCTCTGCTCCGTGCGAGGAGGCTGCGCTCGTTCCTGGGTGCGTCATCGGTGTCACTCCCTCGGCTCATCGGGCATCGGGTGGATAAGTCCGGCGTCGGTGAGCGCCTTCGAGAGGGCGGCGGGCCGCGACATCCGCTCTCGGGCCTGGGCGAGGAACTCCTCGCGGGAGAACTTGCGGCGCGCGATGCCGAGCCGCACCGCCTCCGTGGCGACCGCGGCCGCCACGAACGGGAACACTTCCCGCTCCTCCATCGTGGGGAGGATGTGCTCGGGGGTGAGCCCCCGCTCGGCGGCGTGCCGCGCGAGCTCCTTCGCCGCCGCGAGCACGATCTCGTCGGGGATGCGGCTGGCGCGGGCGTCGAGGACGCCGCGGAAGACGGCCGGGAACACGAGGGAGTTGTTCACCTGGTTCGGGAAATCCCCGCGTCCCGTCGCGACGATCGCGGCGCCCGCCTCCCGCGCCGTCGCGGGCCAGATCTCGGGGACGGGGTTCGCGAGGGCGAAGACGATCGGCCGCGCCCGCATCGAGCGTACCATCTCGGGCTTCACGGTGTTCGGGTCCGGCGTGGAGGCCGCGATGAGCACGTCGGCGTCGACGAGCGCGTCGGAGAGGGAGCCCCTCCGCCCGCCGCCGAGCGTCTGGAGCGCGAGCTTGTACTTCCATCGGTTGCGCAACATGAGCTCGTCGAGGTCCTCACGGTCGGCGTCGAGGATCCCCTTGTGGTCTACCACCGTGAGCCGGTGGGGGTCGTGCCCGAGGGTGACGAGGAGACGCGCGGTGACGAGGTTCGCGGCACCCGCGCCGAGGAGGACGGTGCGTACCTCCCCGAGCGCACGGTCGGTGAGCGTCAGGGCGTTCAGCAGTCCCGCGACGGTCGCCGCCGCCGTTCCGAGCTGGTCGTCGTGCCAGACGGGGATGGGGAGCCGGCGGGCGAGCTCTTCGAGGACGTGGAAGCACTTCGGCGAGGCGATGTCCTCGAGGTTGATCCCGCCGAAAGCGGGGGCGAGCCGCATCACCGTCTCCACGAGCTCCTCCGCGGAGCCGACCGCGACCGGGAGCGGGACTGCGTTCACCCCTCCGAGCGTGCGGAAGAGGAGCGCCTTCCCCTCCATCACCGGCATCGCCGCCTCGGGGCCGATGTCCCCGAGGCCGAGGACGCGGCTCCCGTCGGTCACGATCGCGATGGTGTTCCAGCGGCCCGTGAGCTCGAAGGAGAGCTCGGGCTCCTGGCGGATCTCCTCCGAGACCGCGGCGATGCCGGGCGTGTACCAGACGGCGAAATCCTCGAGGCTCCGGACCGGGACCGACGGGACCGTCTCGAACTTGCCGTGGTAGAACCGCGCGAGCCGCACGGCCCGGCGTCCGAGCTCCACCGTCTGGTTCGCCTCCGCCTCGGCGGAGGAGGGGTCGACCGCATCGGGGGGGGAGGACCGGGCTACGTCTCCCATCTAGGGCGGCGAAAAGCGCCGATATCGGACTTAACGATTTGCCCGGAAACGAAGGGGGAGTTCGGCGATCGACGAACTCCTGGGCGCGCCGGGACACCGCGGGGTGCGCCCATCCGGAGGGAGATAAGGTCCGGCTCGTACCCTCCCCTCGATGGCCTCCGGCGGTGAACCGCCCCACCCGTTTCCGCGGCCGGTGGATACGGGAGGATCCGAACGCATCCGTTCCGAAGAGCTCCAGCGGAGACTCGCCGGAAGCGCCCCTCCGATTCTCCTCGACGTCCGGCCGGCCGCGGAGCGAGCGTATGCGAGGATCGAGGGGGATCGCGCGATCCCGTTCGCCGAGCTCCCCGCTCGGCTCGACGAGTTGCCGCGGGACCGCCGAATCGTCGCCTACGGCCACTTCGGCGAGGAGGGAGCGCGCGCCGCGAAGTTGCTCCGTGCGTCCGGTTTCCCGGACGCGGCCTCGCTCGAGGGCGGCATCGAGGAGTACGCCCGCCTCGTGGCCCCGGAGCTCGGCCGCTACGCCGGGCCCGACACGGAGAACGGCCTCCTCCTGCTCCAGCTGCCGCGAGCTGCGACCGGTTGCCTCGCCTACCTCCTTGGCGACGTCGACGAGAAGGTCGCCGTCATCCTCGACCCCGGGGCGGAGCCCGAGCCGTATCTAGCAACGCTCGCCGCCCGCGGCTGGCGCCTCGGCGCGATCGTGGAGACGCACACGCACGCGGACCACCGCGCCGGGCACGCCGCCCTCGCGGCGCGAACCGGCGCCCCGATCTTTCTCTCGCAGCGCTCCCCGGCGGCGTATCCGCATCGCAGCTTGAGCGAGGGCGAGGAGATCCTCTTCGGCGCCCACTCGCTCCGGGTCCTCGAGACCCCGGGCCACACCCGCGACCACCTCTCCCTACGGGTTGCGGACAAGGTGTTCACGGGCGACACCCTGCTCATCGGCTCCTGCGGCCGCACCGACCTCGCGGACGGGGACCCGGAGCTCCTCTGGGAGAGCCTGCGCACGAAGCTCCTGGCCCTGCCCGATGGGACCGAGGTGCTTCCGGCCCACTTCGGAGCGCGGCACGCGCTCGTCGACCGGTACGTCTCCACCATCGGCCTCGAACGCCGAACGAACGAGGCGCTCCTCCTCACCTCGCGCGAGGGGTTCCTCGCGTACATGCGGGAAGGATGGCCGCCGAAGCCCGCCGAGTTCGACCGTATCGTAGGGGAGAATCTCGCCGGCTAGTCGGCCGGTTGTCGCCGGCGCAACTCGATTTCTTCGCCCGCCGGCGGCGACACGGTTAAGGCCCGAATCCGCTCGCGCGCCTCCGTGGAAGTGTCGGCGAGCCTCACGGGCTCCTTCCCCCGGCCCGAGAGCGTGGTCGCGCTCACCCGCGACCTCGACCGCGGTCGGGCGACGCCCGAACAGGTGGAGGCGGGCTACCGCTCCGCCGAAGCGGACGTGCTCCGTATCGAGACCGAGAACCACCTCTCCCCTCGGACCGGCGGCTATCTCCGCTGGCCGGACCTCTTCCGCCCGTTCGCCACGAGCTGGCCCGGCTTCGAGGTGGGACCGATCACACGCTGGTTCGAGACGAACACCTTCTACCGGCAACCTATCCTGAAGCACCCGCCCGAACGGACACCGGGTGCCCTCGCCCGTTGGCTCCCGGCAGCAAACGGAGCGCTCCCTGCCGCCGAGGCGCGGGCCGTTCTCCCGGGCCCGTACACGTTCGCGGGGCTGCTCGACAACGAGTCCGGCGAGACGTTCCCCTCGCTCGTCTACCGGATCGGTCGGCTGCTCGCGGAGGAGCTGCGAGAGTTGCGTACGCTCGGGTACGCCAACTTCCAATTCCAGGAACCGCTCCTCGTCGTCCGACCTCCCGAAGGGCCCGCTGCGGAGAGCGTGCGCGCGGCGTACACGGCCCTCGGCGAGGCCGCCGGACCGGCCGACACCGCCCTTTGGACCTTCTTCGGCGACGCCTCCCCGGTCTTCCCGCTCCTCTCCTCGCTCCCCATGGGCCTCGTCGGGATCGACCTCGCCGAGACCGTTCCCGAAGAGCTTCCCGTCCCCGCTTCCCCGCGCGGGCTCGGCTTCGGTTGCATCGACCCTCGCACGACGCTCCTCGAGGACCCGGTGGAACTCGTCCGGCTCGTGCAGGCAACCGTGGGTCGGCTCAAGCCGACGCGGGTACACTTGGGTCCCGGCGCGCCGCTCGACCTGCTCCCGTATGCACCTGCGACCCGCAAGCTCGGCGTGCTCGCCGCCGCCCGCGACCGGCTCGGCCGCGGGGGAGAGGGCTCGTGACGCGCCCGCTCTTCCCGAGCCAGGAGATCGGCTCGCTCGCCCGGCCCCGCTGGCAGCTCCTCGGTCAACGCGGGGCACTGCTCGACGCGCGCGCCCGAACCGAGCTCACGAGCTGGAACGAGCGGATCCACTTCCTTCCCTCCGAGGACCCCGCGCTCAAGCTTCTGCTCTCCGAACGATCCACCGAGGTCCCGGCGGCGACGGTCCGCGACTGGGGCTCCCTCTTCGGCCTTCGCTACCTCGAGGCGCTCGGGCTCGACAGGGTGTACGACGGGGAGGCCCGGCGCGTGGAGATGTACGAGGCGGCGGTGCGCCACATGGAGGGGTTCACCTTCGAGGGCCACGTGCGCTCCTTCGACCAGAAGTACTACCTCAAAGCCGCGGCGACCGGCCCGGTGGGTCTCACCGCGCCCTACCACCTCGAGGAGTTCCGCTTCCTGAAGGGCCTCGCCAAGCAGGAGCTCAAGCTCCCCGTGACCGGCCCGTACACGATCGCCGATTGGTCGTTCAACGAACATTACCTCGGGCGCCGCCCCGGGTGGAAGCACCGCGCAGCGCGACGGGAGGCGCAGCGGGAGTTCGTCGAGGCGGTCGCACGGAACGCGATACGACCCACGCTGAAGGCGCTCGTCGCCGCCGGCTGCCGGGTCGTCCAGATCGACGAGCCGGCCGCCGGGACGCACCCCGACGAGGCGGAGCTCGTCGCGGCGGGGTTCAACGCGGCGACGGAGGGGATCGACGCCGAGTTCTCGATGCACATCTGCTTCTCCGACTACCGGTCGCTGTTCCCCGCGCTCCTCGAGGCGAAGCGGTGCTCGCAATGGGCGCTCGAGTTCGCGAACCGGGACACCGCCGACCACGACGCGTACGCGGAGCTCGAGCTCCTGAACGAGTACGGCGACCACCGCGCGGTGGGGCTCGGCGTGCTCGACGTGCACCGCGACGCGGTCGAGACCCCCGAGGTGGTCCGCGACCGTATCCTACGCGCGGCGAAGGTGCTCGGCGACCCCTCGCGCCTGTGGGTGAATCCCGACTGCGGCCTGCGCACCCGTTCCCTCGAGGTCGCCTGGCAGAAGCTCACGAGCCTCGGCCAAGGGGCGCGGCTCGCCCGGGCGGAGATCGCCGGTTCCGCGAGCTAGTCCGGCAGCGCCGTCAGGCGCTCGGGCCCGTGCTTGCCGACGAGCACCGTGTGCTCCATCTGGGCGACGACGCCCCCGCCCGCCTCCTCGAAGATGGGGTAGGTCTGCAGGAGCCGGCGCGCGTGCCGCAGACGCTCGCGGTCCTCGGCGTCCTCGACCCAACGCAGCGTGAACGGCAGCGTGCGGAACCGCCGGAACAACCGTCCGAGCTCGGGCTCCCCCGGGCCCGGGTCCTCTCGGAAGCGCACGATATTGCCGAACGGGCCGTTCTGGATGCGTCCGGCCCCGTTCGTCACGAACGGCTCGACGGCGACCACCTCGCCCTCCTCGAGCGTGGCCCCCGAGAGCCCGCCGACGTTCGGGATCGACTTGCCCGCGTGCAGGAGGTACCGCTCGATCGTGTGCCCGCTCAGGTCGCGCACCGGCTTGAGTCCGTGGCGATGCACGGCACTCTCGATCGCCCGGCCGATCTCGTCGACGCTCACGCCGGGCCGGATCTGGGCGATGCCGGCGGCGAGCGCCTCCTCGACGGCCCGACGGAGGAGGGCGTACCGCTGTCCGCCCCCGACCTCGACGGTCGCCGCCGTGTCGGCGATCGCGCCGTCCAGGTGGGCGCCGACGTCCACCTTGAGGAGGTCGCCGGCCACGAGCCGCTCCGTGTCCTCCCGCGACGGCGTGTAGTGCGCGGCTTCGACGTTCCGTGAGAGGTTCGCGGGGAAGGCGGGCTCCGCTCCCTTCGAGCGAATGTACGCCTCGATCCGGTCCGCGATCTCCTTGCGGCTCGCGCCGGGAACAGCGAGCGAGACCCCGAGCTCGCGGGCTTCGGCCGAGATGCGCGCCGCTTCCCGCCACCGATCGAGGTCCGGTGGGTAACGGGCCATGGGACTCAGCGCTCCCGGAGCCGCGGGCGACCGTCCGCGAGGTCGACGAGGGTCGACGGGTGCCCGGAGGGCGCGGGCTCCCCGCCGAGGTACACGGAGACCGCGGCTCCGAGGGCCGCTCGTGCCTCGGCGAGGGTCCGGGCGGCTGGAGCGCCGTGACGGTTGGCCGAACTGGAGACGATGGGACCGGCCCGGCGAGCGAGTTCCCGGGCAACGGGGTGGTCGGGCAGTCGCAGGGCGATCCACCCTTCGGGGCCGAGGAGGAACGGGTAGCGACGGCGAGCTTCGGCCGAGGGAGGGAGAAGCACGGTGAACGGACCCGGGAGCCAGTTCCGCAGGAAAGCTCGCATCGGCGGTGTTAGGCCCGCAAGCGATTCCATCTCCTCGAGCGAGGAGACCGCGAGCGAAACGGGCGCCCCTTTCGGCCGGGCCTTGGCAGCGAAGAGCCGTTCGACGGCTCTCCGATCGCTCCCGCAGGCGCCGAGCCCCCAGAGGGTGTCGGTAGGGTAGACGACGAGACGGCCGGAGGCGAGGGCACGGACGGCCGCGTCCATCCCCTCGACCATCGGGCCCTACAGGAACTTCTCGTCGGAGCGGGTGTAGGCGAGGTAGTCCTCGGCGCGGAAGTAGAGGCCAAGCTCCCGCTCCGCCGACGCCGGGGAGTCCGAGGCGTGCACGAGGTTCGGGGTGATGGCGAGCCCGTAATCCCCGCGGATCGTGCCGGGGGCCGCGGTCTGAGGGTTCGTCGCGCCCGTCATGAGGCGCACGACAGCGATCGCCGTCCGTCCTTCGAGCGCGAGCACGGGGCCCGAGGTGATGTGCTGGACGAGTCCCGGATAGAACGGCTTGCCCTCGTGCTCGGCGTAGTGCCGGGCCGCGAGCTCGGGGGTGACCTGGAGGAGACGCGCGGCGACGACCTTGAGTCCCTTCGATTCGAACCGGTGCAGGATCGGGCCCATCAGCCCGCGCTTCACGCCGTCCGGCTTTACGAGTACCAGCGTGCGCTCGAGCGCGCCCTCCGCCATGCGCCCCGAGCCCCCCCCGTTGACAAAACGTTACCGGCCGGCCTTTTCTCCCGCGCGTTTCTCGGGACCGCATGGCCGTCCTCCCTGTCGCTGCGGAGGGGTTCACCGCCGCGGTCGCAGAGTACGAGCGGGCGCGTCCAGGGTACCCGCCGGTAGCGGTCCGTCGCCTGCTCGAGGAGCTCGAGCTCTCATCCGGCGCACGCGTGCTCGAGCTCGCCGCCGGCACCGGAAAGTTCACCGCCGCACTTCTCGGGGCCGGGCTCACCCCCGTGGCCGTCGAGCCTCTCGTACGGTTCCGCGCGCCGCTCCGCACGAAGTTCCCCCGCGTGCCCCTCGTCGCCGCGCTCGCCGAGCGTCTCCCGTTCCGCGCGGGAGTCTACGACGCGGTGTTCGCCGCCCAGGCGTTCCACTGGTTCGACCCTGCCCGCGCCCTCCCCGAGCTCCGACGGGTGCTCAAGCGTGGAGGCGGGCTCGGCCTCCTCTGGAACGTACGCGACGACGCGCATCCGGTGTTCGCGGGGATGTCCCGCCTCCTCGATGAGGTGAACCCGGGCGTCCCGAGCCATCGCGAGCCGCGGTGGCGGCGAGCGCTCGAGGAGGACCCTGGGTTTGCTCCCCTGCGAGAGTTCCACCTGGGCTTCCGGCGCGAGAGCGATCTCCAGGACCCCGTCGACCGCGTCGCCTCGGTGAGTTTCGTCGCCACCCTCCCGGCGAGCGAGAAGGAAGCCCTTCTCGCCCGCGTCCGCTCGCTCGGGCTGTCGGACCCCGAGCTCGCCCGGACCGGTCGGGTCGAACTCCCGTACCACACGGATGTCTACTGGACCCGCACGAGGTAGACCACGGCTACGCGAGGCTAACGTCGCAGCCCGAGCGGAACCGGCACTTCCCGCAGCGCGCGGGGCTCGGCGTCGCGCGTCCGTCGTACCTCAGCGCGACCTCCTCCCGGACGCGCGCGAGCTCGGCCCGCGCAGCGCGGTCCCACGGAAGGTCGAACTCCACCCCGTCGCCGTACCGAAGCCGGCCGAACGGGGGCGCGCGGCCGGTCGTCTCCTCGACGAGGAGGCAGTACGCCCAGAGCTGGATCCGGTGGGACCTAGGCGGACCGCCCCTCGGGGCCCGCCGGCTCTTCCATTCGATGGGAACCCAGCGTCCGTCCTCGAGCTCGCGCAGCTCGTCCGGCCTACCCGCGAGCCGCCAGCGCTCCGACCGGAGGACCGGGCCGGGCTGACCCGGCAGGTCGACCGAGCGGAGCCGCCCGGGTCCCCGTGTCGAGCCGCGAAGGAGAATCCAAACGAGGAGGGCGAGCCCCGCGAGGACGAGGAGCACGGCGAGCAGGGGGAGGAGGTCGCCGCTCACACGACCCCGAGCAAGTAGAGGAGGAGCAGGGCGCCCGCCAGGAACAGGAGCACGCCGAGCCCGGCAATCCCGGGGCTGCTGTGCTCTCGGGACTGCTCGCGGGAGAGGGCGCGTGCATGGAACTCGAGCCCGTACCGCTCGCGCTCAAGATCCTCGCTACTCGGCGCGGACGCGGGTGGGTGGGCGCGGTAGTGCCATGCGCGGGGACAGAACGCGTACTCGCCGAGCTCCGCCGCCGTCGCCCACGCCGGGCCGCGGGGAGGAGTTCGTTGCCCCATCGGGGCAGGAGCCGGGGCGAGCGATTAGTAGCTTACCGCGGAGCGGAACCGTGAGGAGCGCTACGGGGGAGTCGGAGTCCCGGAGGCGGCGCCCTTCCGGCGTCCGCCCTTGCCGCTAGTGCTCTTGGGGGCGCTCTCCCCGCTCTCGCTCCCGGAGGAGGCAGGGGTCGACGGCGCGGAACTCTCCGTCTTCTTGGAGGATTTCGAGCCGCCCGCCGCGGTCGGGGCAGGCCCCTTCGGTCCGCGGCCGGCTTCCGCGGGCGCGGGTCGCGCCTGGGCGTGGGCCGCCGCTCGCTTCACCGCGTGGGCGTGGGTCCACTTCACGCGGTGGCCCACCCGCCCGAGGTGGAGCTGCTGCTTCCGGCAGGAGGAGGAGCAGAAGTGGAACACCGAGCCGTCCTTCTTCACGAACATGAGCCCCGTGCCGGGCTCGATCTCCCCCGCGCAGAAGGAGCACTGCCGCTTGAGTACCATGTTGCCTACCGCACCGAGAGCTTGCGCGCCTCGCGGGCCGTTTCGCGCAGCAGGAGAACGTCCCCCACGCGAATCGGTCCCGTCACGTTCCGCGTGATGATCTTGCCCCGGTCCCGGCCCGCGAGCACGCGGACCTTGACCTGCGTCGCCTCGCCGGCCATCCCGGTCCGGCCGATGAGCTCGACCACCTCGGCAGGCGAGCCCTTCTCCTCGGCCATGACCCGACTCCGGGGGCCTACGCCTTCAGTAGGGCGGCGGCCTGGGCGATCTCTTCGAGCAGTCCCTTCGCCTCGCCCGGCTCGACGATCGCCACGCTCGCCGCGCTCTTCGTGAGCCCGGCGCTCGCGCCCAACCGCTGCTTCTTCGGGACGTAGACGTACGGGATGTGCTTCTCCTCGCAGAGCATCGGCACGTGGACCAGGATCTCGACCGGGTCGACGTCCTCCGCCATGACGACGAGCTTCGCTTCCCCGCGCTCGCTCGACTTCGTGACCTCGTTCGTGCCCACGCGGACCTTCCCGGTCTCCTGGGCGACCTGGACGAGCTGGAGTGCCTTGTCGGCGAGTTCGGCGGGGGTCTCGAACCGGATATAGATCGCGCGCGCCATTGTTTCCTCGCGTCAGCGGGCCCGTTTCCGGGTCCTCAGCTCACGGGTGAGGGCGGGCTACGGCCGCTCCTATTTAGCCTTGCGGACGAGTTTCCGTCGAGAGGGCCATCGCCCGCAGCGTTTCGGGATGCTCGTCGAAGTGGCGCGCGACCGGGGCGAGGATCCGCTCGAGCGAGCCCGCCACGGCGCTCTTCAGGTCCGCCGGGTGGAGGTTCCCGCCGCTCCAGGCGGTGAGGAACTCCTCCACCGTCGTGAACTCGACGGAACCGCCGTGCTTCGGGGCCCGCTCGACCGCGAGCTTTCCCTCCCAGGGGAAGGTGACGAACCTCGCGAGCTCCACGACAGGGTTCCCTTCCACCTCTTTCGCCGGGCAGAAGGCGCGGACGAGGCCCGCGCGGATCTCCTCCGGCGAAGAGGGCAGGAGGATCGCGTTCCTGGGGTCGGACTTCGACATCTTCGCGTCGGCCCCCTCCCCCGCCGGATCCATCCTCGCCCCGCCGGCGAGCGAGGAGATGAGCGGCGTGTGCAAGGCGACCGGGACCGGCCAGCCGTTCGCGTGCGCCGCCTCGCGAGCGACGACGTGGGCGCGGCGCTGGTCGAGGCCGGCGTAGGCGATCTCGACCGGGAGCTCGAAGATGTCGGCCGCCTGCATCGCCGGGTAGAACAGCTTCGCCGTGTCGAGGTCCGCCTCCGCCTCGCCGCGGCCGAGGACGGTCATCGCGCGGCGCGACCGGGCGAGCGAGAGTCCCTTCGCAATGCGGAGCACCCGCGTCCAGTACGCCTCCCTCCCCGCGAGCTCGTGCGCCCAGCGGATCGTGATCCGTTCCCGCTCCACTCCGAGGGCGGAGAACGCCTCCACCATGTACTCGCCCGCGGCCCGGATCCGCTCGAGCGAGCCGCCGAGCTTGTCGTTGATCCACGCGTGCCAATCGGCGAGGAAGAGGGTGAGCGCGCAATCCGCCTCGAGGAGGTCGCGCATCTTGCGCGCGCAGACGAGATGGCCCACGGTGAGTCGCCCCGACGGCTCGAACCCGATGTAGGCCCGGGGTCGGGCGTTCGTCGCGAACAGGCCGCGCAGCTCGGCCTCGGTCAGGCTCTCGGAAAGGCCCCGCAGCGCAAGCTCCGACCGGCGCTCGGCGTCCACCCCGCGGGAGATTCGGGCGCGCACTTTAGGGCGCGGGCTGCGGCGGCGCCCCGCGAAATGCGGTCTCGGCGAGGAGAGCGCCGACGCCGCACGGTTTAAGCCCCGCCACGGGGTTTCTCCCGGGGAGATGGGGCAGCCTGCCGAGGCGGTCGCCCCGGCCACCGAGCCGGAGGATCCCGCCGACGCCCTCGCCCGGGCGCTAGCGATCGACGTCGTCGTGGCCCGCGCCCTCGTCGCGGCGGGGCTGTTCACCCCCGAGCAGGTGCGCGGCGCCCCCGACGCCGTTCTCCTCGACGCAGGACTGTCCACCGACGAGATGGGCCGACTCCGAGCCGATCCCGAGGTCCCCACGGCCTCCGAGGACGGCGCGACCGTGGACAAGTGGATGCGCACCGCCCGACGGCCCGACCGCGGCCGGCGCAAGCTCCGCTCGACCCCCGGCGGCTCGACCGAGGTCGTGAAGCGCTGGATCGGCGGGGACGACCGGGCGCTCGAGAGCTGGATCAAGCAGTCGGAGGACAGTTCCCCCTCGATCACGCCCGCGCCGGCCCCGCCCGAGCCTACCCTCGGCTCCGACCTCACGAGCCCGATGCCGCCCCCGACCACCGCCGGCGGGGCGGAGCCGCTCCCGACCAAGCTCCTCGAACGGGAGGAGACGGTCGTGCGCTGGCTTACCGACCTGCTCGACCGGGTGAAGAACGAGTCGTTCGACCCCGCCTCCCTCCTCCAAGAGTTCCAGGAAGCGCAGCGGGAGCTGTTCGACGAGCGCGAGCGCCGGCGCGTGATCGAGGAGGAGCTCGAGCACGTGAAGCGCGGCTCGATCGCCGTCATCAAGTACGTCCGCACCCGCGAGGCGAAGGCCCGCGAGGAGCTCGTCGAGGAGAAGGACGCGGAGCTCCAGCTCCTGCGCAAGAAGCTCGAGGAGCTCGCCGGACGACTGAACGCGAACCAAGTGGGCCCCTCAGGCACCGAGGGGCTCGCCGCCCTCGAGGCGCGCCTCAAGGGGGAGTACGCCGCGCGCGAGGAGGAGATCCTCACCCGCGAGGCGGAGCTACGACGCCGGGTCGTGGCGCTCGAAGGAGAGCTGCGCACCGCGCGGTCGGAGGCGGAGTCGCGCCGCGGCACCGTCGAGGGGATGCCGAGCCCCGACGAGCGGGAGAAGGAGATCGTCCGCCGCGAGAACGAGCTCCGCGCCCGATTCGAGGAGATCCGCATCCGCGCCGAGGACCTCGACCGGAAGCGGGAGCCGCTCGCCTACAAGGAGCGCGAGCTCGGCACGCGCGAGGCCGAGCTCGCCCTCAAGCAGCGCACCCTCGAGGCGGAGGCGCGACGGATCGAGGAGGCGCGCGCAACCCTCCCCACCGGACCGCCCGCGAGCGCGGAGTCCACGCGCCTCGAGGACCGGGCGGACGAGCTGCGCAAGCACGAGGAGGAGCTACGCACCCGCGAGGCGTTCCTCTCCCAACGGGTCCAGGAGCTCGAGGGGCTCGAGAAGAAGGCCGCCGAGAAGGAGGCGGACCAGATGCACGCCGACGCCGTCGAGGCGGTCGCGGCACACACCTCGAAGGTCCGCACCGGCGTCCGCCGGCTCGACGACCTGCTTTTCGGCGGGCTGCCGCCCGGCAGCCAGGTGCTCGTCAACGGGCCCGCGCACACGGGCAAGGATCTGCTCGGACGGTACTTCCTCATCGAGGGGTTGAAGCAGGGCCAGGGCGCGCTGCTCGTCGTTACCGACCGCACCTACACGATCCTGCGGGAGGAGATGCAGGCGCTCCTACCGAACTACACGGAGCTCGAGCGGCGCGGCCTCGTGCGCTACGTAGACCTGTACTCGCGGAGCCTCGGGGTCACGGAGGCGGAGAAGGGCGTGAAGCTCCTGTCGTCGACCGACAAGGGACTGCTCGACCAGCTGCCCCAGGCGGTGAACGGCTTCGCGGCCGAGCTCAAGGAGCGGGCGGGCGGCTACCGGTTCCTGTTCGAGAGCGTCTCGACCGTCACGGCCTACCTCGACAGCACCCAGGCCTTCCGGGTCCTCCAGCCGCTCGTGGGCCGCCGGAAGCTCGACGGGGCGTCGGGGTACTACGAGATCGAGACCGGCATGCACTCGGAGGCGGACCTGCAGACGCTCGAGCACATGGTGGACGGTTCGATCAACCTGAAGGTGGACCAGCTGAAGACCTTCCTCTCCGTGCGCGGGGTGACCGACGTGCAGTCGCGCGCCTGGGTTGGCTACACCTTCACGAAGAAGTCGTTCTCCCTCGGCTCCTTCTCGCTCGACCACATCCGCTAGACGCGGAGCTTCGCCTCGAGGATCGAGCTCGCGCCGTCCGAGAGGAGCGCGACGCCGATCCCGAAGGCGATGACGGTGAGGGCGGGGAAGGCGTACATCCACCAGAAGTTCACGGCCGCGAGCGGCGACCAGCCGAAGCAGACACCCTGCGCGAGCAGGCTCCCCCACTCCGGGAACCGCGAGGAGGGGAGCGGCGATAGGAGCGAGGTCGCGTTGTAGCAGGCGAGGAACGGGAAGACGGTCAGGACGAAGAACACCTGGTAGACGTCGATGGGGAGCTGCGCGAAGGCGGGCCCGAGCGAGTTCGGGAGCACGTGGCGCAACAGGATGCGGCCCGGCGTAGAGCCGCTCGCGCGCGCCGCCTCGACGTACGGCTCGGCGGCCACCGACTGGGCGCGGGCGCGCACGGGCCGGGCGTAGTACGGCCACAGGACGAAGGCGAACAGCACCACGAACACCGGCAGGTGCTCGTCGAGCGGCACGTAGAGGACGACCCCGAGATAGAGCACGACGACGAGGAAGAACGGCGGGACGGCGAGCAGGAGGTCGACGAGGCTCGTCACCACCCAGTCGAACGGGCCGCGAAAGTAGCCGGCGCAAGCACCGGCGAGGACCCCACCCACGGCCGCGAGCCCCAGGATGGAGCCCAAGATCGCGAGGTCCCACGGTACGGCGAGGAAGAGCGCCTGGGCGACGTCCACCCCAACCCCGGTCATCACTCCGAACGGGTGGGCGCGGGAAGGACCCGGCGGGTACGGGTTCGCCGCCCAGGCGAAGTGCACGACGAGGGTGCTGCGGCCCCCGTCGAGCGCGACGGAGGCGATCGCGAGCGCGCCGAACCCGAGCAGCAGGAGGATCCCTCCGAGGAGCGCCGGGGTCCGCGCGAGCGCGCGACCCAGCCGGCGGAGCCGGCCGTGGCCCCGGGCGAGGAGCGCGAAGACGCCGGGTTCCCACGGATCCTCCTCCTCGTCGGTCGGCTCGCTCGGCGGCGGCACCCACGTCGGCACGAGCTACCGTCCCCCGCGCGAAGACCTGCGCACCGGAAGGACCCGGCTCACCGGGCCACCCGGGGCTGGAACACGGCGGAGAGCCCGTCCGTCGTGAGGGCTACCGCGACCCCGAACAGGATGAGGACGAGCGCGGGGAACGTGTACATCCACCAGAAGTTGAGGGAGCCCGCCGGCTGCAGGCCGTAGCAGACGCCCTGCGCGAGCAGGTTCCCCCACTCGGGGAAGGCGGCGGAGGGGAGCGGGGTGAGCCAGGCGAAGGCGTGGCCGGGCGAGCCCTGCGCCCAGCAGCCGAGGAACGGGAAGACGGTCAGGACGAAGAACACCTGGTAGACGTCGATCGGGATCTGGGCGAAGACAGGGTCGAGCGAGTTCGGCAGGATGTGCCGGGTGAGGATGCGCGCGCGGCTCCCCCCGGCGGCCCGCGCCGCCTCGACGTACGGCTCCGCCGTCACCGACTCCGCCCGCGAACGGACGGGCCGAGCGTAGTACGGCCAGAGCACGACCGCGAACAGCAGCACGAACAGGACGAGGGTGTAGCCGACGGGGACGAAGTTGTAGAGGCCCACGAACAGGACGATGACGAGGAAGAACGGCGGGACGGAGAGGAGGAGGTCGACGAGGCTCGTCACGACCCAGTCGATGGGGCCGCGGGCGTACCCGGCCCAAGCGCCCGCGACCGTCCCGAGTGCGACGGCGAGGCCGAGGATGCTCCCGAGGATCGCGAGGTCCCACGGAATCGCTTCGTAGAGCGCGTTCGCGACATCGATGCCGAGGACGTTCATGATCCCGAACGGATGCGCGAGCGTCGGGCCCGGCGGCGAGAGCGACTGCGCCCAGGCGAAGGAGAGCGGTAGCACGCCCACCCCGCTCCCGTACTGGAGCCACGCGAGGAGCCCGAGCGTTGCGTAGACGCCGAGGATGGTGATCCCGGTGAGGAGCGAGGGGTTGCGCGCGAGCGAGCGGAGGATCCGCCGGACCGGCGTCCGCGCGGCCCGGAGCGAGACGAGCGCCTCCTCCTCCCACGGTTCCAACTCCACCGCGAGCGCCGTCACCGGCCCTCGGGGAGGAGCCGCGGGTCGAGGTACCGCGCGATAATGTCGGCGAGCAGGTTCCCCCCGAGGACGACGAGGAACAGGAACAGGATCGTCACCTGGTACAGGTTCCCCGCCACGAACCCCTGGCCGTGGGTGATCCCGAACCCGCTCGAGGCGACCTGCGTCATCTCGGTGAGCAGGACGTTCCCCACGCCGGGGTCGCTGAACAGCGCCTCCGCAACCGCCTGGGTCCCGATGTAGACGGGGAGCGTGATGGCGAACAGCAGCACGAACTCGGGGAGCGCGCGCCGCCCGGTGTGGTACCAGAGGAGCCGGCCCTCGGGAACGCCCCGCGACCGGGCGGCGACGACGGAGAGCGCCCGGGCGTGCTCGGCGGCGGAGTGCCGCGCGTAGCGCAGGAAGATGGCGACGTAGACGATGGCGATGAGCGTCGCCTGGAAGAGCGTCTTCGCGAGCACGACGGCGAAGAACGACCCGTCGGTATGGAGGGCCGCGTCGACGAGCGGGAAGCCGGTCGGCAGCGTGTTGCCTCCGATCCCGACCCAGTTGGGAGGCAGGCCGCCGTGCGTATCGTACCAGGCGAGGTTCGGGGTGATGCCGTAGGGCGTGTCCCCGACGGCGTGTACGAAGTAACTGTACGTCCCGCCGAGGACGAGCAGGATGACGAGGAAACTCGGGACGAGGAGGCCGAGCAGCGAGGCTAGGCGCGTGCCGACGTCGAACGGTCCGTCGGGCTTCCACCCGGCGCGCAGGCCGGCGGCGTAGCCGAGCGCCGCCGAGATCACGAGCGCGAAGGCCATCAGTTCGAGCGTGTACGGAAGCCACCAGGCGATGTACGTCGTCACGGGCTCGGAGAGGTGCCCGTAGGCGGCGTACCCCCAGTCGCCGCTCACCATCGACCAGGCGAACGCGAGGAACCCCTCAAAGAAATCCTGCAGGAGCTTCCAAGATCCTACGCCTGTGAACGCCTTCGCGGCGACCGATGGCAGGAAGCTCCCGAACGCGAACAGGAGCGCGAGCAGCGCGAGGAGCTGCACGGGCATGAGGCTCGCTCGCATCAGGACGTACCGGCCGAACCGGGAGAGGATGCGGCCCGAGAGTCCCACGAGACGCCGCCGGCGCGACACCTCCGCGAGCCAGGCGACGAGCGCCCCCATCCCGAGCCCGGCGAGCAACAGGTACGGTGCGTAGGCGTCGAAGAAGCCGGGCGCGGCCAGGCCGACCGGCGTGAGCTCGACCCGAAGTCCCGAGAGCGGGCTCCCGTTCACGACGATGTGCTCGGAGAGTCCGAAGTAGGTCGCGAGCCCCCCGACGGAGAGGTAGTCCGTCCCGTTCGGGGCCCGGACGCTGAAGTTCCCGTCGGAGCTCGAGAGGGTGCCCGCCTGATAGCCTCCCGGACCGACGAGGACGATGGAGGCGCCGGGCACGGCCCGGCCGGAATCGTGGTCGATGAGCCGGCCCGAGAGGAGGAAGGTGGCGAGCGGTAAGAGGACGAGCCGCAGACCCGAGATCGGTCCCGTGACCGTGAGCGGAACGGAGAGCGGTTCGGTGCCGGCCCCGCCGGCGAGCAGGACGTAGCTACCGTTCGCGGCATACAGCAGGAAGCTTCCGTCCGGCGACGTGAGCGTGGAGCGCGAGTTGAGCTCCACCGTGACGTTCGCAAGCGGCGTGCCGTTCGGGTCCACGGTTTGCCCGGAGATGGGCCAGCTCGCGAGGCTCGAGGGCGGGGAGAAGTAGTCGACGACGCCGTCGTCGGTGCCGATGACGAGCCCGTTCGCGATCACCGCGGGGGAGGAGTAGACGGTGAGCCCGCCGTACGGGAACGACCATCGGAGCGCACCGTTCACCGGATTCAGGTCGTCGAGCGTCTCGGATCCGTCGATCACGTAGAACCCCGTGGGCGTGAGCACGGGAGCGGAGAGGAGCGGGTAGCCGGCCGACACCTGGGAGGCGTTCGAGAGCCAGCGGAGGGTGCCGTTCGAGGCGTACACCGAGTAGATCCCGCCGCCGCCGTCGATCCAGTCCACCGAGTAGCCGTCGGTCGCGGGGGTGGCTTGGATCGCGCCCTCGAGCGGTGAACCGGCCGTGGAGAAGTTCCAGAGAGTCGAGCCGTTCGCTGCGGAGAGCGCCGTTACGTTCCCGTTCGTCTCGGCGAGGAAGAGGCGGGAACGGCCGATCGCGAAGCCGACATCGAGGCTCACGTTCCGGAGCTTCTCCGACCAGACGGGCGCCCCGGTCAGGTTCACCGCGAGGAGCTGCCCCGAGCTCCCTGCGGCGTAGAGGACACCTCCCGACTCCGCGGGTGCCCCCGCGATGGGGGAACCGATGGTGCGGGACCACAGGAGGTGCCCCGTCGTGTCGTTGAGCGCGAACAGTTTCCCTCCGTCGGTCCCCGCGATGACCTCCCCGGAGACGTCGAGCGTCCCCTGAAGGATCGCACTGCTCAGGTTCGTCGTCCAGAGCAGAGCGCCGTTCGCGGCGTTCAGTGCGTAGAGGAGCCCGTTGTCGCACCCTAGGAAGAGGCGGCCGCCCGCGAGCGTCGGGGTCGTCGGCGCGCTCCAGACGGTGGTGCGCCAGGCGACGCTCCCGTTGACACGGTTCAACGCTACGACGTTCCCGACGATGTCGGCGGCGTAGATGCGTGTCGAGTTCACGACGGGGCCGGCGCGGATCGGGAGCGGGGTCGCCTGCGGCGGGGACCACGCCTCGGTCGGGCCCGAGGGGCCTCGCACGCTCGTGAACCCCGATCGGTTCGAATCCCCGTGGAACGTCGCCCAGTCGAACGGCCCCGGCGGGGGCGTGCTCGACCGGGGGAGCCCGACGGCGGGGTGCATCGGCGACGGCCGCGCCCCGGAGGCCATCGAATGAGCCCCTCCGACCGGCACCAGCCCGAGGAGGAGCAGGAGGAGCGGGAGGAGGACGAGGACCCTCGCTCCGCCCCGGGGCGGACGCCTCACACCGCAGGAATCCCCGCACTCAACATATGGAATGCTCCCGTGCGCCCCACCCGAGCCATTAATACGGTCCGGCCGCTCCCTCTCCTTGCTAGGCTAGACCGGGGGGTTGGGCGTCCCCTTTTACACCGAAACCGTCCTCAGCGGGGGTGACAGGCCGGAGCGACGTTCGGGAGAGCGATCCGTCTCGTAGGGTTCCGTAGAAGCTCTGTTCCATCGGGCCGCGGGCATCGCGACGAGCGCCCGGAGGGGCGCCCTAGCGGTTATCCATCACGGGCACCGGGTTAGGTCCTGACGGGAGCAGCCTTACCGTGACCCGTCGACGCTGGTGGGGCGACGGGGCCGAGGAGCCCGCGGGAACCACGGATCGTTTTTCGGAACGGCCATCCGGCTGGCCTAGCACGTCGGCCGCGGAGCGGGTCGGTTCCGGACGTGGGCCACCGACGCGGGGGAGTTACCTCGGCACCGTCCGCCAACCTTCGGGAACCTTCGTGGGGGCCACCACCAGCCGGCCCCGAGGGGGCGGCATGCCTAGGCGAGTGTAGGCATCGTTCAGGTTGAGGCTCGGTTGGAGCGTCTCCCTCTGCGCGAACTTTCCGTCCACTTCCCCACCCACTCGCAGCCATTCGGCGGCGGCGCGGTGGTGGCCTGTACCGAGGAACGCGAGCATGCTGGCGCGATCCGCCCATAGGGAGAGCGTTCAGAATTCGCGGCCGATCCACAGTCGCTGCAGCGAGTACGCCAGTGCACCGGGAGTGTCCGCGAGTAGTGTCTCCACCGCTCGAGTGAACCCGGAGAACCCCCTAGCGCGGCCCCAGCCACGAGCCCGACGGAGAAAAGTGGCGGCGTGAAATAGGGGTCCGTCCGGTGGCCTTGGGACCAGATACCGGGTGCGACGAAGGACGACCATCGTGCGCGGTCGTACCTTGCGTGCTACGACGGGGCCGACGTATTTCACGGCTCCGAACACGGGCCCGCTGAAGGGCCCGAGCCGACCCATCGCCGGGCTGCCAAGCTCGTAAGCCGCCCACCTTCTGCGCCGAACTCCCGACGGATCCTCTTCGAGAATCCCCGCGACCCACACCGGCGACGCCTCATAGTTGGATTCGCTCCAGCGGCGCATGGGGAGCGTCGTCCACGCCCTGCACCGCAAGCCGGAGGTTCCGGGGGAGCATGGACTCCCCAAGCCCGCCGCCGAGCACATCGAGGTGACGGAGCGGGGCGTAGCGGGCGACTTCAACCGCTACCGCCACGAGCGGCACGCGGACGACCCGACCTCGGCCGTTCTGCTCCTCCCGCTCGAGACCCTGGAGGAGCTCCAGGGGGAGGACTGGCCCGTCCGACCCGGGGACCTCGGAGAGAACATCACGACCCGAGGGATATCGCCGGCCAAGCTCCGGCCCGGAGTACGGCTCCGGGTAGGCACGACCGACCTCGAGGTGACCCGTCCCTGCGACCCGTGCCGGAACGTCTTCCTGCTTCCTTACGCGGGTGAGAAGCGAGGACCGGAGTTCTTGCGCGCCCTCCTCGGGCGTCGGGGCTGGTACGCCAAGGTGCTGAAGCCCGGCTCGATTCGTCGGGGCGATCCCATCGAGGTCCTCGCCTCCGCTACATGAGTCCGTTCTAGGAGGTTGGGCCCCCACCCCCCCGTTGCGAGTGGAACTACGGGCTCGACCAACCCTCGCCCGAAATCGGGACGGCGTCCTCTTCGAGGCGGGCGCGAACCTTGGGTTCGATGGGTTTCTTTTGCGCTTTCGTGTAATCGTAGCAGACCACCACCGTACGTCCTCGAGCGTAGACCGTCTCGGGGTGGTCCGGTGCGGTGAACCGGTAGAGTAGAGCGAAGCTTGTCCGGCCGAGCGGGGAGCCAGGAGCGACCTCTCCCACCATCACCGTACCGTACCCGGCCGGAGCAAGGAAGCGGCAGGTAGCTTCCGCGAGGATGATGTCGAGTTCTCTAGGGTCGTTGGTAGAGAGGAGAGGGAGGTAGTAGTCGCAGCGAAGTGTCTCCATGAACGGAAAGTACGCGGCGTGGTTCAGGTGGTTGAGCGCGTCGACGTCGTGGTAGGTGATCTCGAACCGGCGCCGGTGGGGCCAGGACCGGACCGCCCCGGATCCCTCGCTCGCTACCCCCTTCTGGGTCGACATCCCCGGACGCACCGGAGTTAGCTATAAGGGACGAACGGCCTCCGCCCACCCACTCTCATGGGCTCGAGCGCTCCCTCCCCGCGGGTTCCACTGGAAGTAGGGGGGTGGGGGAGTACCGATGGCTGATCCCTCCTCTCCGCCGGCCGCCTCGATGGCGGAGGTGGTCGAACAGGTCCGGAACGCCGTGCGCGTGCACTCGCGCCGGTTCGAGCGGGCGATCCCGCTCATCGCGAGCGAGAACCTCCTCTCGCCGTACGCGAAGGAGCTCCTCATCTCCGACTTCCACTCCCGCTACGCCGAGGGGCTACCGGGGGAGCGGTACTACGAGGGGAACGAGCAGGTCGATGAGGTGGAGCGGATCTGCCTCGACCTCGCGCGCCGCCTCTTCCGCTGCTCCTTCGCCGACGTCCGGCCCATCTCGGGCACCGTCGCGAACCTCGCCGTCCTCAAGGCGCTCGCCGCCCCCGGGGACCTCGTTGGGACCGCGCGCCTGAGCGACGGGGCCCACATCTCGAGCGCCGGCTTCGGTGCCTTCGGCCTGCGCGGGGTGAAGCCCGTCCATTACGCCTGGGACGAGGAGCGGATGACGATCGACGTCCCGAAGACCCGCGCGCTCCTCCTCGAAGCCCGTCCGAAGCTGTGCCTGTTCGGCCTCTCGCTCTTCCTCTTCCCGCTCCCGGTGAAGGAGCTCGCCCCGACGCTCCAGGAGATCGGCGCGCTCGGATGGTACGACGCGGCGCACGTCCTCGGCCTGATCGCGGGCGGGCAGTTCCAGGACCCGCTCCACGAGGGCTGCTCCGTCCTCTCGGCCTCGACCCACAAGACGCTCCCAGGTCCCCAGCACGGCCTCCTCCTCGGCGAGAGCAAGGACCCCGAGGTGGGGAGGAAGCTCGCCTCCGCGGCGTTCCCCGGCGTCACGAGCAACCACCACCTGAACGCGATGGCCGCCCTTGCTGTGAGCCTCGCCGAGACGCACGAGTTCGGCCGGGCCTACGCGAAGCAGGTGGTGGCGAACGCGCGGGCGCTCGCCCTCGCGCTGCACGAGCGCGGCTTCGACGTCCTCGCCGAGAAGCTCGGATTCACGGCGAGCCACACCATCGCCGTGCGCGTGGCGAAGGAGGGCGGCGGGGAGTCCGTGGCCCAGCGCCTCGCCGCCGCCGGCATCATCACCAACAAGAACCTCCTCCCGGGGGACACAAGCCCGAAGCACCCGGGCGGGATCCGCCTCGGCTCCCCCGAGGTGACGCGGGTCGGGATGAAGGAGCGCGAGATGGTCCGGATCGCCGAGCTGCTCGACGACCTCCTCCACAAGGGCGTGCCGACCGAGCGGGTGCTCGAGGCCGCCGCGGAGCTCAAGAAGGGGTTCACGGGCGTCCAGTACTGCTTCGGGGCCGGAGAGGCCGCCTACCGGTACTACGACCTCGTCGGGCGCCCGGTCAGCTGACCGCGCGGGTGTGCTACCCTTTCGGCGGCGGAGGGCCGTCCTCTCCGGTCACCGACGCCTCTTCCCGCGCGAGAGCGCGTTCGAGCGCCTCGTTGTCGAGCTCGACCCGGGGCACGATCGCGTCGACGACCTGCGCGGGCCGGTAGAGCGGCTCGCCGCCGGGGCCTACCGAGGAGAGCACGACCCCCTCCGTGAGGAGGCTCGCGAGCCAGTCCGCCACTTCGGCGGGCTCTGGCCGCGGGTCCGGCCAGCCGGCCCGGAGCCGCTCGAGGCTCACCGGCGCCTCGGCGCGGATCCGCTCGAGCAATCGCTCCCGTCCGGCCGCCGTGCGCCGTAGCTCCTCCTCGGTGACCTCGGCGGAACCGCCGCCATCCGACCCGGGGCGGTTCGTCCGGCTGCGTCGCACCCAGAGCACGCCTCCTCCGAGCGCGAGAAGTCCCACGAGGCTGCCCACGGCGAGCGGGAGCGTCGGGTCGGTGCTGGTGCTCGCCGGCGGCACCGCGATCGCGGCGAGGAGCCGCACGCCGCTCGAGCTCCAGACGTTCACCGTCCCGCCGCCCGACGTCGGCGCGGAGTAGTTCACCCAGACAACAGAACCGGTGGCGCTAGCGAGCACGGGGGCGCTACGGTTCGCCACCGTGCTCCCGAACACGCTCTCGACCCAGATGGACCCGGGCGCGCCGGGGTTTCCGAACCGGTCCGCGAGCCGGTACTCGGTCGCGTTCGCGCGCGCGCCGGCGAGGCGCACGACCGGCGAGCTGAGCGCGAGGGAGTACGGGTCCGGTCCGACGCTCAGAGCGAAGGTGCCGTTGGCGGCGAACGAGAGCGGAAGGCCCGCGGTGAAACTCACCCAGTACACTCCCGAGCGCTCCACCTCGAGCGTGAAGTTCAGGTACCCACCGTACCAGGCGCTCGAGGAGAGCGCGAAGGCGCCCGCCACAGGCCGCACCGTCTGCGCGAGCGCGGCGACGTAGAGCACCACGGGGTCCGAGGGGGAGGGGGCGCGCACGAAGAGCGTGAGCGGGCGCGTGTACGAGGCGACCCGCTCGTTCTCGGGGGACATCGCGACGATGGCGTAGGGGATCGGGATCCCCGCCTCCCCGAGGGCGGGCACGCTCGCGCCGTTCGCTTGCGCGAGATTCACCGGCGGGCCCGCGGAGATGTAGAAGTCGAGCGTCCTAGCGACCCGGCTCCCGAGCGCGTCGACGCAGGTGAGCGTCACCGTGACCCAACCGGCCTCGCTCGGCCGGAAGGTCGCGTTGACCGTCCCCGAGGCCGGGAGCTCCCCCGTGGCGAAGCTCTGGGCGGGGCTCGTCGCGTTCCACCAGTACGCGACCGGTCCCACTCCGCCGGCGAGGAGGGAACTCAGTTCGATCGAGGCGCCCTGGGTCGGCGGGCCGCCCGCGTAGGCGAGCTCTCCGAGGCTTGGCCGGTTCGCAACCACGACGGTGCCCGAGGCCTGCCCCGAGGTGTTCGCGGCGTCGCTCACCGTCGCGGAGAGCGCGTAGCTCCCAGGGTGGGGGTACGGCACGGCGAACGACCAGCTGGGGCCGGGCGCGCTCGAGCAGAGCGGCACTCCGAAGCCCGTGCGGACGCACACGGGTCCATACGGCGCGCTCCCGGTGCCGTTCGCCACCGTCACCGAGAGCGCGAGCGGGTCTCCGAGGTAGGTCGCGAGCGGCCGGGGCGAGAGCGAGAGGAGGAGCGTGGGATTCACCCGAAGGGGGCCGAGCGGCAGGGTGGCGTTCGAGTAGCCGTTCGTCAGGCTCGCGCTCGGCAGCTCGGGGCCCGCGCTCGCGTACGATCCGTTCGCCGAACAGCGGATCGACAGCTCCTCGTCCGGAGCCCCGATAGCGCTGCACGTCGCCGGGAGCAGCGCAAGACCCTTCCCCGGGTCGAACGCCGCCGTGTAGGTGTAACCGGGCGCCCCCGCGCCCGTGAGGGAGAACTCCACGGGTCCGCCCACGTCGACGGGGGTCGGGGCGACGAGCACGGAGCCGATCGTGGTGCTCGCCGCGAGGACGGAGAGGTGGACCACGCCCGAGAACGGCACACCCCCGTACGACCCGTTCACGCTGAGGCCGAGCAGGGCGGGGCCCGCGCCCGGCTGCGCTTCGACGAGCACCGACGAGCCCGACGGCGGAGTCGTGAGACTCCACCCCGCGCTCGCGAGCTGCCAAGCGAACGCGAACGGGACCGGCGAGGGGGAGCCGTCGGCGGCGAGCGGGTGCGCGCTGAACCGGCTCGGTGCGTTCGCGCTCAAGAGAACGGGTCCGGGCGGGGAGACGACCAGGGTGGTGTACGCCACGGCGATCGCAACGTTCGCGACCCCCTGCGTCACGTTGCCGTGGACGAAGTAGCCGGCCGGCGGCGCGCCCACGGAGGTGAAGGAGGTGTTCCCGAACGGGCCCGCGTAGGAGGTGCAGCCGTGGGACGTGCAGCCGCCCGTCGGGAGGGTGACGGTGAGCGCGAACCCTCCCGAGGAGTTCGTCGTGGCACGCTGCGAGGCCGGTGCGCAGGTCACCTGCGGCCCGCCCTTGCCGGTCGGGGTGAAGGTGGTCTCGAGCTCGTAGGCGTACTCGAGCGCGACCCCGCCGACCGTGGGGACCGGCGGGAGGCTCCCGTACTCGCGCAGCGTGCCCGAGAACCCCGAGGCCGCGCTGGCTCCGCACGGCGAGGCGGCCGCGGGATGGGCGAGGAGATGCGCGGGGCCTGAGACGAGCGTCGAACTCGTTGCACTGGGTGGGGAGGGGAGTCCTGGCGCGGTGGCGAGGAGGAACAGGATCACGAGGAGTAGGGACAGGATCGGTGGGTCGAGCGAGCGCGCTCGGGACCTCACCGCACCACCACCCCGCGCCGGCCGAGGCCGGGCGCGCTCGGAGAGCGGTGTACCCTCTCATTAAGCATGAGGTTCGGCCGGGAGGTGCTCGCGGCTCAAGCAAGCCGGGTGGAGCGCAACCGCTCGTGCACGGCACCGCCCGGGCCGAGCCGGCTCGAATGGAGCTCGACGCGGTCGACCACGATCTCGCCGAACGACCGCGCGCCCCCGACCTCGAGAGCGGAGCGGGCGCGCGGGAGTCCAGCGGCGGAGCGCACCCGGAACAAGGTCACGTGGGGGGAGAAGCTACGGGGCTCGGGAGCCTCCCCGCGGGCCACAAGCTCCTCCGCGAGCGCGCGCTGCAGGCCACCGAGCTCGATCCCCCCGCGCCCGATACCGACCCAGACGACCCGGGGCCGGTCGACCGAGGGGAAGGCCCCCACGCCCGCCAGCTCGAGCCGGAAAGCGCGGCTGCGTGCCGCCGCGGCATCGAGCGCCTCGAATACGAAGGGGACCCGCCGCTCCTCGAGGTCGACCCAGAATCGCAGGGTGAGGTGCGGTTCGAGCGGTGCCGGCAAACCGCTCAACTCAGCGGAGGAAACCGGGATCGAGGCGAAGGCGCGCACGGGCCCCCGAGGGCACGCGGCTTCTAACCCTCGCTCGGTGGAGGCTCGGCGAGCGTCCACACGGCGGCCTCGGTACGACCGACGCGGCCCTCCCGCAGCACGGTGCGCACCCGGCGCGCCCGCGCGGCATCCGGAACGAGGAACAGGGCGAAGGCGCCGTGCGCGCGGGCCTTGCGAAGCCCGTGCCGTAGCCGGTCCGGTCGGAGCGCTCCCGATACCTCCGCCTCCACGTGCACGTCCCGACCCGAGAAGCTCCTCCAGGCCCAGCCCCCCCGCACACGGTCGAGGGCGGCGGCGAGCTCCGCCGGCGTCGCAGGGGCGACCTCACCGAGCTGGCGCAACCTCCCGTCCGGCACCTGCCGGTCGAAGCTTCCCTGGCGAGGGAGCTCGAGCAGGTAGCCGCGCCGAGCGAAGATCCGCGCGGCCCGAAGGAGGAGCCGCCGGTGCGTCTCGCTCTCCCGGACCGCGCCGGTCCGCGCGATCGCCTCGACCGCGAACTCACCCCGCGGGGTGAGGCATCGATCGCCCGTCCCACCAGTCGCCCAACCTCGGTGGCGCAGTTCCTCGAAAAGTCGTGGCTCGCCGGCGCCAGCGACCTCCTCCGACCGGGGTTCGCCCGCGGGCGGAAGCGAGAGCAAGAGGAGTCGAAGCGCCTCCTCCGCGGGCGCGTCCGTGCGGTCCTCGGGCGAGGCGCCGGCCTCGAGCGCCGATCGCTCCAGCACCTCCTCCCACGCTCCGGCCTCCACCGGGAGGGGCGGCGCAACCGAGCGGAGCCGCCGGGGAGCCCGCGGTCCCACGACCGCCTCGACGCAACTTCCCGGCGGGAGGGAGGGAAGGAGCGTCTCCGCCGCGGCCTCCTCGAGTCCCGCCCACCGGCCGGTCTCCCGCGCGACCGCCCGCGGCATGCGGAAGAGGAGGTGGCGGGAGGCGGAGCCGGCGGCCGCGGCCCGCGCCTCGGGGTCGAGCCGGTCCGGGTACTGCGTGGCCGCGACCACGCTCAGGCCGAACTTCCGGCCCTCGGCGAGCATCTCGGCGAGAAGATGGGGCGAGAGCCGCTGCGCCTCGTCGAGGAGGAGCAGCACCGAGCGGGCCCCGCCCCGCTCCCGTCCGGGGCGGGTGAGGTCGAGGTAGATGCGCGTGAGCAGGAGCGTGCCGACGAGCTCCGCGGCCTCCGGCCCCAGCTCGCCGATCGGCAGGCGGAGCACGAGGCTCCGGCCCGACTCGAGGAGCCTCGGCACGTCGAGGCCGTGACCGCGGGGCGCCACGCAGGCGAGGAGCCTCGGGGAGAGGAGCAGGCGGCCGAGCCGGGCGGTCGCCGGCCACAGGAACTCCGGGTTCCGGCGCAAGAGCGCCGGCAGCTCGTCCAGGAACGACGCGAGGGCGGGGGAGCGGGTGAGGCGCCGGGCGAGCTCCCGCCGCGCGGGGTCGGTGAGGAGCGCGGCGAGCTCCCGCAGGTCGCCGCCCGACTCCTGCGTGAGGGCGAGGAAGCTCTCGAGGACGCGGTCGATCCGAAACCCCCAGTACGTCTCGCCGCCGCGCGCCCCCAGCCGACGGAACGCCGAGAGGAGCTGGGCGCGCTCCGTCTCCCCCCGCTCCCCCGGCGCCGGACGCAGCAGCTCGAGCCCCGCGATCGCTCCGCTCGCCGTCGGGTCGATTGCGCTCACCCGCCGTCGCTCCTCGGGGCCGAGACCCGAGAGGAGCTCAGGACCGAGCGTGCCGTGGACGTCGAGCAGCACCGTCGGCTCTCCCGCGCGGAGCCTCGAACGCGCGAGCTCGGCAAGGAAGGCGCTCTTGCCCGAGCCGGAGGCACCGAAGCAAATGGTGTGCCGCGCGGCACCGTCGAGGTCGGGGGGACCCGGGACTCCGGCCGCGAGCAGCCGGCCGGCGAGCTCGGGTCGGAGCTCGAACGGGGCCGCCGACCGGAAGCGGCTCACCGCGCCGGTCGACCACTCCCGGCGCACCGCCCACCGAGGTCGCACCTTCCGAAACCCCGCGGCCGCGAGACCCTGGAGGCTCCCGCGCGCCGTGAGCTCGGGAGCAGCGCATTCGAGCGGGCTCGCGGGGCCCTCCTCCGAGGCCGCGAGGATCCGCACCCAAAGCTCGAGCCCACCGTTCCCGTCGGAGCGCAGGTGCTGCTGGAGGCCGAACCAGAGGCCCGCTCTCCGGGCGCGATACTCCGCGAGGGGCACGGGCGCGGGAGCGAAGTCGGTTCCGGCCGGGGCGGCGCCCGCGCGCCGCTGCACAGTCTCCGTGCCCTCCCCGCGCGCCCCGAGATCCTCGGCACGCGGCTCGAGTACGGCGAGCTCTACCGAGGCGAACTGTTCGGGCGGTCGGTGCGCCGGACCGGTCGGCGCTGGCTCGCTCGGGACGGCCGCCTCGTCGAGCGCCTTTCGAACGGTGGCAAGGAGCCCCTCGGTCCCCACCAGGCGGAGCTCCCACCCGGGCGCTCCCTGGCGCTCCTCGACGAGGAGCGGCACCGGCGGGACGCGCCGGGCGAGCTCGGTCGCCGTGAGCGCGAGCGCGGTACCGACGCGCTCGGGGTACGCCTCCGAGGCAATGCGCAGCGCCGCGTAGCCGGGTTCACTCCTCGACATGGCACCCTCCGCGGCGTTCGAGCAGGTCGCGGATCTCTCGCTCGAGCCGGCCGAGGCCGCTCCTCCGCGCGTAGGCAAGGAGCGTGGCGCTCGAGAGGCAGCGGCGCACGGGACCGCTTCCCTCCCACAGTCGGAGGCACCAGAGCACCCGGCGGTCGGGCAGCTCGTACAGCGTGGCCCACGGAGCGAGGCCGAGCGCGATCGGCACGCGGACGCGGCCGAGGCGGCGCACCCGGGCCGGCAGCTCCAAGGCAACGGGGTATTCGGGACGGCGCGGAACGGGTTCGGTGGCGGTGCGGGTACGCCCGCAGGTTGAGCTCATCGACGCCTTCCGGCTCGCTCCCCGCGGGTCCCGGGGAGGAGCCCACGAGGGGTGGGGGCCCCTCCCCGCGAACGGACCCGCCCGGGGCTCGTTCGGCCCGGGCATCGTCAGCGGGGAGTACCGGCAGCTTACGCCGGGAAAAGCTTCCGTGGCGCCGGACCGGAACGCGAGGCGGGGAGGTCGAGCCGCTCCGCTACACGCGCCGGTGTTCGAGGAACGGTCCCACGTTCCGTCGAGCCGGGCCAGGGAAGGCGTTCGAGTCGTGCCGAGGTCCGGTTCCCGCGGGAAGGGGAACGGGGTTCGGGGCGCGACTCCGTCGGTCTGGGTCGTTCGTCATCGGGCAGCTCTCGGCGCGCGGGAGGGGGCGGGAAGAGTGCGGGGACGTGAACGATCGACCGTGTGTTTGCGCCCGGCGATACGCGGGCAAGGGGTCGGGCCTAGGCTCGACCCTGAACGGTGAACGGAGAAAGGGGACGGAAGAAGAATCCTCAAAAATCGGTCCCAGGGTGAAGGTCCCCGCCGCACGCGGGAGACGCGGTGCCGTCTCCCTCGAGCGATTTGGGCGGGGACCTTCGGGGTGGTGAAGGAGAGACGGGAGCCGTGCTACTTGAAGCGGGGCGGGAGGGGTCGCGAAACGCTCCGACGGCTGGGGGCTTCGTGCTGCCGCGGGCGTGGAGCTGCCTCTGCCGGGACCTGGACATGGCTCGGGGGAGCTTCGGTGGGAAGTCGGGCCGGGATCGCGGGCTCGATGTCGTGGCTCGCGAGCGGCATGCGGCCGGCGTCCACCGGAGCGCGGGGCCGGAGCCATCGGAGCCCCCAGTCCCGGAGCTCGCGCGCCGCGGGAGCAAGGCCGAGCCCCATCTCGGTGAGCGAGTAGACCACAACGAACGGCTGCGTGCTCACGACGTTGCGCTGCACGACCCCTGAGCCCTGGAGGAACTTGAGCGTCGCCGAGAGGGTCTTCGCGTTCAGGTGCGGGTTCGAGCGCAGGAGCTCGCTGAACCGCTGGGGACCCTCGAGGAGGCGGTGGATGATGGCAAGCCGCCATTCGGTGCCGATGACGTTGATCGCCGCCACCACCGGGCACATCGCACCGCTCTCCTCGGCGCAGGGTATCCGGCGGCCAGAGGAATCGACGAAACGCTCGCCGGGTCCGGTCGGATGGGTGGGTGCGTTGGTCATGGACGGATCCTCGAGGCCCGGAGGGGTAAAGGGGATTTAAGGTTACTCAAGGTTAGCGAATTGCACAAGGTTACCCGCTATCGTACGGCCGTCGTTCCCGAGGAGCGCAACGGCCATCTTCCGGGCGACGGTCGAGGTGGGGAATGGCCGAGCGACCCGCACCCGTCCGCCTCACCGTCGAGCGCGAGCTCCCCGCCTCGGGAGCCGCCGGCGTCGAGCGGGTGCGCCTCAGCCGGGAGCTCGAGCCCGGCGAGGACGGCCTTCTCACCCCCGAGCGCGTCTCGGCGGAGCTCGCCTCGCTGCGGGCCTCTCTCGACGGCGCCCTCCGCTCGCTCGGGCTCGCGGGCGCCCCTCCGCGCGAGCGACCCCTCGAGGAGCTGCTCGAGACCTACCGCCCCCGCCAGGGGGAGCTCGTCGAACTCCTAAGGGAGGACGGGGAGATCTCGGAGCTCGAGTACGGCTCCCTCCGCGCCTACCTCGGGAGCGGTTCGGGAGCCGGAACCGTGGCGTCTTCCGGGGGCGCCGAGGCATCTCCCTTCGTTCGCCCTGTCACCGAGCGGCCGATCGCTGCGGCGCCTCTCGAAGGGGACCGCACCCCCTCGAACCCGCGCGCAGTAAGCGTGCTCCTCGAGACCTTCCGCATCGCCTCCCTCAAGCAGGCGGGGGCGGTTCGGGCGCGACGGCAGATCTCCTTCGACGAGTACATGGCGCTCAAGCGCCACTTCTCGCGCGCCGAAGAGACGCCGGCGGCGCCTCCCTAGTACGCGAGTCGCCGTAGCACCGGCACGGCCAGGGTGCCCGCCGCGAGGAGAAGGAAGTAGGCGGCGGTGAGGCCGCCGAGTCCGGCCACGCCGGCGCTCGCGCCCACCACCCCAAGAACGAGCGCCCCACCCGTTCGGGCCGTACCGCGTAACAGGTAGCCGTCTGCGACGGTGCGCGCGAGCAGCTCGGGGGGGCTCGCCGCCTGGAGGTAGGCAAGGAAGACGAGCCAGTACGTCCCGTCGACGATCCCGATCGCCCCCCAGAGCGGGACCGCCGAGGGGAGCGCGCTCGGGACGAGGAGCAGGAGCGCGAAGAGCGCTCCCTCCGCCGCGAGCGCGCCTACGAGGAGTTGTCCGACCCGGGAGCGCAGGTTCGCGGCGCCCACGGCGAGCGACCCGAGGATCCCCCCCACGCCGAAGCTCGCGAACAAGACTCCGTAGGCGAGGCTCGGGTTCGTGAACCGGGTCGAGGTGAGTAGCGGCAGGAGGAGTAGCGGCGCCGGGGAGATGAACCCCTGGACCGCGCCCCAGAGCGTGAACGGTCGCAAAGAACCCGAGGCGCGGCCGAACAGGTAGCGGAACCCGTCGGCGAGCCCGGAGAGGAACGGCGGGCGCGAACGCGGCCCGGCCGGAAGCGCCAGGCCCGCCGACGCCGCAGCCGCCGCAAGGTTCAGCGCACCGTACGCGAGGAGACCGCCGGCGGGCCCGACGAAGACGAGGAGGAGGGCACCCGCGGTGTAGCCGGCGACCTGGTTGCCCCCGGTCGCGGCCGCGAGCAGCCCGTTCGCGCGGAAGAGCCGCTCCGGGGGAACGAGCCGCGGGGGGGCCGCGTTCGTCGCGGGCCACGTGAAGTCCCACACGAAGGAGAGCCCGGCGACGAGCGGCAGGAGGGTGAGGAGCGAGAGGGAACGGCTCGTGGCGAGGAAGGCGATCGCGAACGCCCCCGCCGCCTGGAGCGGGTACCCCACGAGCCAGACCGACCGGAGGTCGCGCGCCCGGTCGACGACGGGGCCCGCAAGGAAGGCGAGCGCGTACACGCCGAACTCGACGCCGAGGACGAGCCCCACGACGCTCAAGCTTCCGAACTCGCGGTAGGCGAGCCAGACGATCGAGAGGGCGTAGAGGGCGTACCCCGCCTCGCCGGTCGCGGCCGAGAGGAGGAGGAGCGCGAACCGCCGGTCGCGCAGGAGCGCCCGGTACCCGTCCGCCATCGCCGGACCCTACACGGCCGGCGCGGGCAGGAGGAGGATCGCGACCGAGCCGACGTCGGTGATCCCGGCGCGCATCGGCAGCTCTCCTCGCACGGGGCCGCCTTTCGCGTCGAGGCGCAGGAACCGCCCGGCACCTGGCGCCGCCTCCCCCCCCGCCGTAGGGAGGAGAGCCACCACCGCCTCGCGTCGAGAGAGGCCGGCCCGAGCCGCCTCTAGAAAGGCGTCCACGGCACCCGCGGGGATCGCCCCTTCGAAGCCTCCGAGCGTCACTCCCGCGAACACGGCGAGCCCCTGGGAGGCGCCGCTGCCCCGGCTCCCGATGGCGGGGAGCCGTCCGCCGAGACCGCGCAGCTCGGCTTCGCTTCGCTCCAGGAGGAGCGCGGCCGCCTCGGACGGGGGAAGCGGGGTCGACAGGGTAGCTAGCCGCGTGAACCAGCGCCGGTCCACGAGCGCGTCGCCCGCGGAGCGGATCGCGTCGACGGGGCCGGCCACCACGACAGGTCGGGAAGGGGGACGGCCGACCGGCGGAGGTCCCGACTCCGGAGCGTAGGACAGGCGGGGGGTGGGCCCCCCGAGCCGGCCGAGCGCGGAGCTCGCGCGGGCTCGCTCCTCGTCCGAGACAGGTACGGTCGGACCGCCACCGACCAGCGCGCCGCCGAGCCCCTCGTCAACGATGAGCGTCTCCACGTCGGCGCCGGTGAGCGACGGGAGTCGACCCCCGGTCCCTCCCGTCCCGAACACTCGAGCGAGCGTGGCCGCCTCGATCGAGCCGAGCTCGTGCGCCGCGCGCAGGAGCAGCGTGCCCCAGGCGGTGCCGTCGACTCCCTCGGGCGGCTCGGCGAGAGAGCCCGCGGCCCCGGGGCTCAACAGGAGGAGGAGGAGGTCCGGCTCGCCGAGCCCCGCGGCGAGCTCGAGCACCGCGCGGGAGGCCTCGAGCCCTCGCGGCGTCCCGGGCACGGCCGACGGAACCACGAGCGAGTGGAACGGCACGCTCTCGGGGAGCGCGACCGGTCCGGCGGAGTACCCTTGGGTGAGACGCTCCCCGAGCGCCTCCGACGCGGCGAGGGCGAGGGACGCGGAGGCGTTGCCGAGCGCGACAAACGCGATCTCCCGGTACCGGCCTATCTGTACGAACCTGTTGCCGAGCCGCAGGATACCCCGATCGACGCGCAGGGCCGAGCGGACGCCCCGGTAAGCATCGGCGCCGGTCACAGCGGCCCGGTACGCGGCCGTCAGGAGCGAGACGGGGTTCCACGTCTCGTTCTCCACGGGCACTGGCCGCTCGAGACGAGCTCGGCCGCATAGCGATTGTGCGATTCGTGAAGCCCGCGGCGCGAGCCTCTTAACTGCCGGCCCGCTCCGAGCGCCGTTCGACCCATGCCGCACCAGCGTTCGTTGCGCCCCAGCATCCGGGCCGGGGCCGCGCGGGCCGTGGTGGGCGACCCGCACGCGCGGATCCACGTAGCGCCCGTGGGGTTCGAGGTGGAACGGGTCGTTGACCCGGTCCTAACGGAGCGCGCGGACCGAGTCTACCTGCTCACCCGCGAGAGCGACGATGCGGCGCAGCCGTTCGTCGAGGAGGTGCGCCGACGCCTGTCCCGGGCCGCGTGGCCGGTCGAGGTGCGTCTCGTGCGGACCGACATCTGGGACGTCTTCGGGGCGCTCGCGGAGCTCCGGAAGATCTTCACGGCTGAGCGTCGCACCGACCGCCACGCGCTCGATGTCGTGCCGATCCGCGTGAACGTCTCCACGGGTACGAAGATCACGGCGATCGCCGGTACGCTCGCCTGCATGCTCTGGAAGGGGGAGCCGTACTACGTCCAGGTCTCGAAGGCCTGGTATTCGGGGATCACGCCGAAGGTGAAGTCGGTGAACGACATCGTCGCGCGGATCGATCCGGTCTCGGTCTACGAGCTCCGCGCGCCGTCGCGCGAGCTCGTCGAGGTGCTCGAAGCGCTCGACCGCCGCGGGGGCCGCCTCCCGAAGCGCGAGTTGATCCGGGAGCTGGGCCTCGACCGCCCGGTCGAGGGCACGGGGCACACCCCCTCCCCGCAGGCGCAGCACAGCCGCCTTCGCAACCGCCTCGAGCCGCTCGAGAACCGGTGGGGGTTCGTCGCGGGTGAACGGAGCGGCGCGCGCGGCCGAGTCGGGATCACTCCCCAGGGAAGGCTCGCGCTCGCGCTGTTCGGTCGTGGGTCGCCCGCGCCCGCTCCCGAGGATTAATGCTCGTTCCGCATTTAACGGATTTAACGGAAACGTAGCTAAATATCCCGGACCCCTCGCTCCCTCGTGACGTCGCGGGATCGCCGGGCGGGCTTCGGTGTCCCCCCGGACCGACGCGGACGGACGCTAGTGCACTGGGCGGCCTTCGGGCCGCGGCCCACGCGTCCGACCGCTCCGCGGCCCACCCCGCGGGGAGCGCTGCGAGGCTCGCCCCGGCCGGAGAGGTGCTCTCCGTCCGGAGGAGCTCGCGCGCCTCCCCCGCCGGCGAACGAATAAATCCCACGTCGCTCCCCGGGCGATGGACCTCCGGTCGATTCGAAGTCGCCTCGCGCTCGTGCAGCAGGGGGCGGTCATCGGCTGGGCGTTTGGCACCGACTCCCTCGCGGGACTTCTCCGTGGGGCGGAGCTGCTCCGCGAGAACATGCTCGAGCCGTCCTCCTTCCGAGCCGGGCCGGACGGCCTACGCTTTCAACTTCGGAACCCTCCGCTCCGTACCGGCGCGTTTGCTTCCGTCTCGGCCCGGGTGGACGGCGTCCCGATTTCCCCCGAACGGGCGTTCGTCGACCCGGGGAGCGCAGGGGTGGAGCGGAGCTTCGCATCGATCGACCGTCGCTCCCCCGTCGAACTTGCGGTCGGGGTGCGCCACCGCTTCCGTCTGGAGACCGTCACGAAAGCCTCAGTCGGCGAGCACACGATCCGCTTGGAGCTACGAAGCGTCGCGATCCCGCCGACCTCCTGGCTCGAGTTCACCGAACGGTTCGAGGCGCTCGCGTGAGCTCCCGCCATGGCTCGCCTGGGCTCGACCTGCTCTGGGAGAGCCGCACCGCGGAACCCGAGCAGCCGGTGCTGCTCTCGGGACCCCGTTCCGAGGCCATCCTGTCGGGGTCGGGGGAGTTCACCTGGCCCCGAGAGTGCCGCGGCGCCCGCGCTGAATGGGCCGGCGTAAGTGCGGACGGGATCCGGCTCGTCGCCGGTTGGAGGGTTCGGTTCGGGCGGCCCGGGGCGCTCGACGGACTCGAGCCGACGCTCCAGCGGCTCCGGGTCTACCGAGGATTGGCCGAGAGCGAGCACGCCTGGGAGCAACTCCATCTTCGGCAACGGGTGTATCCGGTCCTCTCCCCTCCCGGCGTGGCCCGGGAGCTCGAGCTCTCCTCGGCGGGGCCGGAAGCTGGACCGGCAGTCGTCGAGTGCGCGATCGAACCGTTCCTCGCTCCGCTGCTCCTCGAGGGCGTGAAGCCGTACGAATACACCCTCGAACTCGAGGGTTCCCGGCTCCTAGTCAGCGCGGCAGGCTCCGCGCTCTACTTCGACGCGTCGCCGTGTCCAACGGGCTGGACGCGGGATGGGAGCGCGTGGGACGGCGGCCGGTATCGGGGAGAGCTCCGTGAGGTCGGAGCCATCTGGAACTTCGAGTCGGGAGCGTCCCAGCTCCCACGATTGCACCTCGAGGTGTGGGGTGGCCTCGAGAGGAACGCGATCGCCGCGGCGGAGCGTCGGCGATCCCCGGATCGCTCGAAGGATCCTGCGGCGCTCGAAGCCTACTACCGGGATTGGGAGGCACTCACGCCCGAACTTTCCCTCCCCGAGGCGCCGCAGCTCGAGGCGGCCTACCGACTCGCACGGGGGGCGCTCCGGTCCCTCTACTACGCACCCCTGCGTGGCCTCACGGGACTGCGGGCCGGCTACCCGTGGTACTCGGCGCTCTGGTGCCGCGACCTTGCGTGGATGCTGCCTGCGGTCCTCTGGATGGGGGATGCGGGCTGGACCGAGCGCTCGCTCCGCTCGGTGTTCGACTTCCAAGCCCCGGTACGCATTCCTATCCTAGGGGCGGAGACGGGGGAGCTGCCGATGCAGCTCTCGCCAGGACCCGTGTTCCTGTACGGCACCTCCGACACTACGCTGTACTACCCGGGGATCGTGCGAAGGCACCTGGACCACACCGGTGACCCCCGCCTCTCCCGCGAGCTCCGACCCGCGCTCGGCAAGGTCGGTACGTGGCTCGCCGCCCGGCAGGATCCCGCGACGGGGTGGATCCGCAACGGGGGCGAGGTGGCGGCGATCAACGCGGCGACCGAGGGACTCACGGGGGTCCGGTTCGGGATCGATTCGGTGGACACCACCATCTGGGACTCGGCGGATCGTCGCGACCACGCGATCGACGTCCAAGTGCTCGGCATCGACGCCCTTCGGTCCCTGGGGGAGCTCGAAGGGCACGCCGGTCACCGGGACGCCGCCACCGCGGCGGCGCAGGCGGCGCGAAAGCTCGAGGTGGAGCTGCCCCGCGCCTACGACTGGCCCGAGGAGCGATACCTCGCGGACTCGATCCGTGGGGGAACCGTGGTGCAGGCGCTCCGGCCCAACGCGCTGCGGGCCGTCGCCGCGGGGCTGCTGAGCGTGCCCCACGGCCGGGCCGTCGTGCGGCGTGCCGCGGAGGAGGACCTCTCCACACCGTGGGGCGTGCGGACGCTTTCGAGCCGGGACGCGCGCTACGACCCGCTCGCCTACCACGAGGGGCAAGTGTGGCCGATCGCGACGGCGTGGGCCGCGGAGGCGGCGCTCGCGGTGGGGGAACGGGAGCTCGGGCTCGGCTATCTCGAGCTGCTCGCCCGGACCCTCCTCGCCGAGCGCGGCTACGCGAACGAGTGCTACCGCGGAGACCGGCCCGAGCCGTGGAACTCCTGCTTCCTCCTAGGGATGTCTTTCGCCCCGTTCCTTTCCCTCCTGTTCGAGCGGCTGTGGGGGATCGACCCCGAGCTCGGCGCGAGCACGATCCACCTGCGACCCGATCTCCCGCAGGGGTGGGGGACGGCCTCGCTCCGCGGCGTGCGGCTCGGGGGCGGTCGGCTCGACCTGCGCCGGGAGGGGAATCGGCTCGAGGCCGAGTACTCGGGTCCCTCGCCCGTCATGTTGACGGGGCCCGGCGGCGAAACCTCGGCCGCGAGCCGCTCGGCCCGGCTCTCGTTCGTCGTCGACCGATAGACCTCTTAACCCGACCGGGCCGTCGGGGTGGGCCGTGCCGAGCGCGATCCGGGTCGAGGGCCTCGCGAAGGCCTACGGACCGGTCCGGGCGGTGGACGGCATCAGCTTCGACGTACCCGAGGGGCATGTGTTCGCCTTCCTCGGCCCGAACGGCGCGGGGAAGACGACGACCGTCGAGATCCTCGAGGGGCTGCGCAACCGGAGCGCCGGCAGCGTCGAGGTGCTGGGGCTCGACCCGTGGAAGGACGGGGCGAAGCTTCACCAGCGGATCGGCGTCATCCCGCAGGAGTTCCGGTTCTTCGAGAAGATCCACCCGCGGGAGGCGATCACCTACTATTCGCGACTGTTCGACACGCCGGCGGACCCGATCGCCATCCTGAAGCGGGTCTACCTCGAGGAAAAGGCGGACGCGAAGTTCGACACGCTTTCCGGCGGCCAGAAGCAGAAGCTCGGCCTCGCCCTCTCGCTCGTGAACGACCCGAAGGTGCTGTTCCTCGACGAGCCGACGACCGGGCTCGACCCGCAGGCGCGCCGCGGGATCTGGGAGGTGATCCGCTCGTTCAAGGCGGACGGACGCACGGTGTTCCTCACGACGCACTACCTCGAGGAGGCGTCGCTCCTCGCGGACGACGTGGCGATCATCCACCACGGCAAGATCATCGCCCGCGGGCCCCCCGAGACGATCGTCGCCGCGCACGGACGGCCGGACCGGCTGCGCTTCGAGGCGGGGCTCGAGGTGGCGCGGTACCTCTCGAGCCGCATCCCGTTCGCCGTGACGGCGGAGAACCACCACGTCGAAGTGGAGATCCGCGAGAAGGAGGACGCGATCAAGGTGCTCGCGGCGCTCGAGGAGAGCCACCTCCCGTGGGAGCGGTTCTCGGTGGTGCGGGACACCCTCGAGGACGTTTTCGTCCGGCTCGTGGGCCGCATGGACGACGGCGTGATCAAGTCGGAGGCCGCGTGAGGCTCTCCCGCATCGCGGCGGACCTGCCGATCGTCGCGCGGCAGTACACGCGTAACCCCATCGGCCTGTTCTTCTCCCTCGTCTTCCCGATCATCCTGATCGGCCTCTTCGGGCTCATCTTCTCCGGGACCTCGTCGACGGCGGTCGACCTGCCGACGCTCGTCCTCGACCACTCGAACTCGACGACCGCTTTCCTCGATGCCCTGAACGCGACCGGACTCGTCAATCTCCACTTCGTCGGACCGATGGATCCCTCGCAGTTCGGAAGCTACCTGTTCAACGCCGAGGATCCCGTGGGGCTCCTCATTCCCCAGGGGTTCGGCGCCTCCATCACGGCGCACGCCGCCGTCAACCTCACGGTCTACACGGACCCTGGGAACCCGAGCTCCTCGGCGCTCGTCGAAGGTGCAGTGAACTACGCGGTCACGCAGCTCAACTTCCGGGCGGCGCACGCGAGCCCGATCATCGGCGTGAACTCGCTCACCGTCACGAGCCGGTCCTTCGCGTACATCGACTACCTGATCCCGGGGCTCATCGGCTTCTCCATCCTGACGAGCCCGATGTTCTCGATGGTCGAGCTCGTCTCGACCTACCGGAAGGAGGGGTTCTTCCGGCAGCTCTCCCTCACGCCGCTCACCCGTGCCGAGTGGCTCACCTCGCGGGTGGTGTGGTACGTCCTGCTCACCTTCCTCTCGGCGGGGGTGATGCTGTTCGTCGGGATCCTCGCCTTCGGCGCGCACGTGACGATCTCGATCGGGATGCTGCCGTTCCTCGTGGTGGGGCCGTTCCTGTTCGTGTCGCTCGGCATGCTCGCGGGCTCGGTGAGCCGTAGCCCCGAGAGCGCGGCCGTGATCGGGAACATCATCACCTTCCCGATGATGTTCCTCTCGGGGACCTTCTTCCCCACCTCGGCGTTCCCGGCGTACCTCCAGGAGTTCGCGAGGGTGCTCCCGCTCTACTACGTCATCGACGGGTTGAACTCCGTCATGCTGTTCAACAGCCCCAGCCGGGCGCTCATCGACTTCGCCGTCGTGTTCGTGATCGCGCTTGCCATCTTCCTCGCGGCCATCGTGACGTTCAAGTGGAGAGAGGAGTGAGTACGGCCGACCCGGCGCGGTTCCGCGCCCTGATGGGACGCTGGGCGACCGGCGTCTCCGTCGTGACCGCGGAGGAGCGAGGCCAGCCGTACGGCCTCACGGTGAACGCCTTCCTCTCGGTCTCGCTCCATCCCCCCACCCTCCTCGTCTCCCTCTCGAACGATGCGGACACTACGCCCGTGATCGCCCGCACCGGGCGTTTCGCGGTGAACCTGCTCGCGCACGACCAGCGGGCCCTCTCGGAGCTCTTTGCGAAGGCGCTCCCGGGCCCCGAGAAGTTCCGCGAACTCAAGGTCCTCCCGGGCCGCGAGGGCGTGCCGCTCCTCGAGGGCACGCTCGGGAGCCTCGAATGCCGGCTCGTCCAGGCGGTCCCCGCGGCGGACCACCAACTCCTCCTCGGCGAGGTGGAGACGATCGCCGAGGGCCGGGACGAGCTGCCGCTCCTCTTCTTCCGAAGCCGGTACGGGGAAACGGACGCGCCGGAGCGCCTGCGCTTGCCCCCGCCGTAACCGCCGGGCGAAGGGTTATCCCGCACATTCCGGTATCACGTCGATGTCCGCCCCCGCCCCGGTCCGGCGCCGCCTCGTCATCGTGGGGAGCGGTCCGGCAGGGCTCACGGCCGCCATCTACGCCTCTCGCGCCAACCTCGCGCCGCTCGTGATCGCCGGGGTGCCGAGCGGCGGGCAGCTCATGCTGACGAGCGACGTCGAGAACTATCCCGGGTTTCCCGAGGGGATCCTCGGGCCCGAACTGATGGACAGGTTCCGGGCGCAGGCCAAGCGCTTCGGCACGGAGTTCTGGGAGGCGAACGTGACCCGGGTCGATTTCACGCATCGGCCGTTCCGACTCGAGGCCGGGCTCTCCGGGACGGTCGAGGCGGACGCGGTGATCGTCGCGACGGGGGCGAACGCGCGCTGGCTCGACCTGCCGAGCGAGCAGAAGCTCCGGGGCAAGGGGGTCTCGGCGTGCGCGACCTGCGACGGGTTCTTCTTCAAAGGCAAGGAGCTCGCCGTCGTCGGCGGGGGCGACTCCGCGATGGAGGAGGCGACCTTCCTCACGAAGTTCGCAAGCCACGTCACCGTGATCCACCGCCGGGACGGCTTCCGAGCGAGCCGCATCCTTGAGAGCCGCGCCCGCGCGAACCCGAAGATCGGCTTCCGCCTCTCGAGCGAGGTGGTCGAGGTGCTCGGAACGAACTCGGTCGAGGGACTCCGGGTGAAGGACCTGACGACGGGGAAGGTGGAAACGCTCCCCGTGGGCGGCCTCTTCGTCGCGATCGGCCACGACCCGGCAACCGAGGTGTTCCGCGGCGCGCTCGAGCTCGACGAACACGGCTACCTGAAGACGCGCGACCTCACCCGGACGAGCGTCGAGGGGGTGTTCGCGGCGGGAGACGTCTACGACCACCGCTACCGCCAGGCGGTCTCTGCCGCCGGGCTCGGCTGCATGGCCGCGCTCGACGCCGAGCACTGGCTCGTGGAGCAGGCCCAACCGCACGCACCCGGGCACGTGGCAAGCGCGCCCGCTCCGTCCGCGCGCTAGCTGGACCGCGGGGTCGGGCCCGGACCGCAGGTTCCCACGGTCCGCGTTTTCCCGCCCCGATTCCCCGGGGCCCACCTTGTCGATTTGCGACGAGGATTCCTCTCCTGCGGCCGTGCGGAAGCCTTTAAGTGGGACTGGGGCGGTCCAACCGAGAGGCGCGCGCGAGTGCCCCCCTCCAAACGAAGTCTGCACATTGAATCGAGCGGGCAGCTCTGCATCTACTGCGGGGCGTGCGTCGGGATCTGCCCGCTCAACTGCATCTACCTGGACGAAACGCGGATTACCTTCGACGAGAACGTCTGCACGCGCTGCGAGATCTGCGTGAAGGCCTGTCCCGTCGGCGCGATCGCGATCGGCTAGGCGAATCCCTCTCATGGAGACCGTGCGCACGGACGTGCTCGTCGTCGGCGCCGGGCCCGCGGGCTCGATGACCGCGAAGTGGGCGGCGAAGAGCGGCGCGAAGGTGCTGATGATCGAAAAGCGCCAGGAGATCGGCTCTCCCGTGCGCTGCGGTGAGGGAATGAGCAAGGACTGGCTCCAGGAGGTGGGCATCGTCCCCGGCAAGTGGATCAACGTCGAGGTGGAGGGGGCCCGCATCTACTCCCCGAGCGAGAAGTGCCTCGAGATCAACGAAAAGCACGCGGGCAACGAGGTCGGCTACGTCGTCGAGCGGGACGGCTTCGACAAGCAGCTCGCGATCGACGCCGCGAACGCGGGCGTCGACATCTGGCTCAAGACCTCGGCGACCGGCATCCTCAGGGAGAACGGCCACGTCGTCGGCGTGAAGGCGAAGCGCTTCGGCGAGCCGCTCGAGATCCGCGCCAAGGTGACGGTCGGCGCGGACGGCTTCGAGAGCCAGGTCGGCCGGTGGGCGGGGCTCCCCACGAACCTCCAGCTCCGCGACATGGATACGTGCCTACAGTACCGTATGACGAACGTCGACAGCGACGTGCGCTACTGCGATTTCTACCTCGGGAGCTGCGCTCCGGGCGGCTACGTCTGGATTTTCCCGAAAGCGGAGGGGCTCGCGAACGTCGGCATCGGCGTGCAGGTGAGCAAGGTGAAGAGCCCCGCGGACGCGAAGTCGTACCTCGACCGCTGGATCGAAAAGCACCCCGGCTACGCGAAGGGGAAGAAGATCGACATGGTGGGCGGCGGGGTCTCCATCTCCGCGCCGATGAAGCAGACCGTCACCGACGGCTTCCTGCTCGTCGGCGACGCGGCCCGGATGATCGACCCGCTCACGGGCGGAGGCATCGCCAACGGCTGCATCGCCGGCAAGATCGCGGGCGAGGTGTCGGCGAGGGCCGTGGCGGCGGGGGATGCCTCGAAGGAGGTGCTCGCCGAGTACGACCGCGGCTGGCGCGCCCGCTTCGAGGAGAAGCTCTACCGGAACTGGCTCGCGAAGGAGAAGCTCTGCTCCCTCTCCGACGAGACGTTCGACAAGGTTGTCGACGCCCTCGAGGGCGTGAAACTCGAGAAGCTCACCGTGCACAACATCCTCAAGGCCGTCCACGTGAAGTACCCGGAAGTGACCCGGGAGTTCGAGGCGTTCCTCTAGACCATGCCCGGCGCCCCCAACAAGCCGCCCGACACGGCGGCGGCCCCCGTGCCCGTGGCCGCGGACTCCACGACCGTTCTCCTGCGGCGGCTCGTCCCGAGCCGGATCGCCTTGCGGCTCGACGGCTGGCGGCGTCCCCTCTCGGCGGAGCTCCTTACCCCGTACGCGAACGCCGAGGCGGCGCTCGCACGGGGGGAGCTCGAGATCGCCTCGGGCTACGTGGACCAGCTCGCGATCCGCTTCGCGGAGCCCCGCTGGCCGACGCTCCCCGAACCGTTCCAAGTGCTCCGAGTGAAGGTGATCCGCCCGCAGCCGCCCCACTGGGACCCCGACCACGGGGTGACCCCCGAGGAGAAGGAGGCCCGCCGGATCCGCCGCGAAGGCGAGGCGCAGGTGAAGCTCGCCCGCGCCGCGCTCGAGGCGGAGACGCGCAAGGGCACGAAGACGGACGACCTCGCGCCCGAGCTTGCGGCGGCGGAAGCGGCACTCGCGGGAGGAGCCGCCGGCACGTTGTGGCCGCCGCTCGACCGGCTCTGGGCCGCGCTCCGGGAGCGCGTCCCCCTCCCGACCGCCGAGGCTCGCGCCGCACCGCCGAGCCCCGTGACCGAGGCCGGTGACGCCCCCGCGTAGGCGCGCCGACCGCGGAGGCGCCGCGGAACTCGAAGGATTCCTCGAAGGGGTCCGTCACGAGCTCTCGAGCGCACGCCGAGAGGGCCATGCCTATCCCGACGCCGACCGGGAGCTCGAGCACGCGCGTCGTCTCTTGTCGCGCGGCGCCTGGAGGGAGGCGGAGTCGTTGTTGCTGCGCCTCGACTCCGACCTGCATTCCCGCGCGCCCCCCGACCGGGTGCTCGAGCCGCCGCGGGGGCTTGTCGCCTACACCCCCACGAACGGCTCCTCCGAGAGCCCTCCGCTCGATATCGAACGGTTGCGCAACCGCATGGAGCTCATCGGCCGGCTCCTGGGGTTCGCGGTCCGGAGCGAATCGGAGATCGCCCGCGCACGCCGCGCCCTCGCCCAGGCGCAGACGGAGCTCGCGGCGGGCCGGTGGGCCGAGGCGGCCGCGCAGGTGGACAAGGCGCACGCGCTCGTCGAGCCGGCCCCGGCTAATGTTATCCCGAGCCCACCCTCTGCGACGGAACGATGGTCCAGCCCCGATTCGGGACCTTCTCCGTCGTCGCGGCGGACCCGGCGCGCGGCGAGTGGGGCGTCGCCGTCCAGTCGAAGTTCATCTCCGTCGGAGCCGTCGTCCCCTGGGCGGAAGCGGGCGTCGGCGCCGTCGCGACGCAAGCGCACGCCAACGTAAGGTTCGGTCCGGAGGGGCTCGCACTCCTGCGCGCGGGCACGTCCGCCGCCGAGGTAGTGAAGCAACTCGTGGCGTCCGACCCCCAGCGCGAGCACCGGCAGCTCGCCGTGGTCGATCGGGACGGGGGCAGCGCCGCCTACACGGGCGCGAAATGTCTCGAGTGGGCCGGGCACCGCACGGGCCTCGGGTTCTCCTGCCAGGGGAACATCCTGTTCGCCCCTGCCGTCGTCGAGGCGATGGCGCGCAGCTACGAGCGGACCCCCGGGGACCTCCCGGAGCGGCTCCTCGCGGCGCTCGACGCCGGCCAGCGCGAAGGGGGGGACCGGCGCGGCATGCAGTCCGCCTCGCTCCTCGTGGTGCGCTCGAAAGGCGGGTACGACCAGGGGAGCGACCGGTGGGTCGACCTCCGCGTCGACGATCACCCGTACCCCATCGAGGAGCTCCGGCGCATCTTCCGCGTGTACGACCTCACGCTCTTGGAGCGCGAGGATCCCGCGACGTTGCTCCCCCTCGCGGGCGAGGTGGCGCTCCGCACCCAGCGTTCGCTCTCCGTGCTCGGCTACTACCTCGGCCCTACGAACGGCGCCTGGGATGCGAAGTCAAAGGCCGCGTTCGCGAAGTTCATCTCGGAGAACAATTTCGAGAACAAGGCCCGGAAGGAGAACGCCGTCTGGCCGAGCGTGCTCGCCTACCTCGAGGAGCGCGCGAAGAGCGAGCTCACCCGGAGGCTCGGCACGGCCCCCGTCGTTCCCGGCGCGCTCGACCGCGGTCCCGGATCCGCGTCGGGTCCCGCCCCCGTTTCGGGGCGCGGCAGCAAGGGGAAGCACTAGCGGGTCGCGACCGGTCATGGTCGAGAGCATCCCGGACGAACCCACGCGTTCCACCGCTCGTTCCCGTCGCCCCGTCCCCGGTGACGCTTCCCCAACTCCGGACCGGGTGGAGGTGGAGCTCGAGCGGACGTACGCGAGCGAGCGGGAGGCGGAGGAGCTTCGGTGCGCGCTTGAGGCGGACCGACCCTCCTACCTCCGCACCGAGCGGACCGGAGCGACGCTCCGCTTCGGGGTGAGCGCTCCGAGCGCCGCGAGCGTGCGAAGCACGCTCGACGACCTCCTCGCCGCCCTCGCCGCGGCGGAGCGTGTCCGGGGCATTGGATCACGTAGCTCCGCCCCGAACGAGAACCGCTCGGGGTAGCCGAGCCCGGGCGGAGCGGCCGCGCGGGCCGGGCACGGAAATACCCGGGGCCGGTCGCCGCGCCGATGGGGGCAGGTGGCGCGGCTTCCTCCGATTCGGCTACACCCGTGCCTCGCTCCGCTCCGGTCCGCGCCTACCTCCTCGCTACCGTCATCACCGTGGTGGCGGTGGTGAGCCAATATCTCCTACCCGAGCGGTTTCCCTCCCTGCTCCTCGTCTACGGTAACCTTCCCGGGGAGCTCGCCATCGTCTACGGGATCCCCATCCTCGCGTTCCTCTTCCTCGTTGGGCCGGGGCCGCTCCGCGCGTGGAACGCGAACCCGGGGCGCGCCGCGGTGGAGGGGCTCCGATGGTTCGGGCTGCTCTCGCTCTTGGCCCTCCTCCTTTCGATCGTGCTCCTCATCGTCTACGAGGTAGTGGACCCCTCCGCGGTCCGCCTCCTCTCGAAGTCGGTCCCCGTGGTCCGAGGGGCCGCGAGCGACCCCTGGTTCTGGATCGCCCTCTCCTTCGCCGTCGGGGCGATCGAGGAGACGATCTTTCGGGGATGGATCTTCGGCTACTGGCTCGCACGGAGCCCCGCGCAGTGGCGGAGCGCGGCCGCGATGTCGAGCCTCCTTTTCGCCGGGGCCCACGTGTACTACTGGACGACGTACGGCGCGATCGCGACCGTCCCGCTCCTCATGCTCGTACTGCTGGGGCTCGCCTTCGCCTGGGCGATGGCGCTCTCCGGGGGCAACCTCGTCGTGGTCGCCTTGCTCCACGGGGCGTTCGACGCCTCCTCCTTCTACTCGGTCGTCAACACGAACGTCGCCCTTGGGCTCCACTACGGGCTCGTGCTCCTCGGGCTCGTCGTCGCGCTCGTGGTGGCCGTACGGACCCGGCTCGCACGCCCACCGCCGGAGCCCTTCCGACCGGTGCCCTCGCCACTTCCCCCGTCGCCACCCTTCGGGTAGGGAGGGACCCGACCTTCCCCCCCAACCGTTATGGCCGGGGCTCGCCTCGAGCGAGCACGGACGCTGAGGAGCTCGACCCGCGGGTTCGGGAGCGGCTCGAGCGGGCCCGCACCATAGCCGTCGTGGGTCTCTCCGACAAGCCGGACCGCGACTCGAACCGGATCGCCCGGTACCTCAAGGAGCACGGCTACCAGCTCCTTCCTGTGAACCCGATGCTGTCGACGGTGCTCGGCGCGACCGCCTACCCTTCGCTCTCCTCGATCCCTCGCGAGATCCCGGTCGACATCGTCGACATCTTCCGACGGTCGGAGGAGGTGCCCCCCATCGTGGACGAGGCGATCGCACGGAAGGTCCCCACCATCTGGATGCAGCTCGGCGTGGAGCACCCGGCCGCCGCGGCCAAGGCGCGCGCCGCCGGCGCGCTCGTCCTCGAGAACCGTTGCATCATGGTGACGCATCGGGAGCTCGCCATCCCCCGGCGCCCCGGCAGCCGTTAAGCGGATGGGCCGCTCCCGCGGCCGTGGCGAGTGCGGTAGCCGCCCCTTCCCTCTCCGCCGTTCCGGTAGGGAGCGGCGCCAAGCCCCCCTCCCCTCCTCCGGCGCCCCTTGCCGGGGAGATCCTCGATCAGGGCGCGAGGCGCCGGGACACGGTGCGCGCGCTCCGCTGGAGCGTGAACGGGGTCGCGAAGGTCCTCGGCACCGTCGAGGCGGGGACGATCGACGTCTCGGGGCGTCTCTCCGTCGGGGGTGACGTGAGCTGCGTGGAGCTTCGCGTCCGGGGTTCGCTCGATACGTTCGCCAAGACCCGCGTGGCGGGGCTCCTCGACGTCGACGGCATGGCCCGCCTCGGCGGGCCGGTCGCGGCGGGAGAAGCCCGTCTGGTGGGGCGTGCCGAGCTCACGTCGGACCTCACCACCCAGGGCGCGCTCGACGCGCAAGGTCACCTCGCGGTCGCGGGGGAGCTCTCCGCTTCGGAGCTGCGTTTCTCGGGGACGCTCCTGGTGACGGGTGGAATCCGGGCGCCGCGGATCAGCGGGAAGCTCGAAGGGGCGTGCCGCGCGCGCGCCGTCAGCTGCGACACCCTCACTCTGAGGCGGCTCTCTTTCCCTCCGTGGAAGCGCTCCGGTAGCTTCTCCGCCGAACGGATCGAAGCCAGGGAGGCTCGGCTCGAGGGAGTCCGGTGCGAGTTCCTGCGCGCCGAGGAGATCTACCTCGGACCGGACTGCCACGTGAGCCGGGCCGAGGGCCGGGTGGTCGAACGGCATCGAACCTCGTACGTCGGGTACGAATCGACCAGCCCTCCGCCTCCCGGGCTCTTCCGCTAGCGCGGGTTGCCTCCATCATCTCGGCGCCTGCGCCGGCATTGCTATTACCCGCCCGGGGGCTCGCCGGCCTCCATGGCCGAGGAGGAGGCCGCTTCCCCCCGGACCTCGTTGCCCCGCATCGAAGCGGAGGTCCGCGCCTTCTGGGAGAAGCACGGTATCCCGGAGCGACTCGCGGCCGGCCATCCCGGCGGGCCGGTCTTCCGATTCACCGAGGGACCTCCGACCGCGAACGGCGTTCCCCACCTGGGTCACCTCGTCGCGCGGACGCTCAAGGACGTCGAGCTCCGCTACCGCAGGATGCGGGGCTACCACCTCGTGAGCCCGATGGCGGGTTGGGACTGCCACGGCCTTCCGGTGGAACTCGAGGTCGAGAAGCGACTCGGGATCAAGTCGAAGGGGGAGATCGAGTCGTACGGGGTCGCGAAGTTCTGCGACGCCTGCCGCACGGGAGCGCTCGAGGTCGCCGGGGTCTGGCAGGAGATGAGCCGGGAGCTCGGCTACTGGCTCGACTACGACCACCCGTACTACACGATGTCCCCGCCGTTCATCGAGAGCGTCTGGTGGTCGCTCAAGACGCTCTACGACCGGGGGCTCCTCTCGCCCGGCTTCTACTGCCTCCCGTACTGCCCGCGGTGCGAGACCCCGCTCAGCTCGCACGAGGTCGCCCAGGGATACCACGAGACGACGGACCCGTCGGTCGCGGTGCGCTTTCCGCTCGCCCCTGGGCCCGGGGGGGCGAAGCGCGCCCTCCTCGTCTGGACCACGACACCGTGGACCCTCCCGGCGAACCTGCTCGTCGCGGCGAACCCCTCGCTCCGCTACGTCGGGATCCCCGAGGAGGACGGCACGGAGCTCCTTCTCGCGGAACCGGCGGCGGCGCGCTACTTCCCCTCGGGACCCACGGCGGCCCACGTCTACACAGCCGAGGAGCTCGATGGGCTCCGCTACGACCCGCCGTTCCCCTTCGCAGGACCAGGGGACGGCCGATACCGGGTCGTCCTGGACGCTTCGGTCGTGGCTGCGGAAGGGACCGGTTTCGTCCACATCGCCCCGAGCTTCGGTCCCGAGGACCAGAGGATCGGCGAACGGGAGCAGGTGGGATTCTTCGATCCGCTCGACAGCCGCGGACGGTTCACGGAGAAGGTTCCGACCGTCGCGGGACGCGGGTTCAAGGCGGCGGATGCCGTGCTCCTCGGGCTCCTCGAGGAGTCGAAGCGCCTGTTCCGCTCGGAGACGGTTCGGCACACCTATCCGTTCTGCTGGCGGTGCGACACGCCGCTCCTCTACCGGGCTCTCGACGCCTGGTTCGTCCGCACCTCCCGCGCGACGGCGAAGCTCGTGGCGAACAACCAGAAGGTGGACTGGCACCCGTCCCACCTCCGGGACGGCCGGTTCGGCAACTTCCTCACGGAGGCGAAGGACTGGGCGCTCTCGCGCAACCGCTACTGGGGCACGCCGCTCCCCATCTGGAAGTGCCCAGCCGGGCACACCGTCTGCCTCGGGAGCTTCGCCGAGCTCGCCGAGCGCACGGGCGCCCCGCTCCCTTCCGAGTTCGACCCGCACCGCGTGGGAGTGGACCCGATCCGGTTCCCGTGCCCGACCTGCGGCGGCGAGATGCGTCGCGAACCGTACACGATCGACGGGTGGTACGACAGCGGCTCCGCACCGTTCGCGCAGTACCACTACCCGTTCGAGCCGGGACCCTTCGACCCGGCGGCGCCGCTCGACTTCGTCGCAGAAGGGCTCGATCAGACGCGCGGCTGGTTCTACTCGCTGCTCGTTCTTTCGACGCTCCTGTTCGACCGCCCGGCCTACCTCGCGAGCATCACCAACGGGCTCGTGCTCGACGAGCGGGGCCTCAAGATGTCGAAGTCCCGGGGGAACGTGCTCGAGCCCCGCGAGCTCGTCCAACGGCTCGGCGCCGACGCGGTCCGATGGTCGTTCCTGCTGCACGACTACACGGAACCGATCCGGGTCGGCGAGCCGGGCATACGCTCGGACGCGCAGCGCGGGGTACTGACGCTGCTCAACGTCCTTTCGTTCTATCGCGAGAACGCGGCTGCGGATCATCTGCCGCCGCCCGCCGCGCAGCCTCGTCCGGGCTCGCTCCTCGACCGATGGATCCTCTCTCGCCTCGCCGACACCGCCCGACTCGCCCGCACCGGGCTCGAGGAGCGCGAGGACCGGAGCGCGGCGCTAGCGCTGCAGGAGTTCATCACCGACCTTTCGACCTGGTACCTGCGCCGCTCCCGACCCCGATTCTGGTCGGAGACGGATCCCGAGGACCGGCGCATGGCGCACGAGACGCTCGCCCACACGCTCCTCGAGCTCGCCCGGCTCCTCGCTCCCCTCGTTCCGTTCACCGCCGAGGCGGTGTTCCAGGAAGTGAGCGGCGCCCGGTTCGCGGACGGTGCACGTACCGTGCACGCGGAATCGTACCCCGGGGAACATCCGGGGAGCGACCCCGGTCTCGACCGGGCCATGGCGTCGGTCCGGGCCTGGGTGGAGGTCGGCCGGGAGATGCGGCAGCGGGCGGGCGTGAAGGCCCGGTTCCCGCTCCCCGTTTGGGTCCTCGAGCTCACCCCCGAGGACCCGCTGCGGCTCCTGGGCGAGGAGGGGGAGGAGCTGCTCCGCGAGGAGCTCAACGTCCGAGAGGTCCGGTACGACCTCCCCGGCACGGCGAGCGGCTACGCCGAGAGCGACTGGGTGCGACGCGAGTTCCCGGGGGGCGCACTGAGCCATCTTTCGCGCACCCCGACCCCTGAGCTCCGTCGCGAAGGGCTAGTTCGCGAGGCGCTCCGGCGCCTGCAGAACGCCCGCAAGGAGTCGCGCCTCGACTACACGGACCGGATACGCCTCACCCTCTGGGCGAGCGGGGAGCTCGCCGAGGCGCTGCGGCCCGAGGCGGGGCGGCTTACCCGGGAGCTCCTTGCGGATTCCCTCGAGTTCGCGGAAGGTGCGCCCCCGGAGCGTCCGGGGGTGTTCAGCTGGGAGATCGAAGGAGTTCCGTTCGGGGCGGAGCTCGCCCGGGCCTAGCCGAGGGTCCGGCGGACCGGACCGCCCGGCCGTTCCTCGGAGAAGACGGCGCATTGGAAGCGGTAGACGCGCGTCCCCGCCTCGCGCCAGGCGCCTGAGCGAAGTCCCGCTTTCGTGCAGACTCCCTGCAAGAACTGTTCGGCGTCCCAGCCCTGCTCCGGGGCGACCTGAGGAAGGAGGAGGCCGGTCGCCTCTCCCCGCTCGACGATGAGCCCGTCCGTCCCGATCCGGACCTTCCCTTCGATCGAGCGCGGGTCCTCCTCCTTGAGAAGTTCGGGTGGTGTGAGGAGCGAGACTTCGACGGTGAGCGTGCCCAGCTCCGAGCGCTTCACCGGGGGGAACCGGGGATCCTCGGTCGCCGCCCCGAGCGCGGCCCGCGGCAGCGCGACCCGCATCGGGAGGAGCGGGAGCGGGTAACCGATGCACCCCCGAAGCTCGCCGCTCGTCGCCTCGCGGAGCGTGACGAACACTCCGCGCGGCGTGTCGAAGGAGGGTGGAGCACGTCCCACGGCTGGCGCCCGGGACCGCGGCCCGGACCGGGGTAGACCGACCTCGATCGCCTCCCTCGCGAGGCGCACCGCCTCCACCCCCTCCGCGTCGGTGTAGGTAGGGGAACCTCCGGAGGCGCCAGGCGCGGTCATCGTTCGTGCGCACGCCGCAGCGCTTTTATGCTGGGCCCCTCGTGGCGCGCGGCCGCATGCCGTTTCCCGAGGCGACGAACCGATTGCTGAACAAGAAGATCTGCATGAACTGTTCGGCGCGCAACCCTCCGAAGGCGGTGCAGTGCCGCAAGTGCGGCTACCACGGCCTGCGCGTGAAGTCGAAGGAACGCTCGGGGAAGACCCAGTAATCCACCTGCCGGCGCCTCCAAGTGGCGGCGTGGGGGTTTATCTGCCGGTGCCACGCATCTTCATCGCGCCTCTCGATGCGCGCACGGCGCCCCGGCCTGCCACGGGCACATCGGGACCATTCCGTCCGGGTAGGTTCGGTCCTCCTTGCAGCACTGCTGCTCCCCCTCGTTGCGGGGGTCTCTGTCCCCTCAACTCTGGCTAGCGCACCGTCGGGCTCGGCCACGGGTGCAGCCTTTGCGCCCCTCCACCCCCAGCTCCAGGGAACGTTTGGCGCCGGCAGTCCGGGCGGAGCCCTCTTCGCCGGAGGTGCGGGTCCGATCCGCGCCGTTCCTGCCGGGGTGCATCCGACCTCGGAGCCGTTCTCCACCGCACGCCTCCACGCCCTCCCCCCCTTCGCCACGCTGGCGCACCCGGAAACCGTGCGCGCGCAGCTGCCCTACAGCGGGACGAACGTCGTCGTGAACGGCACCGAGGTACTGATGGTGGGGACGAACCTCTCGATTGGCAGCCTCACCGTGAAGGACCACGGTGTGGTGATCGTCGAAAACGGCGGCCAGCCCGTGCACCTCGAGGTGAACGGCAACGTCCTCCTCGAGGGGAGCGGCGCGCTCCTCCTCAACGTCTCCTCGACGCTGTTCGTCAACGAGACGTACGACAACGAGTGGAGCTTCGAGGCGCTCAACAACTCGACCCTGTTCGCGCTCGGCGCGAACCTCTCGGCGAACGGGCACCAGTGGGTCGGCTTCCTGCTCGGGAACGCGAACGTAAGCGCGCTCGCGAGCAACTTCGGCTACCCCAACTCCTGGTTCCCCGTCGACGTCGCGGGGAATTCGACCCTGTGGGTCGACAACTCCTACTTCCTCTCCGACATCGAGCTCCTCGACACGAGCTTCCTGCCGTCGACCGCCCGGGTGACGCTCAACGGGTCGGTCGGGATGAACCTCTGGACCCACTTCCGCGCGGGGGAGAGCGCGAACCTCTCCTTCCCCGCCCCGCTCGGCTACGAGAACTGGAGCTTCCCCGGAAGCTACAACGTCTCGGGGGTCGGCTACCAGATCGCGGTCACCACCTCCTACGTGGGGGTGCACGCGGTCTACCTCTGGGCCGGTAGCCAGCTCACGGTCCGGTACACGGCGGGCCTCGCGATCGCCTTCGCCCCCACGAACGGCTCGCTCAACCTTTCGGGGTTGCGCGAGGGGTTCTACCCCTCCCTCGACGTCGATACCGGCAACTTCTCGCTGCACCTCTACCGCACCTCGGTGATCACGTGGAACTTCTACCCCGACGCCACGGCGTCGCTGCGGCTCACGGGATCGCAGGTCGGGGAGATCATCGCGACGGGAAGCGCCTCGGTCGTGGTGGTGAACTCGAACCTGACGGGGGACGGCGGCTACTACGGCGTGCTCGACTCCGCGAGCCTTGCCATTTACAACACCCGCATCAGCGACGAGATCCTCGCCGGCGGCGCGGGTGCGGTCTACCTCGTCAACTCGAGCGACAACTCCCGCACGCCCCGCCAGCTCCTCGCGACCGGCTCGGCGACGATCACGGCCGTCGACCTGCAGCTCGGGGTGGGCGTGGTCTACGCGACCCAGGCCGCGGGCAGCATCTACGTCGAGTGGAACATCACCGTGAGCGTCGCCCTCGGGGCGGTTCCGGCGCCGGGAGCACAGCTCCGGGCGAGCTGGGCACCGAACGGCACCTTCGCGGCAAGTTCGGTGACGGACGGCAGCGGCAACACGAACCTCACGCTCCTCAGCAAGATTCTCCGCGCGACCGGGACCACGTTCGAGAACACCTACGCGCTGAGCGCCGCCTCGGGCTGGAACGTCTCGGAGGCGCCGGTGACCGTCCTTCGACGTGGATCGGTCGTGCTCGAGCTCCTGCCGCTCGTGACCGGGACCGTGCCGCGCAACGGTGCCTGGGAGGTCCCGCTCGCGACGGACCCGTCGTTCGCCTTCAACTTCCCGATGGATCCGGTCTCGACCGACGCCGCGCTCCAGGTCAGCCCCTCCCTACCGGTGACGGAGCTGTGGTCCGTCGGCAACACGAACCTCTCCCTCCAGCCCTCGACCGCCCTCGCCCCCGGCACGACCTATTCGATCACCCTGGGTGCGGGCGCCCGGACCTCCTCCGGAGTGTCGCTCCCTGGGGCGTTCCTGTTCTCCTTCCACACGATCGCCCTGCCCGCCGCGCCGCTCCTGGCGGGGAGCAACCCCATGACCGGCGCAACCGGTGTCGCACCTACGACGAACTTCACCTTGAGCTTCTCGACGCTGATGGACCCGAGCTCCACCGGGGCCGCCTTCTCCGTCTCTCCCGCGGTCCCCTCAGGATCGGTCGCGGTCCTCGGGGCGGAGCTGAGCTGGTCGCACGGTTCGCCCCTTGAGTACAACACGACCTACACCATCACCGTGGGGACGAACGCCCGGAGCGCCGCGGGCATTCCGCTCGCGAGCCCGATCCAGGTCCAGTTCCGCACCGTGCCGGCCCCCGCGGCGAGCGAGCAGGGCCCAGCCAGCCCGGCCATGCTGAGCCCCTCCCTCCTACCGTTCTACGCCGCGATCGGGGGCGCCCTGCTCCTCGCCGCGCTCGCGCTCCTCTGGGCGCGCTGGCGACGACCCCCTACCGGGGCGTTCGGCACGGCCCCGCCCCAACCGCCGTGGCAGGAGACGGCCCCTACCGGGGGCTCGGTTCCGGCGTGGCGGCGTTGAGCCGAGCGCGGGCGCGTAGCTCCCGCTCGAGCCGGAGCCGCTTCGTGAGCAGGAAGGAGAAGTTCCTCCGGCCGTCCCGCCACGTGGAGAGCTTCGGCCGGCCCCAGCGCTCGGCGTAGCGGATCGGCACCTCCTCGAAGCGGAAGCCCCGGATCACCACCTCGAGCTTCAGCTCCTCGCTGAACGGCATCCCGTCCTGCGTGAGGTCGAGGTGCTCGAGGAGCCGCCTCCGGAACACCCACATGCCGCTCTGGCTGTCGCGGATCGTCTGGCCGGCGACCGGGCGGAGGAACCGGTGGTAGGCGACGCGCACGAGGAGGTTCAGCAGGCGGTTGCCGATCCTGTGCTCGGTGGTCATCGCCTTCCGGTCGAGCAGGGCGAGCCGGTCGCCGCTCAGGAAATCGAGGTCGTGGTCGAGGAGGTAGCGCAACAGCTCGGGAACCCGTTCCGCAGGATAGGTAGCGTCCCCGTCGAGCGTCGCCACCACCTCGCCGGTCGCGCGCGCGAACCCCGTGCGGTAGGCCCGGCCGTACCCCTTCCGGGGCTCGTTCACCACGGTCGCGCCCTCCGCCCGCGCCCGCTCCGCGGTGCCGTCGGTCGAGGCGCCGTCGATGACGAGGAGCTCCCATTCCACAGGGTCGCGCGCGAACAGCGTCCGGTTCGCGCTCTCCGTCGCCTCCCGGAAGCTCCGGAGCACGTGGCCTATCGACTCACCCTCGTTGAGGGTCGGCACCAGCAGCGAAGCGCGCACGGGGGTCCAGGGGAGAGGGCCCAGCCGTTTTAGTCGCTTTAAGCCGTTCGGGCGAGGTGTCGACACGGAACTCGCGCCCGCGAAACCCCGAGCGCCGCTGGGGCTCCTTCCCCACGACGGCGGACGTAGGGGTGTGGGCGCGCGCCCGGGAGCCGGAGCAACTGTTCGAGGCGCTCGGGCTCGGCCTCGTCGCGCTCTCGGTCGACCTGCGGGGCGTGCGCGCGCTCGAGGAACGGAGGTTCCGCGTGAGCGGCAGCGACCTCTCCCGCCTCGTCGTCGCCTACCTGGGCGCGCTCCTCTCCCTCGAACAGGAGGAGGGATTCTTTCCCCGCGAGATCGCGGTCCGTCTCACCGGCCGCCCACCGACCTCGGTAGCGGCGACGGCCCGGGGCGAGATGTTCGACCGCGCGCGTCACCGCGGCAAGAAGGAGGTGAAGGCGATCACCTTCCACCGCCTGCAGATCGACCTCGTCCAGGGCACGGCCCGGGTCATCGTGGACATCTAGGCCGGGACGGCCGCGCTACGGCATGCGCGTGCCGATGGCGGTGAGGGCGACGCCCGGCGTCGGGAGTCGACCGGCGCGGGCCAGGATCCGCTCGAGGCCGGCGAAGGTGACGAGGAGGTCCGCCCAGCTCGCGATCCCCATGTGCCCGATGCGGAAGATCTTCCCCTTGAGCGCCCCCTGCCCGCCCTGGAGCAGCACGTCGTACCGGTCGGCGAGCGCCTTGCGCACCGCCGCGTCGTCGAGACCGGGCGGGTTGTTCACGGCGGTCACCGTGTCGGAGGCGTGCGCGGGGTCGGGGAACAGCGTGAGCCCGAGGGCCGCCACGGCGGCGCGGGTGGCGACGGCGAGGTCGTGCGTACGCGCGAGGCGCGTTTCGAGACCCTCCTCCTTGAGGAGGAGGAGCGCCTCGCGCAGCGCGAGGAACAGCGGGACGGCAGGAGTCCACGGGGTGTCGTTCTTCTCGAGGCTCTTCAGGTGCTCCGCGAGGTCGAGGTAGAACGTCGCCGGGCGTAGCTCCCCCACGGCGCGCTCGGAGAGGTGCACCATCGCGAGGCCGGCCGGCGCGGCGAGCCCCTTCTGGCTCCCCGCGACAAGGGCGTCCACGCCCCACTCCTGGAGGGGGCACGGGATGCCCGCGACCGCCGAAATCCCGTCGACGAGGAACAGCGCCCCCGCCTTCTTGACCGCGGGGACGATCTGGGCGAGGTCGTTGCGCAGCCCAACGCTCGTCTCGTTGTAGACGACGCACAGCGCGCGCACGTCCCCTTTCTCGAGCTCCTCGCGGATCTTCTCTACGGGGAGAGGCGCGCCCCACGGAGCGCTCACGGTCGTGACCGTGTCGCAGTAGCGGCGGCAAATGGCGTCCGTTCGCTCGCCGAAGTTGCCGTTCGTCACGGCGATCGTGCGCTCGCCGCGCCGTAGGAGGGAGGAGTAGACCGCCTCGAGGCCCGAGGTGCCGCTCCCGGAGAGCACCACCTGGCGGCCCGGGGTGCCGAACAGGACGGGTAGTAGCTCGCGGATCTCCTGGACAATGCCGTGGAAGTACTCGCCGCGGTGGTTCAGCGAGGGGGTGCTCATCGCGCGGAGCACCCGCGGGTGGATCCGCACCGGCCCGGCGATGAGGAACGTCGCGGTCTCGGGGTCGAGCGGCGTCACTCCTTCACCTCCTGGTTCACCTGGTACTCGAGCGGCTCGTGGCGGAGGGCGCGCAGCAGCTCCTCCGCCACGTGGACACCCGCCCTCGCCTGCGCCTCGACGGTGGAGGCGCCCAGGTGGGGCGTCGCGAGGACGTGCGGGTGCTCGAGGAGGGCGGTGCGGGTGGGCGGCTCGACCTCGAAGACGTCGAGCGCGGCGCCCGCGAGATGACCCGACTCTAGGGCAGCGAGGAGCGCCGCCTCGTCGACGAGCGCGCCCCGGGCGACGTTGATGAGGTAAGAGCCGCGCGGCATCCGCCCTATGCGGTCCGCGTTCAGGAGATGGGTGTTCTCGCGCGTGAGCGCGGCGTGGATGCTCACGATCTCCGAGCGGGAGAGGAGCTCGTGCAACGACAGGAGCGCCGTGCCGTCCGGCGAGCTC
>JAKIWX010000020.1 GCA_022749845.1 Thermoplasmata archaeon
CGGGTTCCGCGCGGTCAAGGTCTACCGCATCGGGAACGCCGTCTTCCGCACGCTCCCCCCGTACGTGCTCGAGGAGTTCCGACGCGAGGCGGGGGCTCGGGGATTCGCCCACCTCGTCGCAGATTGGACGCGACGCGAGCATACGATACTCACCCGGCTCAAGGACGCCGACGTCCGCGTCCCCGTCCCGCTCGGCTACCTTCGCAACGTCCTCGTGATGGAGCTGGTCGGGAACGACTCAGGGCAGGCAGCCCCACGGCTCCGGGACGCAGCCATCGAGGACCCGGCGGCGCTACGCACCGAGTTCGCCCTCCAGGTCCGACGGATGCTCGCGGGAGCGAAGCTCGTCCACGGCGACCTCTCCCCCTACAACGTGCTGCAGGCTCCGGACGGGGCCCCGGTGTTCATCGACGTCGCCCAGGCGATCCCCGTGACCCATCCCCAGGCCCGTGGCCTCTTGGAGCGGGACCTTCGCACCTTCGCGAAGTTCTTTGGGAAGCTCGGGGCCGACGGGGAATTCGATCAACTCTGGGCCGATTCCGGCGGGGACTCGCTCCTGCCCGAGGCGGGGTAGACCGTGCCGACGATGTACGTCCGGATTCCCGAGGACCGGGTCGGCGTCCTCGTGGGCACGGGTGGGGAGACGAAGCGGGAGCTCGAGCGGCGGACCCGAACGGCCGTCGTCGTCGACGAAGAGGAGGACGCGATCCGCGTGTCCGCCCCCGACGAGGCGGATCCCGGGGGCGTGCTCGCCGCCCGGGATGTTGTCCTCGCCATCGGGCGCGGGTTCTCCCCGCCGCGCGCCTTCCGCCTCCTGAAGGAGGGAACCTATCTCGCGGTCCTGGACATCAAGCAGGTCTCGGGAAAGCGCGAGAAGGGAGCGGTCCGGCGTATCCGGGCGCGCGTGATCGGGGCCAAGGGCCGCGCGCGCGAGCGACTCGAGGAGCTCTCGGGCTGCGCCGTGAGCATCTACGGCAGCACCGTCGCGCTCATCGGAGAGGAGCGGGAGCTCGCCCGCGCGCAGCGAGCGGTCCAGCTCCTCCTGAGGGGCAGCGAACACAACACCGTCTTCCGGCTCCTCCAACGCGGGCGGCGCGAGGACAGCTTCGAAGCGCTCTCCGCTCCGAGCGAGCTCGTCCCTCCGGACGGAGGCTAGGGTGGCCAAGAGTGTCCCGCTCGCGGGGGCGGCGCTCGAGTTCGTCGCACGCGAGTTCGCCAACTACTACGAACGGAACCCGCCTGCGCTTCCCCCGGGGCTCGCCGAGCGGGAGGTCGCGATGTTCCCGTTCGCCCGGACCGACCTCATGCGCCGCCACCTCGCCTTCCCGCGGGAGGCGGAGCTCCAGCGCTATCTCAGAGCGGAGACGCCCCGCCACCTGTACTACTCTACGGCGTACTACCGCCACCCCGAGGCTTCCTCGATGAACGCCAAGGAGTGGCTCGGCGCGGACCTCGTCTTCGACCTGGACGCGGACCATCTGCGCTCGGCCTCGGAGCTCGATTACCCGGCGCAGCTCGAGCTCGTGAAGACCCGGTTCCGGTCGCTCCTCGACGACTTCCTGTTCGGCGATTTCGGCCTCGACCCCCGGGAGGCGACGCTCGTCTTCTCGGGAAATCGGGGCTACCACGTTCACGTACGGACCGAGGCCGTCCGCTCGCTCTCCTCCGCCGAGCGGCGGGAGCTTGTGGAGTACGTCCTCGGCGTGGGGGTCGAGCCCCAAGCCGCGCTTGCGGAGGAGGAGGGACCTCGCGGCGAACTCGTGGTCGAGGTGGCGGGGGGCCCTTCGGGCCCTCGGCGTACGAGCCGCGGCCCCCGTAGGCCATTCGCGCACCTCGCGCCGGCCGACGCCCCGGGTTGGAGAGGCCGGACGAGCCGAGCGGTGCTGCAGCTCCTCGACCGGTGGGAGGCCGAGGGGGCGGCTTCGGCGGCCGTGGAGATGACCCGAGCGGGACTCGAGCCGGCGCGGGCGACGCGGCTAGCGAAGGAGCTCCTACGAAAGGGAAGACCGGAGCTCATCCGGGAGAACCGCAGTCTCGAGGTGTTTCCCGGAGCCGCGAGCGAGGACCTCCTTCAGGTAGTCCTGCGCATCGCAGCGATCGAGGTGCAAGGGGAGACGGACGCACCGGTCACGACGGACATCCACCGCCTCATCCGCTGGCCCGGGTCGCTCCACGGGGGGAGCGGACTCAGGGTCGTCGAACTCTCGCGCGAGGAGCTCGATCGGTTCGAGCCGCTCCGGGACGCCGCGCTTGCCCCGGGGTCGAAGGAGCTCGTGCCGGTCGAGCTTTCGAGCGCGGTCGACCTGCCGTTCGGCGAGGAGCGGCTGCAAGGGAAACCGGGAGAACGCCTCGAGCTGAGCCGCCCGGCGGCGACGTTCCTCATCCTGAGGGGCGAGGCTACGTGGCCGGCGGCGCCGGCGTAGCTGCGGCCGCGGGGGCCTCGCGGCGAACCGGCACGACGAGCCGGCCCACCTTCTCGATCTCCGCCTCGACCGCGACCCCCTCGGAGAGGAGCCGCTTGGGGGAGCCGAATTCGAAGCCGGGCGTCCCTCCGAGCGTGCCCAACGAGATGAGGTCCCCCGGCTCGAGGGTGATGCCACGGGAGAGGTGCGCGATGACCTGCGGGATCTGGAACAGGTAGTCGGAGCTGTCCCCGACTTGCCAGACATCGTTGCCCACCTTCAGCCGCATCCGGAGTGGGTAGGGGTGGCCCACCTCCTCCTTCGGAACGATCCAGGGCCCAACGGCAAGCGAGCTGTCGAACCCCTTGCCCATCACCCAGTCGACCGCGCCCTCTCCCGGGTACTGCAGGTCGCGGTAGGCCATGTCGAGCGCGATCGTGTAGCCCGCGACGTGGTCGTAGGCCTGGGCGGCCGGGATGTGCTTGCCGCGCTTGCCGATGACGAGGGCGAGCTCCACCTCAAGGTCCGGCTTCGTCCCCGCCTCGTGCAGGAGGAGCGGCTCGCTCGGTCCGACGAGAGAGTTCGCAAACCGCGTGAACAGGAACGGGACCTTCGGGGCGGGCTTCCCCTGCTCGGCGAGGTGGCTCTTCGAGTTCTGCGCGAGGCAGTAGATCTTGACACCCGCGACGACCGGTGCGAGCAGGCGCACCCCCTCCTCGGGCTTGAAGAAGTACCGCGCGCCGGTGGCCGCGCGGGGTGTCCAGCCCATCTTCCGGCGGCGGTCGATGTACTCGGCGATCTTCCGGGTGATCTCGACCGATTCCGCGCCGCCCGAGAAGAAGGCGCGCATGTCGCGGAACCGGCTCGGGTCGGCCCCCTTGATGGGGTTCACGCCGAAGTAGTCGCGGCAGGCGGTGTCGAGGTCGATGTACTCGTTCCCGTCGGTGAGCATTCCGAAGTGGAACTGCTCCTGCAGCAGGAAGTGGACGAGCTTCGTGGGCTTCCCTCGGGTGCGCCGGAGGCGGGCTCCCCTATAACGGGTGCGCGGCGGAGGCCGCGCGTGGCCGCGGCCGGAACCTGAGCAGCACCCCGTCGTCCATCGGTTCCACGCCGGTCCGCTCGAGGGGGATGGTCCGCGCCTCGTCGGGACACTCCTCCCCCGCGAGGAGGGAGGGGGCACTCGCGCCCCCGATGAGGACCGGCGCGACGTACACGGTGAGCTCGTCGACGAGCCTCTCCCGGAAGAACGAAGCGAGGACCGTAGCACCCCCCTCGACGAGGAGACGCTCGACACCCTTCCCGGCGAGGTGTCCGAGGAGGGGGGCGAGCTCGACCCGCGTCCCGGGGGATCGCCAAATCTCGACACCCGCCGGGTACCTCCCGCGGGAATCCCGGGGGGTCGCGAGTAGCGTCGGCCGGGAACCGTCGAGGACGCGGGAGCGCTCGGGAATCCCCTCATGGGAGTCGAGGATGACCCGGAGCGGCTCCCGACCGGGAGGAGCACCGAGGAGCTCCCAGTGAACCCTCAACGAGGGGTCGTCGTGGCGGACGGTGCCCGCCCCCACGAGGACCGCCCCGCAGGCTGCACGAAGCGCCTGCACCCGGCGCAGGTCGTCGGGTCCGGAGAGACGGGCCCGCGCCCCTCCCGCGTACGCAAGCTTCCCATCGAGGGAGATCGCGCAGTTCACCAGCACGCGCGGCCGCGGCGGGGCCGGCGACCCAGCCTCGGTCATCGTGGGCTACAGCTCCGAGCCGACCCGCTCCGCCTCAGCGCTCAGGTCCGCGTACGGGAGGCCGGCCTCCTTGAGCTCGTCCAGGTTGATCGCGACGTTGGAAAGCGCGCCCTCCTTGGTCGCGCGGAGGAGAGCGAGCGCGCTGACGAGGTCGCTCCCGACGCTCGGCTTCGTCCTGGAGCGGTGGCGTTCGAGCTCGTGCGCGAGGCGCTTCGCGAGACGCGCCGTGTCCAGCGGCACCTCGCTCGCGTGCCGGACGGCGGCCTCCCACGCCCTGCCGGCCGTCGGGTCTTCCGGGTGCTCCCGGCGGGCCTTGCGGGCCGACCGGACCGCCTCGTAGGCCACCGCATCCGCTTCGGCGAGGGCGAGGAAACGTTGCCGGGCCTCCTCGAGCTCCTGCGCAAGCCCTGCGAGGTCCGCCGGCACGCTGGTTGCCGTGCCGGAGTAGCCCAGGACCATCCGGCCGAGGGCCGAAGCGATGGCGCCGGTGACGGCGGCCGCGCTTCCGCCCCCGGGGGTTGGGGTGCGGGCGGCGAGCCGGTCGAGGAACGTGTCCACGGGCATCGACCCGAAGTCGGTGGGTCGGGACGGCGGCGCGGAAGGGGCCGCACCGGCGAGCTTCCGTTCGAGGATCAGGCCACGGTCGAATCCGGTGAGCTGGAGGTAGTACTCGGCCGCGTCGAACAGCGCGTCCTCCGGCACGAGCCCGACGATCTCGCTCGACTCGACGTTGACGCCGTACCGCTCAGCCTCCCTCCGAACGAGCTCCACCACGCGCGGAATCGGTGTCTTGCGGTAGTCGGTGAGGTTCATCGAGACTTGAGCCAGCTGGCGCTCCCGGATCTCGAACCCGAGCGCCTTGACCTCCGCGAGGCCCCCGTCGCGGCCGCGGACGGCGTGGGCCACACGCTTGGCCACGGCGACGTCGGGCGTCGTGAGGTACACGTTGTACGCGATCAGTACGGGTCGTGCTCCGATCGCCACCGCCCCCGCGGTTGGATGGAGCCGGCTCGGCCCGAAATCTGGAGCGCGGGCCGGGTCGGTCAGGATCGCCTCCTTTAGACCCTCGAATTCGCCCTTTCGGACCTGCGCGAGGTCCCTTCGTTCGGGACGGCGCGCAGCCTCTCCGTACAGGTAGACCGGCACCCCCAGCTCCGCGCCCACGCGTGCCCCGAGTCGCGTCGCGAGCGCCACCGCCTCTTCGGTCGTCGATTCCCCGAGGGGCACGAACGGAACGACGTCCACCGCGCCCATCCTCGGGTGCTCTCCCTTGTGGTGCGTCAGGTCGATCTCGGCGACGGCGACCGAGACCATTCCGAACAGCGCTTCGAGGAGCGCTTCACCCTCCCCGGCGAGGGTCACGACCGAGCGGTGGTGGTCCGGGTTCCGTTCGACGTCGAGCAGCGCAACGCCGGGCCGCCCGCGCGCCGGAGCTACGATGCGCTCGATCCGCGCGGCATCCTTCCCTTCGGAAAAGTTCGGTACGGCCTCGAATCGCTTCACGAAGCCTCCGAGGAGAATCCGTCGAGGCTAGCCTGCCGCCCGCGGGCCGCGGGGGCGGTCGCAGGGTGGGGAGATCGGTGGACACGGTCGAGCGCGCCTTGGACACGGCTCTCCGAGAAACCGTGACGGCCCACCAAGAGCTCGAGGACCAAGGCGTTGTTGACGGGGTGGAACGTCGGAGGCGGTACGGGAACGACCTCGGGGGAACGGAACAGTTTCACTACCGGCTCGAGCTCCGCCGGATCGAGGCCAGCGGCACGGAGCGTCTCGTCGAATCCGAGGTGGCGCTGGGCTAGCTTGAGTGCCTTCTTCGGGCCGTAACCGCGGGCACCGTCGGAATAGTCGTTTCCGACGAGGAGTCCGATCAGGAGGAGCTCGTCGGAGGAAATTCCGAGGGTGGTGAGCAGTTTCGCACGGTCGATCACCTGCGCTCCGAGCGACTTCCCCTTGGGCGCACGGGCAGCGAGTCCACGGACGAGGCGCGGTGCGCCGAACAGTAGGCAGTCGTAATCCTCGGAGGCGGCGGCCCAGACGAGCCCGTCGGCTGCCATGCGGGCCGCCTGGGCCTCTCCCTCCGAGGGTGCGAGCACCGAGGGTAGTCCGAGGGCGCGTAGGAGCTCGATCGCCTCCTGCACCATCGGTTGGGTGAGGCGGGAGGTGGCGGCGGCCTTCCGCCGCGCCTTCTCGAGGTCGCCCGCAGCGAGCGCTTCCTTCCACTCCGCTTCGGCGCGCTCCTTGACCCGAAACCGTTGGCTCAGCGTGCCGGCCTTCAGGTCGGGTGGCTTGCCGTCGAACACCCATACCGGCCGGACGCCCTCCGCAAGGAGCGACGCGGTCCGATGGAGTAGCCCCATCAGGTGGCTCGTAACCCGGCCCTCTCGGTCGGTGAACAGTTCTCCACCCGGTTGGCGGATCGTGGCCAAGAACTGGTACAAGGCATTGTAGCCGTCCACCGCCAGCGCCCGGCCCGCGAGCGCCTCCCACGGGAGCTCCTCGGGAGCGACGATGTCTCGGATCGGAAGCCCCACGGCCCGACGGAGCCGGGGCGAGTATTTGCGCGTATTCGCCGCGCGCTCGGGCGGGAGGTTAAGCTAGAAGTATGCAGCGCTCCTGCCACCTCAGGGGAGCGGGCGTGGAGTTCGAGTGGCAGGTCGACAGCGGGGCGAAGGAACTGGAGCCGGACGCCGTCCTGCTGTGCGGCTTCGCCGGCGCGGGGCTTGCCGCTACCGTCGCCGCCCACTACATGGTGCGCGCGCTCGGACTCCCACGGATTGCCATTCTCCGCTCGGCCCAGGAGATTCCGATCGCGATCGTGCAGAACGGGAGGGTGCAGCCGCCGATCCGGGTGCACGGGGCGGGGAAGATTGCCATCGCACTCAGCGAGTTTCCACCGCCTCCGGTGGGGCTCGCCCCGCTCGCCGATGTCCTGCTCGCCGGAGCCGCCGCGAGGAAGGTGCGGCTGCTCCTCGCCCTCGAAGGGGTTCTCCCGCACCCCCTCGTCGAGGGCGAGGGGGAGGAGTCTGCGCTGGGGGAGGAGCAGGCCTGGGTCATCACCTCCCGACCCGACCCCGAGCTCCTCGCGAGCTTCCGGAACGCCTCGGCCCGACCGCTCGCCGATGCCGTGCTCGCCGGCGTCGCGGGCGCGCTCCTCGTCCGCTCCCAAAACGTCGCGCTCCCGGTCGGTGCGCTTCTGGTGAGCGCCCGGGACAGCGAAGGCTTTCCGGATCATCGTGCGGCCGCCGCCCTCATCGAGACGGTCGCCCGTCTCCTGCCGGACCTCAAGATCGATACCGGCCCATTGCGGACCCAGGCCGAGGTGATCGAACGCGCGCTCCGCGCCGCGATGCAAGGACGAAAGCAGGGTGGCGTGCCCGCGAAGGGCACCGAGAACGCTTCGATCTACCAGTAACGCAGGCTAGAACGCTTCCCGGTAGCTGAGCAAGTAGAACGACCCACCCACCATCACGGCGATGAGGCCGAGGATGGCCAGCGGATTCGAGGAGAACTCGACGTAGGTGACGCCGATGAGCACCCCCGGCAGGAGCAGCGTCACGAGCACCGTGACCAGCCGACCGTCCATCGGCCGTCGGGAGTACGGGCGGCTCTTATAGGCGACGGAAGCCGACCTACGTGAGGTCTCGGCCCGGGGGAAGCTCCCCCTCGACCTCGAAGGTGAGCTCGACGTCCTCGGGAGCGCCCGGGTACCGAGAGGGTGCGTCCGCCGAGAGAAGCGGGAGAGGGATGGGTGGCGCAGGGATCGGAGCCGCCGGGTTCGTCGCTGGGGCGCGGTAGCCCGAAGGCACGAGAGCCTGCTCGGCCCCTGTAAGCTCGGCCATGCGCGTCGCCTCGAGCATCGCCTCCGCCGGAAGCAGGAAGGAGTGCTCGATGTGCGTCGCGATGACGCTCGACCACTGGTCGTTCAGCTTCGCCATGGGGATCCGCGCGGCGATCGGCACGAGGGATTCGTTGTCCAGCACCTGGAGGGTGGCCGCGTTCCGCTGCTGCTTCTCGACAAAGGAGTCGAGGAAGTGCAGGCGCGCCATCGCGCGCTCCGCCACGGCCCGCCGCTCCCCTTCCGCGCCGAACGGCTTAACGACGAAGACGGAGAGGACTTCGCTCGCTCGGGCGGCGGCATCGAGCAGGTAGGGCAGAACGCCCGTGCCGGTGCCTCCCCCCAACGTGGCCACTACCGTGACGAAGGTTGCGCCCTCGAAGATCCGTTCGAGCGCTGGCTCGGCCGCGTGGGCGAGCTGTCCCGCAAGGTGCGGGGAACCGAGCGAATCGGGAGGGTCGCGTGTACCACTACCTAGGTACACTCGGCGGTCGAACGCTTCAAGGCCTTGGACGCGCGGGTCGCAGTTGACCGCGACCGACTCCACGTAGCGCAGCTCCTTGCGAAGCACCGAGGCTCCGATACGAGCGGCGCCACCTCCGACGCACACGAGCAAGAACCGCAAATCGTGGCCGAGCCGGAGCGATTCCCCGAGACCCACCTCGAGCGAGTCCATCCGGGTCGCCGGCCCATCGTCGTCTCTCCCGCGCTCCCCACCTTGCGGCATCTCCACCACCCCTTGATTGCCGATTCGACCGACCGTCCGCGACCTTAGCGACCGAGGACCCCCTTCCGTTCTAGCTCGCGGGCGCTCGCGTCGAGCGCCTCGAGCCGTTCCCGCGCTTCCGCCGAGAGCTTCACCGAGCTCCGGGCGCGCGCGACGAGGTCGGAGACACGGAGCTCGATCGCCCCGCGTCGCACGAGCTCGGCGAGCACGCTCGAGAGAGGTTGGCCGTTCGACACCTGTTCACCGTAGGTGGCGAACTCCACGAGCTCGTCTCGGCGCAGGCGCACCGGTACGTCCGCGCTGTCGGCGTCGCCGGGAACGAACGTCCCCGAAAACGCGCGACCGCGCAGGAACTGGCGTAGCGCCTCCCGCATGAGCTCGCTTCGACTCCCGAACTCCCCTGTCGCGACGAACGTGTCGAGGAGCTGCAGTTCGCGCCGGTTGCACCGCAGCGCGATCCGCTCGTCCTCTGGTCCGGGCCGCTCGCGACTCCGCGAGAGCGGAGTCGAGGCGGGTGCCGGGGTTTTGGTCTTGTCGAACACGACAGGCTTCGGCTATGACCAATCCTGATACATAAACTCCTGCCCCGGTTTGTGGCGGCGCGAGAGTACGAGAGCCCTACTCTCGAAACTCTGACCTGTCGAACAAAATTTTTGGGCTGCGAAATGCGGCTCGGGGCGCGAATCCGGCTGTATATCCGGCCGCGCGTTCTGTCCGGATCGCCCGTGCGGCCCGAATGCGCATCAATGCGCTTGTATGCGGAGTCCGCTGAACGCGCGCGCAGCGCGCAAACCAAGCTCTAAATACGGGAAGCCACCATCTTCAGCAGGCCGGCGCTCGCCGGTGGTTGGGGGAGTTTCGCATCCAAGCTTTTTCGCGGCCCCGCGCTTCGCGTCTCCGACGTTCCCGACGCGGAGTTTCCGACGTCATCGGCACGATCCTGCTCCTCGCGCTCACGGTCACGCTGTTCGGGTCGGTGTTCTTCTTCGTGAACACCTTCCCGCGGCCGCCGCCCCAGCCGGTCGGCCAGTTCTCCGCGGCGCTCGACTACTCCGCGAGCGGGAACATGATCGTCTCGATCGACATCCTCCACCTCGCAGGCCCGAGCCTCGCCGACTCCAACTGCCAGATCTACATCGCCTCGGCAACGCACCCCGCTGCCTTCAGCGCCCCTTCGACCATCGCCGCTGGACTGGGCGGCGCCACGACGTGGGTGATCGGTCAGACGTGGGTCCTCAACGTGGCGGCCCTCACCCTCACCACGCCCGACACGATCACCGTGAGCATCGTCAGCTCGAACCAGCTCCTGTTCCGGCAATCGGTGCCGGGCACGCCGCTCAACATCCCGCCCGAGTTCGTGCAGAGCGGCACCACGCCGACGGACCCGGTCCTGCTCAACTCCTTCAACGTCTACGTCGGGATCAGCGACCCGAACCTCAACGTCAACTCGGTGTTCGCCAACTTCACCGAGCTCCCCGGCGTCGCCTCCGCGACCACCGAACAGCTCACCTTCAACGCGGCGAGTGGGACCTACCAGTGCTCGTTGCCCAAGTGCTCTATCCTCCCCGCCTGGGCGAACCGGACGGGCATCTTCTACATCTTCGTGAACGCCTCGGACGCGGCCGGACTCCAGAACTCGATCGCTATCCCGGTCGACATCATACCTCCGACTTCGACCGGCTCGGGCCCGATCTCCATCGCCCTCTCCCTGAACCAAACGGCGCCGGTCGTCGGCGTGCCCATCTCGCTCATCGGGACCGTCACGAACGGCGGCACGACGGGCGGAACCGCCGCGGTGAACCTCACTGCCGGCGCCACCGTCCTGACGCCGGCGAGCGGTTTCGTGGGGGCCGGCACCTCCGTGGCGTTCAGCGCCACCTGGACGCCGCTCGCCTCCAACATCGGACCGATCCTCCTCGCTGGAACGGCCGTCATCCCGGGTGTCGGCACGGCGTTCACGACGCTCAACCTCACCGTCTTCCCGAAGATCCTCCTCGTCGCCCACAACCTGAACGCGCTCGGGATCGCGAACTCCCAGACGAACGAGAGCGCGCTCCTCGGGAATGCGCTCCAGGCCTCGGGGATACCCTTCACCGCGATCTCCGTGCCCTGCAAGACGGCTCTTTCCTCGGCTACGCTGTCGGCGTACGGCGTCGCCATCGTCGACTACGGGACCAACAGCACCATGGCGAGTTGCCCCTCGGGCGCGAGCACCCTCCCCGCGGGAGAGCTCGCGGCGCTCACGACCGCCTGGACGGCCGGGACGAACCTCTGGGTGGTCGGCTCCGACTTCTGGGCCGACAACCCCTGCGGCCAGGCGGGGTTCTCGACCTTCGCGACCGACTTCGGGCTCAAGAACGTGGCCTGCAGCGGTGCCGTCCACGCGCTCCCCGCGATCCCGACGATGAGCTACACTGGGGCCCCGACCCTGCTCGCGAACGGCATCGCGGCGCCCTACAAGGTCGCCTCCACCGTCTCGGGCAGCGCGAACTTCAACGCCTACGGGGCGCTCAACTCGACCGTGAACACCGCGACCATCTTTTCGAAGCTGAACGCCGCGGACACGGGCCTCTTCCGAACCTCGGGGGCGCACCGAGCCGCGATCCTGTCGTTCGACCCGATGATGCTCATCCACACGACGACCGGCCTCGCCGTTGGCACGGGCGCCGGCGCGGCCGAAGTGGTCTACAACGTCGTAGACTACCTCGCGGGCATCTCCACCGCCACGAGCGAGGGGCGCGCCGCGGTCGACTTCGCCGTGAGCGAGGTCGCCGTCGTCGGAACCGTCCACAGTGCCCAGACGATGGTGTTCGCCGGGGTCCGCTCGAACGGCCCGAGCGCTGCCGTGGTGACCGTGCAGCTCTACGTGAACGGTGCTCCCGCGCTCTACAACGGGGTCCCGGTCACCACCATCGTGATCGTCTCGGGATTCGCGACCGGCGGCGGGTGGTCGAACTTCGTCTCCCTCACCTGGCAGGCGCCGGCGGCGGGCAGCTACACCATCTCCGTCGTCGTGTTCGGTCCGGGCGACCTCGTCACCTACAACAACGGGCTCCCCGCCTCGCTGCTCAACTCGCCTACGACGTTCACTTGAGCAGGTCGGGGCGCCGACCGGCGCCCTAGCCGGTCCGGACTACGGGCTTCCGCCGCCCGGAGGTGGCGTGCTCCCCCCGCTCGGGAGGGGAGAGTCGGTCGTGGCCGGTGGAGCAGCTGGGAGCTGTGTCCCGCACTTCCAGCACTTCTTCTCGCTCTCGTAGACGACCGCCTGGCATTTCGGGCAATGCCGCTCCACAGGGGTTGACGCGGCCGCGCCAGGGCCTTCGGGAGGGCCGCTCCCGGCCGGCAAGGTCGGGGGGGCCGGGGCGGACGGCATGCCGAGAGCGGCGGCCGCTTTCCGCCGGGCCTCGCGCACCTTGAACCAGGTGTAGGCGAGGAGCGCGAGATAGAAGACGCTCCCCGCGTAGAGGAAGATGTAGATGTACACTTGTTCGAGGACGATCCCGTAGATCGAGAACCAGTCCCCGGTCACGGGGCCCTGGATCGTGGGATAGCCCGAGCCCGCCGAGAGGAAGCTGAAGTGGTAGCTGCCGTTCTTGGCCCGGGTCTCGGTGTACATTGTCCACCACCAGATGTCGGGGCCCGGCAGTTTCTGGTGGAACCGGAGCTGGGTGGTGGCGTTCGGCGGGGAGGAGAAGGTGTGGTTCTGGAGGAAGACCGGATAGCCCGCGGAGCAGAGCGGGGAGCTGACGTTCCCCGTGGCGGTCGGGCAGGTGCTCACGACGAACACGAGCGCCGTCAGCGTCTCGTTCGGTGGGACGAACTTGGGGAAGAGGTCGACCTTGAACGTGAAGTTCGTCCCGGAGGCGCCCGAGAACGGCCCCACGCTGGCATTCTGCAAGACGGCCCCACCGTTGCCGTCCGGGAGCACGGCGGAGCTTGTCGCCACCGGAGAGGGGGAGAACGCCAGGTTCGTCTCCAGGGCGCCGGCGACGGGTGAGGAGAGGAGCAGAATGACGAGCCCGGCGACCGCGAGCTGGCGCGGACGCTTCCAGCCCATCGTTATGGGCAGGAGGAGTCCCAACAGGAGCATCGCGACGACGGCGATGAGCTCCCCGAGGTAGATGAACGACCAACCGACCGCCGGGATCGCGACGGCGATGAGCAGCGCCCGCCCCAAGGGCCGGGTGGCGAAGGTACGAAAAGCGGAGCCACGAGGGGTCGGGGTTGCCACGGCGGCGAGCGCCAGCGGGGAGCCTCCTATAAACGCGATGGACTGTGCTCTGCGATGACCGGCCGCCGGTACGCCCTCATCGTGTTGGACGGTCTTGCGGACCGCCCGGAGTTGGGCGGCCCTCCCACGCCTCTCGCGGCTGCGTCGACCCCTTGGCTCGACCGGATGGCCCGTGAGGGAAGGACGGGCATGCTGTCGATCTTGGGGCCCGGAGTGGCTCCGGAATCGGACGCGGGCGTCCTCTCCCTGCTCGGTTACTCGCCCGAAACCGACTCCCCCGGACGCGGCGTCCTCGAAGCGCTCGGCGCCGAAGTGCCGTTGGCCCCGGGCGACATCGCCCTACGGACGAACTTCGCCACGGTCGACGGTACGGGCGTCGTGACCGACCAGCGGGTGGGGAGAAACCTCTCGACCAGCGAGGCGGGCCGGCTCGCGCAGGCGGTGACCGAGGCGGACCTCCTCGGCGACATGGGCATACGCGCTGACCTTCGGTCCACCGTCGGGCACCGCGGAGTGCTGTGGCTCCACCCCCTTTCCGGAGAAGGGCTCTCCCCCCAGGTGTCGAACTCGGACCCGTTCTACGAGAAGCTCGGCGGGCTCGGGCAGGCTCGGGTGGTGGAGCACCCTGTCCCCCGCGAAGTTCGACCGCTCGACGCCGACGCGCGGTCGGTCCGCACGGCGCAAGCGCTCAACCGCTTCCTCGAAAGGGTCCCGCGCGTGCTCGAATCCCATCCGGTGAACGCCCGAAGGGCGCTCGCCGGTCGACGCATCGCCAACGGCCTCCTCACCAGAAACGCCGGTTCGCTCCCCGATCCCGTTCCGCTCCAGCTCGGTACCCGGTACGGCCTTTCGGCCGCCGCCGTTACGGAGATGCCCGTGGAGCGGGGGATCGCGCGGCTGTTCGGCCTCAAGGACCTCTTCGTCGGGCCGATGGGCGCTGACCGTGCTGCCGCACTACGCGAGCGGGCCGAGCGCACCCGGGCCGCTCTTCGAGAGCAGGAGTTCGTGTACGTCCACCTCAAGGGGCCGGACGAGCCGGGGCACGACGGCGATGCCGCCCGCAAGCGGGAGGTCATCGAGCAGATCGACAGCGGTTTCTTCGGGCCGTTCCTAGGAGGGCTCGACCCCGACACGCGGGTCGTGGTGACGGCCGACCACGCCACCCCCGTCGCGCGGCGAGGGCATTCGGACGACCCCGTCCCGGTCCTGCTCTGGGGCGCGCAGGTGGACCCCGAGCCCGGGCCGCGGGGAAAGTTCTCGGAGGAGAGTTGCGCCCGGGGATCTCTGGGAGAGCGCCCGGCTCGGGAACTCATGCCGCTGCTGCTTGGGCGAGCAACCCCCGCATGACCCGTCTCGGGCTCAGGGTCGCCGAGGGCGATGCAGAAAGCGCGCGCAGAGAGCTGCGCGCACGGGGACTGTTGGAGCTAGGCGTTCCTTGGATTCGAGAGCCGGGGTTCGTCGTCATCCCGCTCACCACCGCTCCCACCCCAGCACCCGGGGTCGGAAAGCTCGTGGAGCGCGAGTTCGCCCCGGCGGAGAAGGCCGCCGCGCACTCCTACCGAGAGCTCCTCGAGCTTTCGCCGGAGCTTGCGGAGAAGCTTCCCCGCTCCTTCGACGTCGTTGGCGATGTGGTGCTGGTCCGGCTCCCGCCCGAGCTCGCGGAGCACGCTTCGGCAGTAGGGCGAGCGCTGCTCGCTTTCGTCCCAGGTGCGAGGGTCGTCGCCGCGGATCACGGCGTGCACGGCGTGGAGCGGAGGCGGATGCTCGAGCCGCTCGCCGGGGAGGGTGGGTTTCGCACGCTGCACCGGGAGAACGGGCTCGAGTTCGAGGTCGATGTCGAAGCGGCGTACTTCTCCCCTCGGCTCGGCCGCGAGCATGCCAGGGTCTCCGAACAGGTCCGCCCGGGCGAGCGGGTGCTCGACCTCTGCTGCGGCATCGGACCGTTCGCGCTCACGATCGCCTGTAGGGGGAGGGCCGCGTCGGTGGCGGCCGTCGATGTGAACCCTGCCGCGATCGAGCTCCTTCGCGCGAACGCGGCGCGGTTGCGCCCTACCGTACCAGTCGAGTCGGTCGTCGGGGACGCGGAGCAGTTCCTCCGCCAGGCGGGCACGTACGACCGGGCTATCCTGAATCTACCGCACGACGGGCTCCGTTTCCTCCCCTCCCTCGGCCCGCACCTCTCACCGAGGGGGCGGTTGCACCTCTACGCAATCTCGGAGCGGTCCGACCCTGAGGGTCCGGGCGCGCCGCTGGTCGCCGCGCTCGGCCCCGGCTGGTCGGTCGAGGAGAGCCATGTGGTCCACCCGTACTCGCCGGGCGCCGACGTCGTTGGCTTGACTATATGTCAGGGGGGCGAATAGCCGCGCCCCATGCCACGCATCCTGGGCCTTGAGGCCGTTTCCACGAGCGACCACGCGCTCGTGGGAGGCAAGGCGAGCAAGCTCGGGGAGCTCGTCCGCGAGGGGCTGCCCGTGCCGCCCGGCTTTGTCGTGACCACGGAGTCGTACGCCGCCTTCCTCGACTCGACCGCGCTCCACGCCCAGCTCACGGCCGCGCTCGAGACGCTCGAGCTCGACCGTCCGGACAGCGTCGATGCCGTCTCGCGCCGGATTCGGGACGCGTTCGAGGCTACCGAGTTCCCGCCCGAACTCCGCGAGGAGATCCTCGGGGCCTTCCGCGACTACACGAAATCCCACGATGTGAAGTTCAGCGCGGTCCGCTCCTCCGCGACCGCCGAGGACCTTGAGACGGCCTCCTTCGCGGGGCTCCAGGAGACGTACCTGAACGTCACGGGCGAGGAGGGGATCCTCGAGGCGATCCGCCGCTGCTGGGGTTCCCTGTTCACTCCACGCGTCCTCGTCTACCGCGGCCGCAAGGGGTTCGACCACGGCGCGGTCCAGCTCGCCGTCCTTGTCCAGAAGATGGTCGACTCCGCGGTGAGCGGGATCCTGTTCACCCGGGATCCGAACACGGGGGAGAACCACATGATCATCGAGGCGGGCTGGGGCCTCGGGGAGGCGATCGTCGGAGGGGAGGTGACCCCCGACCACTACGTCGTCGACGGCGTCACCCAGCGGATCATCCACAAGCAGGTCTCGGGCCAAGCCTGGCGGCTCGTGCGGGCCGCCGGTGGCGGGAACCGCCGCGAGGACGTCCCCACGGCCGATCAGTCCCGGCAGAAGCTCACCGACGAGAGGATCGGTCGCCTCGCCTCCCTCGCCCGAGTGATCGAGTCGCATTACCGACGGCCGATGGACGTCGAGTGGTGCCAAGAAGACGGACAGTTGTATATCGTGCAGGCGCGTCCCGTCACCACCATCGCCCCCACGGCCGCGGGCACGGGTACGCTCGTGAGCGAAGCTTCTCCACCATCGGAGGCGGCCCCACCGCCCTCGGCGCCGCCGGTCCCCCAAGCTCCCCCCCTCGTCCGCGGATTTGGGGCGAGCCCCGGGGTCGTTGGCGGGAAGGTCCGTCTGCTGCTCCGGGCCGCCGAGCTCGACCGCCTCAAGGCGGGCGAAGTGCTCGTCACGACGATGACGACCCCCGACATGGTTCCCGCCATGACCCGTGCGGGGGCGATCGTCACCGACGAAGGCGGCATGACCTGCCACGCCGCGATCGTCTCCCGCGAGCTCGGGGTACCGTGCGTGGTCGGAACGCGGAACGCGACCCAGGTCCTCAAGGAGCAGCAGGAGGTCACGGTCGACGGGAAGATGGGGACGGTGAGCAACGGGCTCCCCGCCCCTGCAGCGCCCGCCGCGAGCGTCCCTGCGGGCCACAAGCTCAGCGCGGCCGAGCTGCACCTCGCCGCGCCGGTCACGGCGACACGTATCTACCTGAACGTCGGCGTGCCCGAGAAGGCCGTCGAGTACGCGCAGCTTCCGGTCTCGGGGGTCGGACTGCTCCGGATCGAATTCATCTTCACCGCCCACGTTCGCGAGCACCCGCTGGCCCTCGTGAAGCAAGGCCGCGGTCCGGAGCTCGTGACCCGGCTCGCCGAGGGGATAGCGCAGGTGTGCCAGGCGTTCTACCCACGGCCGGTGATCATCCGCACCTCCGACTTCAAGACGAACGAGTACCGCGGCATGCCGGGCGGGGCCGAGTTCGAGCCCCGCGAGGAGAACCCCATGATCGGCTGGCGGGGCTGCTCGCGCTACATCTCTCCCATCTACCGGCCCGCGTTCCTGCTCGAGCTCGAGGCGATCGAGAGGGTGCGCTCCGAGAAGGGGCTCAAGAACGCCCACGTGATGCTGCCGTTCGTCCGGAACACCTGGGAGCTCGAGCAGATCGCCGAGATGTTCAAGGAGAAGGGGCTCCGCCGCTCGCGGGATTTCAAGCTCTACCTGATGGCGGAGGTTCCCTCCACGGCCCTCCTCGCACGGGAGTTCTCGGCCCACTGCGACGGGTTCTCCATCGGGTCGAACGACCTCACCCAGCTCGTCCTGGGCGCCGACCGGGACTCGGAAACGCTCGGACGAATGGGCTACTTCGACGAGCGGGACCCTGCGGTCCAGCGGGCGATCGAGCTGCTCCTCGAAGGCGCCCATGCCGCCGGCAGGACGGTCGGGATCTGCGGGCAGGGCCCGAGCGTCTACCCCGAGTTCGCGGAGTTCCTGGTGCGCAAGGGGATCGACTCCATTTCGCTCAACGCGGACACGGTTCTCTCCACGATTCGAACGATCGCGGCCCTCGAGCAACGTATGAAGCTCGATGGCCTTCGCCCGTAGCAGGTAAACTTAGGATGCGGACGCGGGACGGGTCGTCCCAGGGATTCCCTGCGTGGGCTCGCCGCAGCTTTCCTGTGCCTCCCGGGCTCCTCGTCCTCGCCGCGCTCCTGCCGCTCCTTCTGATAGCGGCCAGCCCGTTGCTCTCAGCGCCCGCCCGGGCCCCTACCCCCTTGGCGAGCCAGGGCCCCCCCGGGGCATTTTCGGACCTCCGAACCCACCCGTCCGTGGCGCCGCCCCCGTCGATCTGGACACGGATCAACACCGACGGCGGTCCAACCACGAACCTCTCCTCTTTCTCCGTGGCCTACGATGCGGCCGACGGGTACGACGTCATGTTCGGGGGCCTGGACGAACAGACGGCCACCCCCGTGAACACGACGTGGAAGTTCGCCGGAGGCGTGTGGTCCGTGCTGTCTCCCCTGAACTCGCCGCCCGCCCTCTCCCAGGCTTCGCTCGCCTACGACCCCGCGATCGGTGCGGTGGTGATGTTCGGTGGCGCCCTCAGTTACGGGAGCTCCTCCGACACCTGGCTCTTCAAAGGAGGGAACTGGACCCAGCTCTCCCTCGGCGCGAGCCCGGCGCCCCGAGCGGGCGCTTCGCTCGTCTACGATGCCGCGGACGGGTATCTAGTGCTGTTCGGCGGGTCGGACGTCTACAGCTTCCCGTACAAGAATTTCAGCGACACCTGGGAGTTCACGGCGAACAAGACCTGGAAGCAGCTCCACCCGGCCAACTCCCCTCCCGCCTGCACCGCCTCGGCGGCCACGTACGACCCGGTGGCCCGCGCCGTCTACGACTTCAGCGGCTACTACGTGAACCAGACCACCTACCTCACCGACTGCACCGCGACGACCTGGTCGTACGCCGGGGGGGTGTGGACGAACCTCACCACCGTGGGAGGTCCCATCGCGCGCTCCGCGGCCGCGTTCGTCTTCGATCCGGCGCTGAACGCGTCGATCCTCTACGGGGGAATGAACTACAGCGCCGGCGGAAACCAGCTCAAGGACCTCTGGGAGCTCTCGGGCGGTGCCTGGACGGAGCTCAGCACGACCACCCTGCCCGCCGCCCAGGCGAGCTCGACGCTGACGTACGATCCGGCCTCCGGCTTCCTCGTCCTGACCGAGGGGATCGAGCCGTACTACGGCTTCGGGGTAACGATCCACGCGAACGTCTGGCTGTTCGACGCCTTCTCCCTCGGGTCCGTCTCCGGCCCCGCGGGGTCGGCCATCCTCGAGGCAGGAACGACGGTCCTGTTCCACGTGGCGACCCCTTCCGGCTCCGCGAAGCTCCTCTACATTTGGACTGGGATTGCTGGTTGCACTCCCTCGACCACCGCTAGATGGAGCTGTGCCCTACCCACCGCAGGGAACTACACGGTAGGGGCGAATGCGACCAACCAATACGACCTCGTGCGGGCCGCTACGCCCCTCAACCTCAGCGTGCTGCCGACGCTCGCGACACCGCTGCTCAGCATCGCTCCAACGTCCGTGGATCCGAACGAGAGCACCGTCTTCTCTCTCGTGGGCCATGGAGGGGCCCCGCCCTACAGCTACGCCTGGTCCGGACTTCCGTTCGGCTGTTCTAGCGCGTCCACCGCGAACCTGACCTGCACTCCTTCGGTCCCCGGGACCTACTCCACGATCGTCGGAACCGTCACCGATTCGATCGGGGTCCACCGGAGCTCCGCGGCCGGGACCCTGAGCGTCTTCGGGAGCGTGGGCCTCTCGCCCGTAGTCGTGCACCCCGGTCTCGTCGACGTGGGGCGATCGACGACGCTCTCGGTAGGCGCCCACGGCGGCTCCGGTGGCTACCAGTACGTGTGGAGCGGCCTCCCTCCCGGCTGCGCCACGAGCGATTCGGCGGCGTTCCCGTGCACCCCGTCGAGCTCGGGCAGCTTCCCGCTCTCGGTGGCCGTGACCGACACGCTGGGCGGCCACGCTGTGGGAACGGCGACGCTCAACGTCGCCGCCTTCCCGACGGTCAATCTGACGCTCTCGCCGGCGGTCCTCGACGCAGGAGAGCAGATGACCCTCTCCGCCTCGACGACCGGAGGGGTCGGCAACTTCACCTTCGCCTTCACCGGACTCCCCTTTGGGTGCACCTCGGGGACGCACCCCGTCGTCCAGTGCGCCCCGAGCGTCGAGGGACCGTACGTGATGCAGGTGTCCGCCACCGACTCGGAAGGACTGACGGTGCAGTCGGCGCCGCTCGGTATCACGATCGCCGCGGCGCTGGGCGTCGGTGTCGTCGTGACTCCGGCCCCGGCCTCGCTCGGCGGGGAGGTCACGATCTCGCTTCGCTCCTCCGGGGGGTCCGGGCCGTACTCCTACTCCTACTCGGGACTTCCGCCGGGATGCCTCTCGCAGAACCTGAGCGCGCTCACCTGCACCCCGACCCGGGCCGGCAACTACACCGTCCACGCTTACGTGACGGACGCCTCGGGCGTCCAACGTAGCACGATTTTCTACCTCGTCGTCCACGCCCCCGCGAAGAACACCGCCGCCACCACCTGGCTGTTCGTCGGCCTCGGAGTTGCCGTCACCGCGGTGCTGCTCGTGGTCCTCCTCCTCCTCCGCCCCCGGTGGCGCGGTCGCGACGAAGAATGGGTCGAGGCCCCGGACGAGATGCCTCTCGAAGGGACCGGCCCGGACGGACCCGCTACCTAGACCGGGGCGCGCTCCGGCCGCCATCGGGGTCCGGGACTCGCTCCCACGGTCGGTTGCGCCAGCTGCGCGCTTGGGTCGAGCTCGTACACGGCATACCTCAGGAGCTCGCGGAAGCCCAGCTTCTCGAGCCGCGGCCGCAGTCGGTCGTTCTCCGCCCAGAGCCCGACGAGCGGCGGGGGACCCGGAAGGCAACGGCCCACGGTCTCGAGGAGCGTCGTCGACGCGACCCCCCGACCGCGCGCCGACCTGCGTGTGGCTAGCCCGTGCACGCCCCAGGCTCCCCGATAGCCGTGAGCGATCGCGGACGCCACGAGTTCGGTGCCCTCGAACGCGAGGATCGGGAGCAGCTCCTCCTCGGGGTTGGGGTGCGCGAGCGCCACGACGAGGGAGCGACGAAACTCGGCCCGCTCGGTCAGGCCACCGGCGTCCCATAGCTCCACGACCCGCTCGAGCTCCGTCTCCTTCGCCGGCCGCACCTCGAGGCCCCCGCCCGCGGGCGGGTGCGCGGGAGCGCGCGCAGCGTGCAACGAGCGCGCCTCGGCCCGCTCGCCGTACCCGAGTCGCTCGAGCGCCCGTACCACGGGCCCGGCCGCCGGGGATCGAACGTGAAACACCGGACGGATCGCGCGTTGGTAGTAATGGTCCAGCGCCCGCTCGAAGAACGCTGCGACGCGATCGGGAGCCACCGAGACATCCTGCACGAAATTGAATCGAGGGACCGCGAGCCTCTCGTTGGTGACGAGCGTTGCGCCGGGGATCTCGAGCCCGAATCCGCCGAAGGCGTAGACGAACGAACGCTCTTCGGCGAGCAAGGCACCAACCGCCGGATCTCGAAGCTCGCTCACCGTCGCGCTCCGTCGCCCGACGAGCAGCGACTCCCTTAACGGCGCGCGGGGGGGTCCCGGTCCCCACTCTGACCCGTCCGGGAGCCTGGCGCGGTGCGCGTTCGGCAAACACGTATAACCCGGGCTCTGTCGACGGGAGGACGGCAGCTCCGCCGCCGAGAACCACGATGGGCGCACCTCCCCTTCTGCCTCCCGGTCCGATCGCGGTCCTCGGCGCCGGCAACATGGGGAGCGGGATCGCCCAGGCGTGCGCCCAGGCGGGCTTCGAGGTCCGGGTCCGAGACGTGGAGGAGGCCATCCTGGTCCGCGGCCGCAGCGCCATCGAGAAGACGCTGCAGGGGGGGATCGACCGCAAGAAGATCACCTCGGCCCAGCGCGAGCAGGTGCTCTCCCGCCTCGAGTTCACCACCGACCTCGCCCGGGCCGTGGCCGGTACGTCCCTCGTCGTCGAGGCCGTGTTCGAGGAGGAGTCGGTCAAGAAGGCCGTCTTCTCCGAGGTGGCGCGACACGCTCCCGCGGAGGCGATCGTCGTCACGAACACCTCCTCCCTCTCCGTGAGCGCCCTAGCGCGCGGGTTCCCCAACCCCGGCCGATTCGCCGGACTCCACTTCTTCTACCCCGCGGCCATCAACAAGCTTCTCGAGGTCGTGGGGGGCGCGGAGACCGCTCCTGCCACGCTCAACGCCCTCGAGCGGTTCGCCTATCGACTGCGCAAGATCCCGATACGGACGGCGGATCGTGCGGGGTTCGCGGTCAATCGGTACTTCGTACCGTACCTGAACGAATCGGCGCGCATGGCGGGGGAAGGGGTAGCCTCGCTCGGCACGATCGAGAAGGTCGGACGAGAGACGTTCGGGGCCGCGCTCGGTCCGTTCGAGCTCATGAACGTCACCGGAGTCACCATCGCGTACCACTCGATGGGTTCCCTGGAGGAGGCGTTCGGTGCTCCGTACGCTCCTTCCGAAGCTCTCCGCACGCAGTTCGAGAGGAAGCAACCCTGGGCCTGGAAAGAGTCGGCCGTCGAGCCCGAACGCGAGTCGCTCGTCCGGGACCGCCTCCTCGGGCTCGTCTTCGGCATCGCAACGGAGCTCGTGGAGGAAGCTGTCGCGAGCGCGGAGGCGACGGACCGCGGGGCGACCGTGGGCCTTCGCTGGTCGAAGGGGCCGTTCACGCTGCTCTCGGAGGAGAGCATCCCCTCGGGACTGGGCAAGGTCGAAGGGTATGCGGCCGCGTGGAACGGCGCGTTCCCTGTCGCCGCGGGGCTCCGTGGGCGCGCTCGGGCCGGCGAGACACGCTGGCCGCTTCGTTCGGTTCGTGTGGAGCGGGACGGGCCGCTCGCCTGGGTGCTCCTCGACCGCCCAGAGGCGCTCAACTCGCTCAACTCCGTACTGCTCGGCCAGCTCTCGGAGGCGTTCGACGAGCTGCAGCGCGCGGAAGGACTGCGGGTCGTACTCCTCGCCGGCTCCTCCCC
>JAKIWX010000021.1 GCA_022749845.1 Thermoplasmata archaeon
CGTTCCGGGTTCTTGCCCGCCAACTCGGCGACAACCTGGCTCGGAGCGGAATCCGGCTCGAGCCGCACTCGGGAGGGAGGTTGACGGACGGCGAAGTCGAGTTCGGCACCGTTACCAGGTGGGAACCCGGAGAAGAACTGCGTGTGACGCTCCAGCCGGTCAACTGGGCCGTCTCGCCCGCCGTAGATGCGCGGATGGGGTTTGAGGGGACGTCCGGAGGTACCCAGATCACGGTGGAGATTCGAGGATGGAGAGGAGCGCTGGAGGGGTCGGGAGGCGAACTGATTGATTGGGCCGCCGGCGCGCTGCTCCCGAACCTCTACCGGCAGTTCAGCCCGGTGACGTTCGGCGAGTGGATCATGGACCAGCACGCGAGGAGACCCTCGGGGGAGTCTGCACGGGCCCAGTACAGGGACCCGACGTACCACTGGCCGAACTTTCTCCTGATACTCGACCGCCTTCACCTGAGCGCCGGCGACCGGCTCGTCGAGGTAGGATGCGGCGGCGGCGCTTTCCTTTGCAAGGCGCTCGAATCCGGGTGCTCTGCGACGGGAGTCGATCACAGTCCTGAGATGGTCCGCTTGGCGAGGGAGGTGAACCGTGTTGCGATCGAAGAAGGGCGGCTGGAACTCATCGAGGGCGACGCAAGCCATCTGCCGGTGAGCACCAACTCGTTCACCTCGTGCGTTTCCACCGGCGCCTTCAACTTCTTTCCCGATCCGGTGGCAGCTCTGCGCGAGATGTACCGGGCGCTGGCTCCAGGTGGGCGTCTCGCCATCTTCACCGACACGGCCGCGGCCAGGGGAACTCCCGCGGCGCCCGAACCATTCGCTTCTAGATCGCGGTTCTACGAACCGGAGGAGATCGCCAACCTCGCTCGGATGGCCGGGTTTTCGGACGTCCACGCCGAGGAGCCGGACCTGGGACCCTACGCCAAGGCGGCCCGGCTCCCGGACGAGGTTGCGGCGGCATTCGAAGGTGCTGGAGGCGCGCTCCTCCTTCTCGCTGTGAAACCGTTGAAGTCGTGAACTGCCCCTCGCGAAGGCACGAGTCGATGAGCCACTGGAGCGATTCGGTCCTAGGGCTTAGGTCCCAGTCTCGGCCCCTGCGCTTTCCCTCGACCGTCGCTCGCAAGTTGGCGCCCTGCCGGCCGCCCAGGCACCGTGCCCATGCGTCCTGGGAGCGCCCCGCCAGCGTAAAGCGGGTTTCCATGAATCGCTCTTCGATGAGCGAGAGCGCCTAGTTCACAGTCGGTAGGCCCTTGGCGATGGCGGCCATCTGATCGCGGGCGGCTTGAGCGATATCCGCGCCGGTGTTCGCGTGTCCCTGGATCCCCCACCCACCTTCGGGAGACTCGGTGATGAGTACCCACGTCCGCCGAGCCAGGGTGGGGTCCTTCGAGGCTTCGGCGACGATATCCGTGAGCTCCTGGACGACCCCAAGTTGCTTCGCGCGATCCAACACGCCTACCGGCGTGAGAACCTGGACTCGGACGTAATTGCCCTCCCCGTCCACGTTAGACACCGCGTCGGACGGGAGTTCGTGAATGAAGGCCGCGGTGTTCTTCTGGAAGAGGGGGATGGCCGGGACTTTCTCCCAGCGCAGCACTGCGGCAGCGAGTGCTTTCGCGAGGGCATGTTTGTCAGCGAAGGTGCCTGTTGCGGCGAAGACATCGATCATCGGCATGGTTGCGCTATCGGCTAATATGACGGTCGTCATAAACATGTCGGCCTGCCGGAGGGAATCGGCGCGGAGCGGTGACTTTAGAGGCGTGGAGAGGCCTCCGGCACGAGCCATGGTACGGGAGAGCCGAAACCGCATGGTGAGGACCGCCGCCTCACTCATCGGAACCCACGGGGTCCGCGCTACCTCGTTTTCGGACGTCCTGAAAGAGAGCCGGGCCCCCCGAGGGTCCATCTACCACAACTTTCCCGCCGGCAAGCAGCAACTCGTCGAGGAGGCGCTACGTTGGACCGAGGAACAAATTCTCGCCCATCAGCGAACGTGCACCGCCACTTCCCCCGCTGGAGTGCTGGCGCACTTTGTGAGCGTGTTTCGACGCGCGGTCGTATCGTCCGAGTGCCGAGCGGGGTGTCCCGTCGCCGGGGTAGTGATCGACGCCGACGCGGGAGAGACTCGCCTCATGCGCTCGGGACGTGCGAGCTTCCGTTCGTGGATCGCTCTGCTCACAAATCAGCTCGTCGCAGTTGGGACTCCCGTTCGGGAGGCCCGCAGCTTGTCCATCACAACCCTCGCTTCCGTTGAAGGGGCCCTTATCCTGTGCCGCGCCGAGGGGGACGTCGCTCCCCTCGATGCCGTTTCCGAACAGCTCCGCCGTCTGGCGACCTCTTCCCGCCGCAGCCGAGCTGCGAAGGCGATGCCACAGTAGCCGCCGACCGCCGCGTCGGCCCGGGGGCTAGCACTCCGGGAGCACACCACCGTCCCCCGGACTAGCCAACCCTCCTAGTCCACGTCGCTCGAGCGAGGCATCAATGGGTTAGCGGAAGAAGGCGCAGCTTCTCGCCACCCGACCTACCTCGGACGAATTGGTCAAGCGGATTGCTTCCGAGCCGCCTGTCGGTGTTGGTTCCGGCTTCCTAGAGTGCGTGCTCCAGGGTCGAGTCCTTTCGTTCAGTCTCGCCGAGCTTCGCGCCGGACGAGCCGGCCAGCCAGCGCCCCAGCTCATACGACGTGGACGACGAGTTTTCCGCGCGCCCTGTGGAGTTCCGCTCGGGCCATCGCTTGCGGCACCTCGCGGAGCGCGTAGACCCCGTCAATGACCGGCTTGATCTTCCCCTGCGCGACAAGTTCGCCTAGCTGGGAGAGGTCGCCGACTTTGACTTTGGCAATCTCCGCCCGGACGCGCTGGCGGAAGATCTTGCGGCGTAGCCCAGCGCTCAGCAGTCGCCCGATCCCTCCCCGGCCGCCGACGACGGCGAGGATTCCTCCGGGGCGTAGCGTCCTGAGCAAGGAGGCCAAGGAATTGAGGCCCGAGACATCGAGGATCACGTCGTAGCGGTCGGGTGCGCGCGTGAAGTCTTCCTTCCGACTATCCACGACGGCATCTACGCCTAGCGACCGGAGCAACTCGACGTTCTCCGTGCCTGTAATCGCGGTAACTCGCGCACCCATCCACTTAGCAATCTGGACGGCAAACGTTCCGACGCCACTGCCGGCACCCGTGACCGCGACCGACTGCCCTGGCCGAAGCTCCGCCCAATCCCTTAGTCCCTGAAGCGCCGTGAACGCGGCGACCCCTAGGGTGGAAGCATCGTCGAAAGAGACTCCTTCGGGTTTGATCGCAAGTTCGCTCTCGTCCGCCGCGACGAGCTCTGCGAACGATCCGCTCCCGAGGCCGAAGACGGAGTCGCCTGCCTTGAACCGCGAGTCCGCCTTGCGCACGGCGAGAACCTCGCCAGCGACATCCACTCCGCGGATCCTGAACCTCGGCTTCGGTCGGACTAGACCGAAAAAGAGGCGAGCGATGAGCGGGCTACCCGACAGGATCCGCCAGTCGAGACCGTTCACCGACGCGGAACGGACCTTGAGCAGCACACTGGTCGAGTCCGGAACCGGTGCTGCGACGTCCTCGAGCTTCAGTACGCCGGCCGAGCCGTACCGATCCTGAACGATTGCCTTCATTTTCTACGCCAAGCGTCGCCCTGGCCACGGAGAACATCGGCGTCGCCGCTTGAGCCTGTCGGAGCGTTGACCGTAGCGGACACGACGCGCATGCCCGAGCGGGTTGTCGTGCGAGCATGCTCCTCAGCCGGCCCAGGGTTCCTTCGCGCATGGATCGCCGCGGTGCGTGGTCTCGACGCGGGCTTCTCTCGACCCGGCGCTAGACCCACGGTGGACGATCAGGTGCTCGGGGGATCCAACGCGGTCGCCTTCGCCACCATTGCCGACCCACCGATTTTTCGCAAGCAGTGTCTGGTTCCCCTCTGGCCGCTCCAGGTCACGAAGGAACAGCTCCCCTTCGTCCAAGGATTGCTCAAGCCGAGGCTTTCTCGGTAGGGGAGTAACGACCTAGGCGAGGTAATGTCTTGCAACCGGACGTCCACCTGGCTACCCGGTCTTGGACCGTTCGACATAGTCGCGCAGCCTCCGGAGGGACCCGGAATGAGGGTTCGAGTCCGTCCTGAGGGCGTGCCCCAACTGCTCCGTTGACTCTCGACCCGTTCCTTCGGGAAACTGGGCCCCGAATTGGTCCTGGAGCCGACAGCGGAACTTGGTCTCGTCGTCCGCAGAAGGTTGAACATCACGAGCCGGGTATCCCGCTTCGATGGCGGAACTGCCGAGTCGTGCGGACGCTGTCGGACTCGTCGAGGCGGATCCCGTGAGGTTGAAGGGTGTCGACGCGCCCGTATGGCGGTCGATTTCGCCCTCATCGCCGATTGCCGAGAGGCCGCTTCAGATGATTCGGACCCCTGGCAGGCCTTTCAGCGCTTCATCGCTTGTGAAGAGGTCGGCTCCCTGCCTCCGGGCCGTCGCGTAGACCAGCGCGTCCGAGAAGTGTAGCCCGTGCTCAAGACTGTAATCTGCCCCCGCCAGAGCAATCTCCTGATCGACCGGCACCACTACCGTGTAACCGAGCGCCGCAACGATCTCTAGGGCGGTGTGCTCGCCGCGATTCGCCTTAGTCTTCTACTAGACCTCGGCCACGACGACGACGGACGTGAGGATCTGCGAGGGCGGAACCCCCTCGAATACTCGGTTGTAGTGCGCCTGCTTCGTTCCTCCGCCGAACCGTTCGATCCATCCGTGGCTGTCGATCGAAATCACAGTACCACCCGAGGCCTAGAATCGGTCGCGCTTGTCGCGCGGGCCCTTGGTGTCGAGCCCCGGCGTCATGCCCTTGGTCTGTTCGAAGGGTCGAACGGGGACGTAGTGGAGTATCCCGTGCTTCACGAGTACGGCCATCTTGTCCCCCGCCCGGATGTGGAACTCTTCGCGAACGCGCTCGGGAATCACCACTTGGTATTTCGGCGAGACCGTCACGGTGTCCATCGATATCACTCCAAGGTAACGGTTACTGTATCGATATATTTCCATTACTACGGGTCATGCATCCATCCTCCGTCCCTTACCGAGAGGCTCGGGAACCATCGCTACCTGCGCTCAGCGGGTTCGGGAGATGACCATGAGCCACTGGAGGGACTTGAACCCCCGACCTGCTGATTACGAATCAGCTGCTCTGCCAACTGAGCTACAGTGGCGCAAGGGAGGCTGGACCGAGCCCGCTCGATAAACATTACGGGACGCGCGGCGTGTCATGCGCTCCGACCCGCCTGAACCACGTCCGCGAGGAGCGCTTCCGGCTCCTCGAGGCCCACCGAGAGGCGCACGAGACCCTCGCCTATCCCGCGGCTCGATCGCTCCGCCTGGGTCAGCCCGGCGTGGGAGGTCTCCGCCGGGAGGCTCACGAGCGACTCCGCCCCCCCAAAGCTCGCGGCGACGTGTACGAGTTCGAGCCGCTCGAGGAATCGGCGTGCCGCGGGTAGTCCACCGTGAAGCGAGAACGCTAGGACGCCGCTCCGACCCAGCATCTGGCGATGCGCGAGCTCCTCCTCCTGCGGAGAGGCGCGCCCCGGGTAGTGGACCTTCTCGATTCCCGGCAGACGTTCCAACTCCGAAGCGAGCCATGCGGCCGAGCGGCTCTGCTGCGTCACACGCGGTGCGAGCGTCTTCATGCCCCGGGAGAGCAGGAAAGCGGCGAACGGGTCGAGCACCGAGCCGAGGAGGAGGTGCGCATCCCGGATTCGCTCCATCAGGACCGTCGGGCCCACGACGGCCCCCGCGATCAGGTCGGAGTGGCCGCCGAGGTACTTGCTTGCGCTGTGGACCACCAGGTCGATCCCGAGACGGAGCGGCTGCTGATTGATCGGAGTTGCGATGCTGCTGTCCACGACACTGATCGCGCCGCACGCATCGGCCGCGCTGGCCCACCGGGCGAGGTCGTGAACTTCGAGGAGCGGGTTCGTAGGGGACTCGAGGAAGACGAGGCGCGTGCCGTCGGTGATGAGCTTCTCGGGCTCCGCCGCCTGTGCACGGCTCACCCACCGCACCCGGATGCCGTACCGCGGCAAGAGCTCGGAGAGTAGACCCAAGGTCCCCCCGTACAGGGTATCGAGCGCCAACACCTCGTCGCCGGAGGAGAGTAGCCCCACCAGCGTCGTCGCCACGGCCCCCATACCGCTTCCAAAGACGCGGGCCGCTTCGCCGCCTTCCAGGGCGCGGATCGTCTCGGCTGCCGCCTCCTGCGACGGGTTCTCGTACCGGGTGTAGATGTACGGCTCGGCGGTCGAACCGAGCTCCGAGTTCGCCGCAGGGAAGTGGAAGGTGCTCGTCTGGTAGATGGGGGGCGTCACCGCTCCGGCGTTACGCTCTGGACGGCGGGCCGCGTGAAGGCTCGTCGTGGCCGGACCCCGCGCCCAGGCCGGGAGGCTCCGGAACCGTCGGGGCGGGATTTCCTTCTCTTCCTCGCTGGGGCTCACGCGTCCCCCTTCGCGTGGCTCGGGCTCCCGGTCTCTTTCGAGGAAAGGAGACGGAGCCGCTCGGGGCCCCGGATCTCGGTCAGGTAGGCAGCCACCGACGGGGGTACCTTGGACTTCCAGGCATCGCCCGCGGCGAGCTCGCGCCGGATGAGCCGGCCCTCGTGCTCCTCGCGGCGGGACCAGGGGACCTCCTCGACTGCGTAGCCCGCCGCCTCGAACAGGAGCCTCGTGAGCGGGTTGTTCGTGTAGACCCGTCCGAATCCCGGGAGGAGCGACTCCACGTACGCGACCCACTCGGCGTGTCGGTCGATGTCGACGAGCGGGATGGGGCGCACGCCCGTCAGGCCCGCTTCCTCGATAGCGCGAAGGAGCATCTCCATGCGCTCGCCTGCGGTGAACGGATTCTCGAGGGTGTAGGAGTGCTGCGCGCTCCCAATGCCCACGATCAGCTCCGCCTCCGGGACGGAGGCTCGCAGCTTCGCGATGGCGTCCAGGTGGCCGCGGTGGAGCGGCTGGAACCGCCCCACCAGGAGCCCACGCTCGAGGAGCGGCATCCGGCTCACTCGGGGCCGAGGTCCTCCACGTCGTCGAGGAACTCGTCGATGTGGGGGCAGCGGGAGGTGAGGTAGTGCCGGCAGTGGCTGCAGTGCGTGTCGTTCAGGGTCGCCGGAAACGCCGGATTGAACACAAAGCACGGGCGATGGAAAAACCGGGACGGGTCCTCCTCCGGTGGGGCACTCGCGCCGAGCGACGCGCCCACCTCGGCGCGAGCGAGACCTCCGCGGCGGGCGGAGGTGTGGCTTACGTTCGGCCTCACGATCCTGCGGGTCGGGCGGGCCCCTTCTTCGAGCCCCCGGGTAGCTCGGTCCGGCTCGTAGCGCCCACCATCGCGGCGAGTCGCTCCAGGAGGGACTCCTTCTGCGGCTCCTGCCCCACGAGCGCGTACTTGAGCACGTCGCGGAGCGTCCGTACCGGAGTAACTTCGATCTGGCCGACGTACCTCGACTCGAGGACGAGGTCCAAGAGATTGTCCTCGGGGACGAGGACACGGCGCAGGCCCGAGTCGGCGGCCGCCTCGACCTTGGCGGTCACTCCGCCCACGGGGAGCACTTGGCCGCGGACGCTCAGCGATCCGGTCATGGCGAGCGTCTGGTCGACCGGGACCCCTTCGAGGGCGCTGATGACGGCGGTTGCGATCGACACGGAGGCGGAGTCCCCCTCCACGCCGTCCGAGGTTCCGACGAACTGGATGTGGATGTCGTAGCGGGAGATGTCCTCTCCCGTGTACTTCTTGATGAGCGCGCTCACGTTCTGGACCGCCTCGCGGGCGATCTCGCCGAGCTTGCCGGTCGCGACGACGACCCCGCCGTTCTTCGTCTGGGCCGGGGTCACCTCGGCCACGATGGGGAGCACGATCCCCGAGAACTCGGACATGCCGCTCGAGGAGTTGATGGCGGCAAGACCGTTCACCATGCCGACCGCGGCGCCCTCGGTCGAGAACATGCGGTACTCCTTGCGGCGCTCGATGTAGCGGTCGGCGATCTGCTGCTCGAGGGACCGGCTCGTCCGCTTCGCACGGACGACGTGCTCGGCGGTGACGAGGGGCGCCTTGTCCGCGTTCGCGATGTCCCCCGCGACGCGCACGAGGCCGCCCAGCTCCCGTAGGCGCAGGGTGAGCTGCCCGGAACGGCCCGCGCGGCGCTGCGCCTCGCGGATGATCTCGATGACGGCCTGCATGTCGAAGTGCGGGATCTTCTTGTCCTTCGTGACCTCCTGGGCCACGAACCGTACGATCTTCTGCCGGTTCTCGATGGTGTCCGGCATCGTCGTCTTGACGTAGACCTCGTAGCCGTAGCCACGGATCCGGGACCGGAGCGCGGGATGCATCGACTGGACCGAGTCGATGTTCCCCGCCGCCACGAGGACGAAGTCGCACGGGACCGCCTCGGTCTTCACCATCGCCCCGGCGGAGCGCTCGGACTGGCCCACGATGGAGAACTTGCGCTCCTGGAGCGCCGTGAGGAGGGAGTGCTGGCTCTCGATCTTGAGGAGGTTGATCTCGTCCACAAAGAGCACGCCACCGTGGGCCTTGTGGATCGCACCGACCTCGACCCGCTCGTGGGGCGGCGTCTCGAGGCCGCCCGACTGGAACGGGTCGTGCTTGACGTCGCCGAGGAGCGCTCCCGCGTGCGCCCCCGTCGCGTCGATGAACGGCGGCCGCTCGTCCGCGGAGTGAGTGACGAGCAGCTTCGCGACGCCGGGCCCGCTGTCGGAGCGACCGGAGCCGAGCCGGTAGACGGCGAGGACGAGGACGAAGGCGATGATCGCGAGGAGGAGCGCGGTGAAGTCCCCGGTCTTGAAGATCACGTAGAAGGCGAGGCCGAAGATGGCGAACGCGAACAGCACGATGAAGATCGTACGGTGCTCCTTTTTCTGGGCGGCCTCAAGCTTCTGGGCCGCGACGATCTCCTTCCCCTTGCCGGCCGGGACGACCCGGATCTTCGGTTCGTTCGGGTCCTCCTGGTTGGGGTAGGCGAGGATGTCCTGGAGCTGCTCCTTCGGCAGGAAGTCAACCATCGCCCGGGCGAGCATGCTCTTGCCCGTGCCCGGCTCGCCGATCAGGATCATGTGCCGCTTCTGCGTGGCGGCCTTCTTCGCGATCTCGACCGCGTCGTCCTGACCGATCACCTGTTCGAGCAGACGGGGAGGAACCTCCACATCCTGGGTGGACTGGTACGGTAACTCTCGTCCCCAGCTCTCCAGTTCCGACCCCGGAGCCGTTTCCGACCCCGCGGGCGGGCTTTCTCCCATGATCCTTCCCCCGAGATCCCCGCCGGCAGCCTGCCGTGAGGGTCCCTCGGTACAAACCGAGTGTCCTTCGGGTTAAATCCCTTTGCTGAAGCACGGGAGAGCAGCTTCTGCTCCGCGCGGCCGCCGACGGTCGTTATTTGCGCCGGGGCCTCCGGAAGCGGGGTCTCCACCGCTGACGCTCCGCATGGCCGGAAAGGAGCTCGCCGACGGCCTCCTCGGCGAGCTCCGGAAGCGGGTCGAGGCCCGCCGCACCCGGGGACTCGAGGTGCCCGTCCTCGCGAGCATCCACCTAGCCGCCGATTCGCCATTCCGGTTCTACCTCGCCCAGCAGGAACGAGCTGCCGCGGGCGCAGGGATCGGCTTCCGGTCGGTCGCCGTCGCGAGCCCGGGGGAGCTCATGGCACGGCTCGCGGAGCTCAACGCCGACCGATCGGTGTCCGGGGTCCTTGTGGAGCATCCGCTCCCGGTCGGCTACGATTTTCACGCCGCGGTCGACCTCCTCCGCCCGGAGAAGGACATCGACGGCGTGGGGGCCGTGAACCTTGGACGTCTCGCGGCTGGGCGGCCACGGCACATGCCGGCGGTCGCCCTCGCCGCTCGGGCCCTCCTCGAACAGTACCATATCCCGACCGCCCAACGCCGCGTTCTCGTGATCGGCCGCTCGGCCACGGTGGGGGCGCCCCTCGCGCTCCTCTTCCTCCTTCGTGGCGAACGGGGGGACGCGACGGTCACCGTAGCCCACTCCCACACGCCTGGACTCGCGACGCTGCTCGCCGAAGCGGAAGTGATCGTCAGCTGCGCGGGCCTACCGGGACTGCTCCAAAGGGAGAATACGCCACGTTCGGCCGTCGTGGTCGACGTGGGTCTCAGCTCCGTGCCGGACCCTCAGAAACCGGGCGGACGCAAGGCCGCCGGGGACGCCGCTCCGGAGCTCGAGGGGTGGGTAGAGGCGCTCACGCCCGTCCCTGGAGGCGTGGGTCCGGTCACGGTAGCCGAACTCATGAGCAACCTCGTGAACGCTCGAGAATGGCTCGACCGGGACCCGCCATGAGCGCCGCCGAGCCCTCGGGCGAGCTTCCGAACGAGCGACCGGTGAACCCTGGCCTGCGGTGTCGGGATTGCCCGATGTGGTACGGGGCCGAGGACGAGGGGTGGGGTCCCTGCTCGATCAAGCATCAGCGGGGCGACCGCCGCTTCCTCACCTTCGGCGCGCACGCCTGCGACGAGGGTTACGTCCCGCCGCCCCGCGTCGGGCCAGGGAACGCCGCCGCGTTGAGCGGCTCCCGCTCGACCTCGAGGGCGTCGGCCGTCGGATACTCTTCGACAACGAAGGCGGGTGCAACGAGGCGCGCCGCCACCCGACGGGCACGCTCCGGCGCGAGCTCGACCCTCCGGCGCACCCGGTCGACGCGGAACTCCCCCGGCTGAAGGCGAGCCGCACGCGAGACATCCCTCGCGAGCCGGTCGAGCGAGCTCCGGGTCCCGAGTTCGACCACGCCCAAGCGGATCGTCCCGTCGCCGGTGTGCTCGGCAAACGGCGGCGCCGTCCGGGCGGCCCGTCGAAGGAGCCGCTGTCGAAGCTGCACGCCGTCCTTGAACCCCGAGGAGCAGAAGTGGAGCGGGGTACGAAGGTGCAGCTCTCGCACCAGGCGGGAGGCACCTTCGCGGCTCCCCCGCACACCCCACCCTGCGCGGGGCTCGACGAGATAGCCGCGCGCGTGCAGCTTCTCCTCGTTCGTCTCGGAGAATTCGAGTTCGTTCAGGTTGATGAAGTCGAGCCCGATCCCATCGAGCGCGCGCAGGAGCGTCCGGAGTTCGCGGAGGTGGTCGGGCAGCACCGGAATCTCCACCCCCCGGCGCAGGCCCCAGTCGGGGGCGCGCTCGAGCACGTCGCGGTAGGCGCTCCCGGAGCCCCGGAGCGGCCCCCAAAGATACCAGGGGATGTGGAGGCGGAACTCATCGAGCCCGGCCTTCGCGAGCCGCTCGAGCTTCTCCCCGTTCGGCTCGTGGGTGTACAGGTGGATGTGGTGCTCGGGTCCGAACTCCGACTTGAGGAGACGGATGTAGTGCTCCACGCGGTCCGTGAATCCGAGCGGATCCCCGCCCGTGATGCCCGTCCCCGCCGCCCCGATGGCGTGCGCCTCCTCGAGAACGTCGGTGTCGGTCCGGACGAGTCGCTCGTTCGCGTAGGTGACGTCCTTCTGGTTCCGCGTCTCCGACACGGGGCAGTAGAAACACCGGAAGCGGCACACCCCCGAGACGAACAGGACCATCTTGCGCCCCTCGGCGCACTGGGCGCAGGCGACCGAGAGGGCGCCGCGATGCGTCGACGCCATCGGGAGCTCTACGACGGGTCCGACAGCTCGCGCGGCCATCGGCCGCCGAGGCGGCGGCGTGGGCTATAGGGTTTCGCCTGCCGGGCGCGGGTCACCTCGTCGCCTCGGTAACCTTCACGTCAGCGCGGGCGCAGGCTCAAATCCCCCCACGTCTCCCGTCCGCCGTCTGAGGTGTCTTCGTGGAGATGCAACCCGGCCAGATGGCGTACGACCGCGCGAGCACGGTCTTCTCGCCCGACGGCCGACTGTTCCAGGTCGAGTACGCGCTGCAGGCGATCCAGATGGGCGGGACGGCGGTCGCCGTCTCCTACGAAGGCGGCATCGTCTTCGTCGCCTACCGGAACCTTCCGGTGAGCCCCCTCGCCGAGGCGGGCTCGATCGAGAAGAGCTTCGCTCTCGACACAGGACTCGGCTGCGTCACCGCGGGACTCATCGCGGACTCGCGGGTGCTCGTCGAGTTCCTGCGGCTCGAAGCCCAGCGCTACCGCCTGAGCTTCGGCGAAACGATCCCGATCTCGCTCCTCTCCGGCGCCCTCGGGACGCACCTCCAACAGTTCACCCAGTTCGGCGGGACGCGCCCGTTCGCGGTGTCGATCCTGCTGGGCGGTTTCTCCGGCTCGACCCCCGAGCTCGTCGAGCTCGACCCGAGCGGCGCCACGATAGGCTGGAAGGCGTACGCGATCGGCAGGAACCGGCGCCAGGTGGCGGACTTCCTCGAGGAGAAGCTGCCCGCGCAGCGGAACGAGGAGAACGCGTTCAAGTTCGCCCTTCAAGCCGTCGCCGAGGGTTCTCCCTCCCCCTTCCCCCCCGAGGCGCTCGACGTCGCCTTCCTCGAGCCCGAGAAGGACCTCCGACGGATCCCGACCGCCGAGGTCGCGAAGCGGGCGAGCGGCCTGCCCTTCATCGGAACCCCCGAGCGCCAAGGCTCGAAGAAGGCATAGTCCGGCGCGGGTCTCGGACCCGGGTCCGCCTGACGAGGGGCGGCGCTCTGTTCCGGGGGGGTTCAAGTAGCCGGTTCGAGGCTTAGAGAGGCGTGGACGCGCCCCTACCGTTCCGCGCCACACCACGATGGCGCCCTACCCTCGTCCTCGCCGTCCTCTCGCCGTTTCTCGCCGAGTACCTGACCGGCTCCACGCCGATCGCGCTGCTGCTCAACCCGTTCGCGTTCCTGATCTCCGCTGCGTTCCTCGCAGGACTCTACGGGGCGGGCGTACTCCTCGTCCGGGAGCTGACGGTGCGTTGGCACCGTGGATGGGAGTCCGTGCTGTTGCTGGGCTCGGCGTACGGAATCCTAGAGGAGGGGGTAGCCGTCCACACCTTCTTCGCGACGGGCGGTGCGACAGTCGGGGTGTTCGCCACCTACGGCCATTTCCTGGGCACGAACTGGGTATGGGCCGTGGGCCTCGCGGGATTCCACGGGATCTACAGCATCGCGCTCCCCATCCTCCTCGTGAGCTTGTGGTACCCCGAGTGGCGGGATCGACCGCTGCTCGAGGGAAGGCGCCTGCCCGTCGCCGGCCTGATCTTCTGTGCAACGAACTTGCTGCTCTCGCTCTTCTACCCGTACGCCCCGAGCGCTCTCGGCTTCGTCGGGTGCTTCCTCGTCGCCGGTGCGCTAGGTCTCCTCGCCTGGAAGCTCCCGCGCGACCTTCTTCTCGCAGCCGCAGGGTCGTGGGTACCTTCGCGCCCGACGCTCCTCCTCTTCGGGGCGGCGTACTTGCCGGCGTGGCTGTTCGTGGGTGGGGTCGGCGCCGCGGCGCACTGGCCGGTCCCCGTCACGATCACGCTCGTGCTGCTCCTCGCCGAGGTGCCCGTGCTGCTCGGGTTCCGCTACGTGGGCCGACTCGACGACCCGGAACGGGCGCTGTTCTTCGCGGGGGGAGCTGTCCTCACCTTGGTGGGGTGGGCGGTGCTCCTCGAGCTCATCGGATACGCGCTCGGCAGCGTTGCGGTTGCTCTCGTGGCGATCCTGCTGCTCCGCCACGTCCGCAACCGCCTCCGCGCGACCGCTAGGGCTTCAGGGCCGCCTCCCGGAGTCCTCGCCGGGCCCACGAGCCTTGCCGGCAGCTAGCCACTCGCAGGTGGGACGGGCCGCGATGGGGCTCCAGCGGCCCGCTCCACCTCCTCGCGCAACCGCATTGCGCGACGGCGCCGGTGGTAGGTCACGGCGAACCGGTGCGCCTCGTCCCGCACCGCGCGCAACAGCAGCATCGGGGGGGAGTCCGGATTCGGCCGGAGCGGGATCGGTTCGCCCGGCAGGTAGACCTCCTCTTCGCGTTTGGCGAGTCCGATCGCGGGGACCCGTTCCTCGAGGTGCAGCGCCGCGAGCTCGCTCTCCGCCGAGGCGAGCTGGCCGCGCCCGCCGTCGATGAGCAGAAGGTCGGGGAGGATCTCCTCCTCGGCCAGGCGGCGGCGGTACCGCCGTCGCACGACCTCGGCGACCATGGCGAAGTCGTTCATTCCGGGCACCGTCCGGATCTTGAACCTGCGGTACTCCTCCTTGAACGGCGCTCCGTTCTGGAAGACGACGAGGGAGCCGACCGCCTCCGTCCCCTGAAGGATGGAGATGTCGATCCCCTCGATCCGCCGGGGAAGCGTGGGGAGCTTCAGCAACGAGGAGAGCGCCTCGAGGACCGCTTTCGGGGGTGCGGCGGGAGCGTGGGCGTCGAGGTGGGAACGGGCGAGACGCTCCGCGAGGCGTGCGAGCGAGGCCCAGCGGCCCGTCGGACGGAATCGCACGCGCACCCCCCGCTCCTTCTCGAGCCAGCTCACCGCCTCGTCCACGCCGGCCGGCCGAGGACCGGCGATGTAGAGCCGGCTCGGCATCTCGGTCCGAGCGCCGTACCACTGAAGCAGGAACTGGCGGAGGAGCTCGCCAGCGTCGGGGAGGTCGTCCGCGGGGGTCGCCATCAGATGCGGCTCGGTGTGCCGTACCTCCCCGTCCTGGACCGTGATGAGCCCCACCGCCACGCGCAGGACCGCCGGGTCCCGGGGGAAGGCGAGCGAGAGCACGTCGGCCCGTCCGGGGCCGGGGCCGATCACGTGCTGCCGTTGCGCGAGCGCGTCTAGGCCCCGCAGGGCGTCGCGCAGGTGCCCGGCCCGCTCGTACTCCTCCTCGCGGGCCGCGACCTCCATCGCCCGCTCGACTCCCGGTCGTACTCCGGCGGCGTCCCCCCGCAGGACGCGGAGCGCCTGGCGCACCGACCGGTCGTACTCCTCGGGTTGCACCGCCCCGATGCACGGCGCGCTGCAGGTCTTGATGTGGTAGTAGAGGCAGGCGCGCTTCGGGAGCACGATGCACTGCCGGATCTGGAAGGTTTCCGAGAGAAGCTTCTGCACCTCGCGGGCCTCGCGCGCGCTCGTGTAGGGTCCAAAGAGGACCGTACCCCCGCCCCGCTTCGGCCGGCGCAGGAATCGGATCCGTGGCCAGGTGTCCCCGAGCGTGACGCCGAGGTACGGGAAGCTCCGGTCGTCCTTCAGCAGCGTGTTGAGCGGCGGTTGGTACTGCTTCACCAGGTTCGACTCGAGCAGGAGCGCCTCCCGCTCGGAGACCGTAGGAACAAACTCCACCGAGCTGCTCTGCGCCAGGATCGCGCCGTCCTTCTCCACCCGGACGTGGAGGTGGTCGAGGACCCGCCGACGCAAGCTCAACGCCTTGCCGACGTAGACGACGTCGCCGCGGCCGTTCCGGAAGAGGTAGACGCCGGGCCCGGTCGGGCCGCGGCGGAACGGGGCCGACTCGAGAGCGGCAAGCTGGCTCGCGGGCGTGAACCCCGGAAGGCGCTCGGGTACAGGATCGCTCATCGTCGACGCATGCGGGTCGTGGCGGCGGGCGTCACGAGGCCGAGCAGGGGGGCGAGGAACCGACCCGTGTACGACTCGGGCACTCTAGCCACCTCCTCGGGCGTTCCGCTCGCGACGACATGCCCGCCCGCGTCGCCGCCTTCCGGGCCGAGGTCGATGAGCCAGTCCGCCGACTTGAGCACGTCCAGGTGGTGCTCGATGACGACCACCGTGTTCCCGCTCTCCCGCAGCCGGAACAGCACCGCGAGGAGCCGCTCGACGTCCTGGAAATGGAGGCCCGTGGTCGGCTCGTCGAGGAGGTAGAGGGTCCGGCCGGTCGCGTTCTTCCCGAGCTCGAAGGCGATCTTGATCCGCTGGGCCTCGCCGCCGGAGAGGGTGGTCGCGCTCTGGCCGAGCTGGAGGTAGCCGAGGCCGACGTCCGAGAGCAGCTGGAGCCGACCGGCGATCCGTCGGTGGTTCGCGAAGAAGGCGAGCGCCTCCTCGACCGTCATCGCGAGCACGTCGGCGATGTGCTTGCCCTTGAAGGTGACCTCGAGCGTCTCCTTGTTGAACCGCTTGCCGTGGCACTCCTCGCACAGGACGTGCACGTCCGGGAGGAAGTGCATCTCGTAGGAGATCATGCCGTCCCCCTCGCACGCCTCGCAACGCCCTCCCGCGACGTTGAAGCTGAACCGTCCGGGCCCGAACCCCCGCGCCTTCGCCTCGGGGAGCGAGCTGTACAGCTCCCGGATCGGGGTCATCAGGCCCGTGTACGTGGCGGGGTTGCTCCTCGGCGTCCTCCCGATCGGCGCCTGGTCGATGAGCAGCACCCGGTCCACCTGCTGGATGCCGTCGATGTACTCGTGCCGGCCCGGCGTCTCCCGGCCCAACCCCAGGTGCCGGCGCAACGCGCGGTAGAGCGTCTCTTCGAGGAGCGTCGACTTCCCGCTCCCCGAGACGCCGCTCAGCGCGGTCAGCGTGCCGAGCGGGATCCGGACCTCCTCCCCCTTGAGGTTGTTCTCGCGGGGTCCGCGGATCGTGAGCCAGCGCTCCCCTGGGGCTCGTCGGTGCTCGGGGACGGGGATCGAGCGGCGGCCGCTCAGGTACTGTCCGGTGATGGACCTCGGCTCGGCCGTGATGGCGCGCGCCGGGCCCGAGAAGAGGAGCTCTCCGCCGTGCACGCCCGCTCCTGGTCCGAGGTCGACGATCCAGTCGGCGGCCCGCATCGTCGCCTCGTCGTGCTCGACGACGATGAGGGTGTTCCCCAGGTCGCGCAGGCGCACGAGCGTCTCGAGGAGCCGTGCGTGGTCGCGGGGGTGTAGCCCGATCGACGGTTCGTCCAGGATGTAGAGCACACCCACGAGCCCGCTGCCGATCTGCGTGGCGAGCGCGATCCGTTCCGCCTCCCCCCCCGAGTGGGAGGCGGAGCCCCGGTCGAGCGTGAGGTAGGTGAGCCCCACGTTCTCGAGGAAGCTCAACCGCGCCCGTATCTCCTTGACGACGGCCCCGACGATCGGCTCCTCCTTCGGTTCGAGCCGGAGCGACCGGAAGAAGGCGGCGGAGTCGGCGACGCTCCTTGCCGAGAGGTCGGCAATAGATCGATCTCGCACGGTGACGGCAAGGCTCTCCGGCTTCAGGCGCCGTCCCTCGCAGGCGCGGCAGGGAGTGAAGGCAAGGTAGCCAAGGTAGTACTCTTTCGCGCCCTCGCTCTTCGTGTCCTTCCACCGGCGCTCGACGGCCCGGAGGAGTCCCTCCTTGAGCCAGCCGCCTCCCCACCAGTGCGACTGCCAGTGGGCGCTTCCCCCGAGCGCGCGCTCGCTCCCCTCGAAGAGCGCCTTCCAGCCCGCCTCGGAGAGCTCGCGGACCGGTGCGTCCGGGTCGTAGCCGTACTGCGCACCGAACCGCTCGAGCGCTTCCCGTTCGGGCGTGAGTCCCCACACAGAGATCGCCTTCGTGAGCGGCTTGTCCTTGTCCGGGATGATGAGCGCAGGGTCGCCGTGCAGCGTCGCGCCGATCCCCGAGCACTCGGCGCACGCGCCGAACGGCGAGTTGAAGCTGAACATCCGAGGCTCGAGCTCGGCGAGCGAGTAGCCGCACACGGGGCAGGCCCGTGCGCTCGAGAACAACTCGCGCTCCCCTCCGGGACGCCGGAGGATGACGAGCCCCTCCGCGAGGTCGCGCCCGAGGGCGACCGCTTCCGCGAGACGGGTCGCCTCCACCGTCCCTGCGGAAACGCTGTCGACGACCACCTCGATCGTGTGCTTGCGATTCTTCTCGAGCTGGATCTCCGTCCCGGGCAGGCGGACCTCCGCACCGTCGATGACGAACCGTCGGAACCCCTGCCGGCGGAGCGCTTCGATGGCTTCCCTGTGCTCCCCCTTCTTGCCCCGGATCACCGGGGCGAGGACATCGACACGTCCCTCCCCCGCGTGTTCGGCTACGGTCGCGACGATCCGGTCCACCGATTGCGGCACGATGACCGAGCCGTCCTTCGGGCAGTGCGGGACGCCGATCCGGGCGAACAGGAGCCGGAGGTAGTCGTGGATCTCGGTGACGGTGCCGACGGTGGAGCGCGGGTTGCGGCTCCCCGCGCGCTGTTCGATGGCGATCGCGGGGCTCAAGCCCTCGATCGAATCGACGTCCGGCTTGTCCATCTGGCCCAGGAACTGCCGGGCGTACGAGGAGAGGCTCTCGATGTACCGCCGCTGGCCCTCGGCGAACAACGTGTCGAACGCGAGGCTCGACTTTCCGGAGCCGGAGGCACCGGTCACGACGATGAACCGGTTGCGCGGAAGGTCGAGGTCGATGTTCTTCAGGTTGTGTTGTCGGGCCCCGCGGATGCGGATGGCGTCGACGACGCCGTTCGCGCTCAGGGGACCCCTCCCGCGAGCTCGCTGCGCACCGTCTCCCCGAGCCGCTCGAGCACGTGACGCTGGACCCGCTGGCCGAGCTCCGCTGAGGCGGCCCCGGGATCCCCGAGGACGCTCTCGGGCCACTCCTCCGCCGTGGGCGCCCCTGCACGGAATCGGGAGCGTCGGGAGGGTCCCAACGGACGTGCCTTGCCGACCAGATCGGGAGCGAGCGCGAGCAAGCGCGACGTCTCGAGAAGTCCTGCATGGCCGTCGGTGACGGGCGCTTCGGTCCCTCTCAACTCGTACACGAAATCGTAATCGGAGAGGACGAGGACGCGGCCCGGCATCCCCGAACGAAGCGCTGCCTCCGCCCCCTCCCGGAGCGCCACCATGTGGGGCGCCTCGGCATGCCCCGAGAGGACGAGGAGCCGTCGGGCCCCCATGCGGGCGGTCTCCGTCAGCACCTCCTCCGAGAGCCGAGCGAGGGTCTCGAGCGAGAGCGTCACGGTGCCCGGGAAGTTCCGGGCGCCGCGGCAAACTCCGTAGCAGAGCGACGGCAACACGAAACCGCCGTGGGCCGAGGCGAGCTCAACCGCCGTCCGTTCGGCCTGGATCTGATCGGCGGAGAGCGGAAGGTGGGGGCCGTGCGCCTCGAGCGCGCCGACGGGGAGGATGACGAGCGGGTCGCGACGAAGCTCCTGCTCCCACGAACGGGAATCGAGCTCGCCCACCCAGAGCGAGCGGGGGGACACAGCGATTCGACCTGCGGGTTGTATTTAACCCACGACCGGTAGCCTCGAAACGCTCACGGCCGGCGATGCCGTAATGCAGCAGCGACGGGTGGTACCGGACTTTTTCGACCTACGCGCCCGGCGTCGCGCCGGCCGGTTCGCTCGCCGGCTCGCTCGCCTTGGGCGGGGCCCTCGCTCGCCGACGCACCGGGGCCGCGGCCTCCGCGGGCGCCCCTTCCGCAATGGGTGCGGCCCGCGTGCGCCGAGCGGCACCGGCCGCGGCGGACGCACGTCGCGGCTTCTTCGCCGCAACTTTCGTAGCGGCCACGGTCTTCTTCTCCCGCGACGGGCAGGCCGGGTTCACGCACAGGGTCCACGGCGGGCGGCCGGCCTCGATGGCCGTCACGATCGGGGAGCGGCAGACCGGACACGGCTCGGGCGCTTTCTCGAGCTTACCTCGTTGGGGGAGCGGGAAGGTCACGCGGCAGTTCGGATACCCGGTGCAGCCCACGAACCGCTTGCCGGCGAACGAGTAGCGGATGGCGAGAGGGGAGCTGCAGTTGGGGCAAACGCCGACCTCGAAGGCGCGCTTGTGCTCGGGGCACTCGGGGTTGATGCAGTAGAGGTCCGGGCGCTGACCACGGAAGGTGATCCTGAGCCGGGGGGTCTTGCACGTCGCGCAGAGGAACTCGGGGGCCGGCTCGATGAACCCGGCCGCCGGAAGCGCGTAGCTCACGGGGCAGGTCTGGGGGTTGTTGGCGCACTGGATCCATCGGCTACCGCGCGGAGAACGGGCGATGCGCAGCGCCCCCCCGCAGCGGGGGCACGGGCCTGCGAAGTGTTGGCGGTCGAGAGCGCCTTGGAGCGTCGCTCGCACCCCCTCGGAGTTGCGGGCGAGGAGGTCGTACGCCTCGCGGAGCATCTCGCGGGACTCCTCGAGCACCTCGGCCTGCGTCTTCTTCGAGTCGGCGACGAGCGCCATGTCCTCCTCGAGACGGTGGGTCATCTCCGGGCGGGTGATCACGGGCGCGTGGGCCCGGAGCGCCTCGGTGACCGCAATCCCAGTCCCGGTCGGCTCGAGGTTGCGCAGGGTGATGTAGCGCCGGTCGAGAAGCTTCTGCAGGACGTCGTGGCGCGTACTCTTCGTCCCGAGTCCGAGCCGCTCCATCTCCTGGATGAGGGTACCTTGGGTGAACCGCCTCGGGGGACGGGTGTGCTGCTCGTCGAGGCGCACCGAATTGATCCGGATACGCCCGCCCACCTCGAGCACGGGCAGGGTGCGTGCCTCCGGTTGCGAGTACGGGTAGACTTGGTACCAGCCGGGGTCATCGATGAGGAGTCCGCGGGCTTCGAACGGCTCGGCGCGGATCTCTACCGTCGCGAGCCGGCTGCGGCCCACGCAGTCGGGAGCGACCGTCGCGAGGAACCTCCGCACGACGAGCTCGTAGATCCGGGCGTGGTCCGGCTTGAGCTTCTTCGGGTCGACTACACCGGTTGGGTAGATCGGGGGGTGGTCCGTCGTCTCGGAGCGGCCGCGCGTCGCGCGGAACGACGTCTGGCCGAGCACGTACTCCGCCTCCGTGCGGAACGGGCTCTCAACGAATCGCTCGACGAGCGCGCGTAGCCCAAGCCCCCGCGGATAGACGGTGTTGTCCGTGCGCGGGTAGCTGATGAGACCCTGAGTGTACAGGTCCTCGGCGATCCGCATCGTGTGCGCGGCGCCGATCCCCATCCGGCTGGCCTCCGCCACGAAGAGCGTGGTTGAGAAGGGGATGGGAGGTCGCCGGCGGCTCTCCTCCTCCTTGTAGGCACCAACCGTTCCTTCGTTTGCCCCCTCGAGCTTCTTCAGGATCTGCTCCGCTTCCGACTTCACCTCGAAGGTGCCGTGGGTGTGGGCGAGGGTGAACGGAGTCTCCTTCTCCTGGGCGTCGGCGGAGATCTCCCAGTAGGGGGTGGGCACGAACTGGCGGATCTCCTGGTCCCGTTCGACGAGGAGGGCGAGGGTCGGGGTCTGGACCCTCCCCGCGCTTAGGAATCCCTGGCCCCGTTGCTCGGAGCTCAGCGTGAGGTAGCGAGTGAGCAGCGCTCCCCAGACGAGATCGATCTCCTGCCGGGCCCCCGCCGCGTCGGCGAGGGCGTGGTCCACTTCGGCGAGCTCGTGGAAGCTTTGCTCGATGACCTCCCGGGTGAGCGCGCTGTACCGGGCCCGCTTCACCGTTACGTTCGGGTGGACGGCGCGCAGGAGTTCGAGGCACTCGACGCCGATGAGCTCCCCCTCCCGGTCGAAGTCGGTCGCGAGGATCACCCGGTCGTACTCCCGCACGATCGACTGAAGGGCGTTGACGATCCGCGGCTCGGTGACGCGCTTCAACGGCCGGGTCTCGAGCAGGAGCGCGAGTCCGCCGAGGGTCCAGCGGGAGAGCTCCTCGGGGTAGTCGAGCTCGACGATGTGGCCGCGAAGTCCGGCGACCGCCCACTCCCCATCTGGTCGCGAGAAGGTGAACAGCGGCATCCCCTCCGCACGGCCGCGTTTCATCTGGCCGTCGGAGAGGACGATCGCGATCCGGAGCGCGGTGGAGAACTTCTCCGTGACGACGAGCGTTCGCATGCGAGGAGGGTGTGAAGAGGCGGGCGGCCCTAGATAAGGTAGCAGGGCCGGGCCGACGGTGAATCGCTTCTGAACGCGCACGCGCACGTCCGGTCGGGGTGATTCCGTGCGGGGCAGCCCATCGGCCCCCAAACCCCGCTCACGCGAGCCAGGCAGACGGCCCGGAAGGAACCCAAGCTTCGCGCTCGGCTGCGGCCCACGCGGGCTGCGGCGGAGGAGGCCGGATGCGCCCCCACGAGCCCATTTATAGCACGGGACCTGACTCCGAGCGTCGAGTGGGTGACGCCGCGGTAACTCAGTTTGGGAGAGTGCAAGACTGAAGATCTTGAAGTCGCCGGTTCAAGCCCGGCCCGCGGCACCATC
>JAKIWX010000022.1 GCA_022749845.1 Thermoplasmata archaeon
AGCCAACCTTCGCCCGAGAACTCGCCGCGGTGGGCGAGCCTAGGCGGCAGGCTCGGCGAGCTGCACCCGATAGTCCTGCCCTTCCCAGGTGCCCCTCGCGCTCCAGAAGAAGGTGAAGACGAGGGGGCCGGCGGCCTTTGCCGGAATGTCGAGGTCGAGGAACTCGAGCCCCAGTCCGGTTGCGTTGGATTCCGTGTCCTCGGACGTGGCCCAATCGTTCATGGACCAATGCAGCCGGAACCGTTCGGGTCCGATGATCCGGAGCCGTCCTCCACGGGAGATCCTCTGCGGCTGACGGTTGCGCTTCCACACCCCGTCCAGGAGGCGGACACGGTGCGACGTCGCGGCGTACCTCTCGTACACCTCGGGAACCCGGTCGAACGGTTGGTGGTCGTGCGCCGAGCGGAGGAGCTTCACGTACTCCGCGTGGGCCCAGAGGAGAGGTCGCGCGCTTCCCGTCGGGCCCCCGCGGACGAGGTGGAGACGAGGGAGGTCCGGTTCGTCCCACACCTGCTCGGAGAGCAAGCCCGCCGGTGCGCTCAGCCGCTCCAGCGTGCGGAGGTACGGCGTCGCGTCCCTCCCTGCCGCCAGTTCGTACGTTCCCCGCTCCCCGGTGAGGAGTGGCCAGCCCCTGCCCTTGCCCCAACCCGCGTAGGCGGTGCCGTCGGGCTTCTCACCGTAGCCGTCGCCGTTGTAGCGGCGCCACACCGGTCCGGCGGGGGTCTCGACCTTCAACGTCGCGTCGATCACCTCGAGCGTCGAGAGGATGATCGGGTCGTCGGCGCGGCGGATCCCGTACCTCACGAGCTCGAGAACCCCGCAGTCGACGACCGAGGCGGCCGGGACCGGACCCATGCCGGGCGGCTGGTTGGTAAGCAGGAGTGTCGCCGCATCGAGATCCTCCGGCGCGTGAGGGTCGAGGGGATCTGCGGGTAGGATGCGCACGTAGTGGGTCGTGACCCCCGGGAGCAACGTGCCGCACCGTGTGACGGTCCATCGTTCGAGGTTCTGCTCGAGGAAGTCGGCGTACTCCTCGAGAAACCGGGCGGTGCTCGCCGCGCCGCGTTCCCGCGTGAACCGAGCGGCTGCGATGAGGGCCGCGATGTGCGCGGCGAGCGTGGAGGGCGAGAAGCCGCTCGTCTCCTCCCATCGCTCCTGGCCGGTCGCGGGTCCTTGCTCGATCAGGAAACGGGCGGCCGCGAGGACGGCAGGGTAGGGGTCGAACTGCTCCAGCGCTCCTGCGCGGTCCAGACGGTCTGCGAGGAGGATGGGGAGCGCCACTTCGTCGAGCTGCATGCCGCTCCAGTACGGGTCGCCGTTCAGCCAGAAGTTCTGCGCGAAGCCGCCGTCCGGCTGCTGGGTCGTCGCGAGGTAGACCAGGGTCCGTAGAGCGCTCTCGATGTGGCCCGAGGCTTGCAGTCCTCCGGCGATCTCGCACAGGTCGCGCGTCCAGACGAGATGGTACCCGCCCCGGTCCTCGTCCCCCTTGGAGTTCCCCCACGGGATCGCGGTCGATGCGATGAACGCCCCGGGGAAGGTCTTGTCCTCGTGGGCGAGGAGGAGGCTCGTACTCGTCCGGTAGAGGGCACCACGGTCCCCGCCGCGGCGAACTAGCGACGGTCCCTTCTTCGCGGCTCGGGCCCACTGTTCGAGGAACCTCTGACGGAGGGCGTCGAACGGCGTGGCGAGCGCCGGAAGGAGCGCGGCCACCGCGTGCGGTAACCCATGGCCGAAGGCGAGGGCAACGGTGAACGTCCCCGACGCGGGTAGGTCGAGTTCCGCCCCGAGCGCCACGTTGCCCGCGGGAGCCACGTCGTACTCCCAGGTCATGCGGTGGTGGGCCTCGAGGTCGGTCCAGAGGTCGCTCCGGCCGACGTACCCTGCCGAGAGGTGCTCGAAGGGGACGCTCGCTCCGATCGCGAGCCAGATCCCGTTGTGCTCGGCCGCGAGGAGCTCACGGCCCGGCATCTGGACCACGAAGCCGTTGTTGCCCGCCCCTCCGCCATCGAGATGCGGGGCGGCGAGCAGGTAGAGCCGCAGAGGGTCGCCCCGCTCCGAGCGGTGGAACTGCACGTGCTGGAGCACCACCGGAAGATGCGGCGCCGTGAGGATCTCCTTCTCGATCGAGTAGCGACCGTCCGGGTCGCGCCCCACGACATGGTAGCCGAGGGCCGTCGAGGCGAGCGGACGGACCTCTATCTCGAGGTGACGTCGCTCCTCGTGGAACAGCCCCGCGCCGTCGGCCACCAGGAACTCGAAGTCTCGGAGCTGGGGTCGGTCGATCGTAGGGTAGTAGCACTCGGTGAGGATGCCTCGCCACAGGGTGAACCACACCTTCGAATCCGCCGAGTAGCTCGTCCCCACGCCTACCTTGTCGCCGTGCGACCACCTCGGGTCGATGCCGGGCGCGCCGGGCGCCGTCCGGTCGCCGCGGAACCTCATCGGGGACTCCGCCGCCGGCCGGGGAGGTGGAAGCTCACTCCTCCTCCATCCCCGCCCCCGTGAACGAGCGCTGGTACTTGTGAACGACATCGACGAAGGTGGAGTGGGACCAGGTGAGCGGGGTGGCGCTCCGTGCCTCGCCCGTCTGGGAGTCGAGCTGCTCCGGGAGGAGCCCCGTCGAGAGCGCGTGGTTCGCGACCCACTCGATGAGTTCGCGGCAGCGCTCCCGCTCCCCTAGGAGGAGCCGCGCTTCCGCGAGCCAGAGAGTGCAGATGATCCAGGGGTTCTCCTTCCCGTAGTACTCGTCCCCTTCGTAGCGGGCCAGACCCCCCACCTGGCGGCTCCAGAGACGCCTTTCGATCGCCTCGACCGTCTGGCGCGCGCGCGGGTCGGCCCAGTCGACGAGTCCGAGCTTCAGGGCGAGCAGCACCGAGGCATCGAGCCGGTCGTCGCGGGGCGCGATGCTCCGGACGAACCGCGTCGCCTCGGGGTCCCACAGGTGGCGGAGCGCCGCTTCCTGCATCTCGTGGCTCGCCTGCCGCCACGGGTCCCCGTTCTTCCCGAGCTCGATCGCGATGCGCGCCGCCCGTTCGAGCGCGTGGATGACGACGGCGGTGGAGTAGGTGTGGATCGCGTCCCGTTCTTCCCAAAGGTCGAAGCTCGCCCGGGGGAGCCCCGTGGACATATCCCGGAACTGCGTTAGGAAGACCGCGGCCTGCTTCACCATCGGCCAGAGGTCGAGCAGCATCTCGAGGTCCGTCCGTCGCTTGAAGTGGTGCCAGACGGCCGCGATGACCGTGCCGGTCTGGTCGATCTGCAGGAACGGGGGCGGATGCCAGGTGCTCCCGATGGCGCCGTCCGGAAAGTGGCGGTGGAGGAAGGAGCCGTCCGGGCGCTGGCAGCTCGCGGCGAACTCGAGGAACCGGTGCGCGTTCTCGTAGAGTCCGGCCTCGTCCATCGCCTTGGCGATGTACCCCCCGTCGCGCCACCAGCAGTAGTTGTAGGAGTCCCCGCCGACGACGAGCGAGCGGGTGTCGGGGGAGGCGATGATCGACCCGTTCGCCCCCGCGACGTGCTTCATGACGAGGACGCTCGCGCGGTAGAGGTTCCTCACGCGGTCGGAGAGGCCCACCGTCGTGCGCATCGGATGGCGCGCGACCCACGTGCCCCAGAACGCCTGCGACTCGCGCTCGAACCGGGCCGGGTCCCCCTCCTTGACGTACCGGCGGATCCGCTGGACATCTTCCCGCTTCGAGCCGAGGGCGAGGAAGCTTCGGACGACCTGCTCTCGATCTCCCGCCCCGGTAAGGTTCCACTGCAGAGCGCTGTCGGCCGCGCCGTGGCTGATGAGCCTCCCGGAGAGCGTTCCGTCCTCGGCGTCGACGAACGTGCCCCGCAGCCCCCGGACCGTGTGCTCCCCGCAGGCGGCCGCATCGAACTTCGGAGCGGAGAAGAACTCGAAGTACCACGATCGCTTGTAGTGGACGATCGACGCCTCCTCGGGGTCCAGGTAGGCGGTCTCCATGTACGAGCCCTCCCCGATGTTGAGGGCTTGGTACTGGAAGAGCCGGAACGCCCGCCCTTCGGCGGCCTTGAGCCGGACGGTGCGGATCAGAAGGTCGTGGTTCGGATGCACGAAATCCTGTACAGCGAGGGAGAAGTCGTCCCCCGTCCACTGCGTCTCGGGCGTGGAGGCGGCCTTCTCGAGGACGATACGGGAGGCGAACGGGCAGCCCTCCTCGAGCCACACAAACCGGGACTTCGCCACGTCGAAGATGCCGAGCCGGAGCTCGCGCAGGTGCTGGAACTGCCCCGGGTACGGGTAGAACAACTCGCTCCACTCGCCGTACTCGTTGAGCGTGAGGAGCACCCTGCCGTTGCCCGTCAGCTGGGTGATCATGACTCTCTCTTGACGCGTGGGCTCTTGAGCTTCGCGTTCGAGCCCGTCGCGCCTCGGAGGCCGGCTCGGATTACCGTCTTTTGTTAACCCTTTTGTTTATGAACTGCCGGGCGCTTCGGAGGGGCGATGAGCGCCGAGCCGGTCCGGGCCGCCGAGGAGTTCAGCTCGCCGAAGCGGGCGATCCTTTTGCTGCTCAAGCGGCGGGGCGACCTCAGCCTAGAAGAGGTCGCGGGAGAGCTACGTACCTCGCGGGTGGCCGCTCTGCGCCACCTGAGCGAGCTCGAGGCGCACGGTCTGCTCGAACGGACGATCGAGAAGGGCCGTGTGGGTCGGCCTCGTCACCGATTCTCGCTACGGGCCGAGGCCCGGCGCCTCTTCCCCCAAGCGTACGCGGATCTGTCGGTATCGGCGCTCGAATTCGTCGAACGTCGGCTGGGGCGGGCCGCGGTCACGGAGCTGCTGCAAGAACGAAACGCCGAGGCGCACGCGCGCCACCGCCCGCGACTGGGGCAGGTCGAGCTCCCGGATCGGGTACGGGCCCTCGCGCGGCTCCGAGACGAGGAGGGCTACATGGCGGAATACGGCGGCCGGCGGCGGGGAACGTGCGAGCTCACCGAGCACAACTGTCCCATCTTCGCGATCGCCGAAGCGTACCCCGAGGCGTGCGAGACCGAGCGCAAGATGTTCGAATCGCTCCTCGACGCGAAGGTTGCGACGACCCACCGCGTGGTGCAAGGGGACGGTGTCTGCCGCTTCCTCGTGCGACCCAAGGAGCGCGGGCGATGAAAGCTCGAAGGCCGGCAGGAAAGGCTAGCGCAGCTCGGGTCGCGCTCGTTACAGGGGCTAGCCGCGGACTCGGCCGGACGATCGCGGCCCATCTTGCAGTACCTGGCACTGAGCTCGTCGTGACGGCGCGACACCGCGGGGAGCTCGAGGTCGTAGCGAAAGAGCTACGAAAGCTCGGCGCCGAGGTCCTCCCGCTCGCCGGAGACCTCCGAAGCGCGGCTCACCGTGCGCGCCTCGTTTCGGAGATCGCTCGCCGCGGTCGTTTGGACCTGCTCGTCAACAACGCTTCCGAGCTCGGTCCCTCGCCACTCCTCCGGCTCGCCGACCTCCCGCTCCCGAGGCTGCGGGACATCCTTGAAGTGAACCTTCTCGCTCCGCTCGGCCTCCTCCAGGCGGCGAGACCGTGGCTCGCGAACGCTCGGGGGCTCGTCGTGAACATCTCGAGCGACGCCGCTCTCGGGGCGTATCCTGGATGGGGAGGCTACGGCGCCAGCAAGGCGGCGCTGGACCTCCTCTCACGGACCCTTGCGAAGGAACTCGGCTCCGACGGGATCGCGGTGGTGAGCGTCGACCCGGGGGACCTCCGGACGCAGATGCACCAGGCGGCTTTTCCGGGCGAGGACATCTCGGACCGGCCCCTCCCGGAAGTGACCCTCCCGTTCTGGGCCTGGCTGTTCGCCCAGGAGCCGCCCCGGATTTCCGGGGGACGGTTCCGCGCCCAGTCCGAGGAATGGGAGCTCGTGGGATGAAGCGGGAGGAGCTCGGGTTCCACCGCCCTGCGGGTCTCGAGGCGCGCTCCCCTCCTGAACGACGCGGTCTCGGACGGGACGCGGTCCGACTCCTGGTGAGTGATCCCGAGGGAGATCATCACGCGGAGTTCGGCGAGCTCGGTCGTTTCCTGCGCCCCGGCGATCTCCTGGTCGTGAACCGGAGCGCGACCCTCGCTGCCTCCCTACCCGCCCGTGCGCCGTTCGGTGAGATCCGGCTCAATCTCTCGACGCGCTACGGCGAGAGGCTGTGGCTGGCGGAGCCGCGCTGGGATGCTGCGCGACCCGGACCGCTTCCCGTCCACGAGGGGATGTCGCTCGCGATCGGGCCCGCGAGCGCGGTGGCCGTTGCTCCGTTCCCTGGACAGCCTCGACTCTGGTTCTTCCGGTTCGACCGGGATCCGGAGGAGCTCATGCGTCGATTCGGCGCGCCGATCCGGTACGGCTACGCCGACGGGGAGTTTCCGCTGCTCGAGTACCAGACCATCTTCGCGCGTTCGCCCGGGAGCGCCGAGATGCCTTCGGCCGGTCGGCCGTTCACCGAACGCATCCTCGCGTCGCTCGCCCAACGCGGCGTGTCGACCGCCGTAATCCTGCTCCACAGCGCTGTCTCGAGTCTGGAAGTGGAGGCGAGCGAGTTCGACCAGGAGGCCTTGCTCCCCGAGCCGTTCGAGGTGGGGCAGGGGACGGTCCGGGCTATCGAACGCACCCGTCGATCCGGCGGTCGGGTCGTGGCGGTCGGCACCACCGTCGTCCGTGCCCTGGAGGCCGCAGCCGGTTCCGGCACGCTCCGACCGACCCAGGGATTCACCCGACGCCGGCTCCAGCCGGGGGTTCCGATCCGGGTGGTGGACGGGCTCCTCACAGGGTTCCACGACCCGTTCGCGAGCCATCTTGCGCTCCTGTTCGCGCTTGCGGGTGCATCCCGGGTCCGAGCGGCCTACCGCGCCGCGGTGAACGGAGGCTACCTCTGGCACGAGTTCGGGGACAGCCACCTCCTCCTGCCCCAGGTTCGGCGGGCTGCCGCCGGCTAGTCCCAATCCGGCACGTCGGGACAGGAGGGTCCCGCTCGGCCCGCCCTCCCGTACGCCGGCCGGGCTCGGTGCGCCAAATGTCCGCATCTATACGTATAAATATGGGTTCGAACCAAATCGAACTTACCCCTCGGGGTAAGGAACGAAATGAGCGGGAAGCTGGGTCGGAGAACGGTCTATCTGGGAACGCTGGCGGCCATAGTGAGCCTGGTGGCCGGCTTTGCCCTTGCGGCGATAACGATCAACGTCCACAATCAGGGTGGCCAGGGTGACATCACGAACAACACGGCGGGTGTCCCCGGCGTCACCTACAAGTTCACGACGATCAACCTGACCGCGAACCCGGCCCCGACGTCTTCCACGGGGACCAGCGCGACCCCCCAGAAGCTCGTGGCCGGCACGAACGCGTTCTGCCTCAACGTGTGCATCGCAGGCGACATCGCGGAGACGAGCTACCTCGCGTTCACCACGAGCTGGACGGGCGCGATGCAGATTGACGTCGCGGTCGTCGCGACCACGAACGGCGGGACCACGAGCCTCTACCTGGCGCAGGCCTCCACCGCCGTCGCGGGCGGCATCCTGCTAACCTGGGACCTCGGCACCGGCGCGAACACCATCACGAGCGTGACGGTGATCGAGTACGGCTGCTCGGGTGCGAGCTGCCCGTAGGTCAGCTCGCGTCGGCGAAGCCTCGTCGAACCTTTTCCCCTTAACCCGCCGCCCCCCCCAGACGGGGGCGGCTCCCCATTTTTTGCGAGAAACCCCAACTACGTCGGGGTGAGCTGCGTGTGCACTTTCAGTCCGACCAGAGGTCTAATGGTGGGAGGAACGCCTCAACTCCTGTGGGCCGCGCCATGGAGGGGAGAAACGCTACGGTCCGGAACGCCGTCGCGGGTCCCCGCGCGGCAGGCGGACGGGGCGCGCCCCAGGTCCGGGTCGACCGGCCGGAGCCGTTCTGGCGCGAGCTCGCGCCCGGGCTCCTCGCCGGCTGGCCCTTCCTCCTGATCGGCGTACTCTCCTTGACCCTCGGGGTCCTCCTCTTTGCCCGTGCCATCCGACTCTTTCCGGGCTCCCCGCTCCCGGTCTGGGTGCTCTTCCTGGGAATCGGCATTATCGCGCTTGCCGGAGCCGCCTTCGGAGCGATTACGCCCGAGGAGGCGGCTCCCGCACCCCGTACCCGTCGGTCGGGTTCCGCCGCCGCTCCGGCTCCGATTCCTCCGGCCACGGCCCCTGAAACTGCGGAAGATACCCAGCTCGACGACCTCTCCACCGCCGAGGGGGACCCGTGGGACGAGGAGCGCGAACCGCTCGTGCCCTCCGACCTGGCCGCCCAGGCGGCGATCTTCTCCCTCCCCGTGCCGCGGCCGGTGCGACCGTACGACGGGGATCTGGGGCCCGACGGGCTACCGCTCGACGCCCCGGAGCAGGAAACGGGGGACGTGCTCGCCCAGCTGGAACAGCTCACGAGCCTGCTTCGACCGGTCCGGACCTATCGGCCCGCCTCGGGGGGGACCGCTCTCGTGCGGTACTGCATCGGGTGCGAACGACGTCTTCCCGAGGAGGAGGATCTCCACTCCTGCACGGCCTGCCACGGGGCCCTCTGCAAGGACTGCGCGTCGGCCGCCACCCGGTCCGGCCTTGGGGGGCTGTGCCCCACCTGCGCTACGCTCGAGGAGGCGGGTCCCGACCCGTTCCTCCCGCCACGCGGACTTTAGGTAACGGAGAGCCCCGCCTTCTGGCGGAGCGCCGAGTAGAACCCACCGAAGGCGGTCGCCGTAGCCGTCCGGAGTCCTTGGAGGCGGAGCGCCTCCCGGACCTCCTTCGCGCTTTGGCGCACGTCGAGCGTCTTCCCAGAGTCGTACCGATACTGGAACGTGCCGGGGGGCCCGCGGGGGAACTGTTCCCAGTCGCGGACTTGGCTTACCCGCAACTCGGACGGTTTCGTCGACTCTCGGTCTCCGAGGAAGCCCGGAAGCTGGAGGTGCTCCTCGGTGAGCCACAGGAGCGTCGCCTCGCGGAGCGCCTGCTCGCTCACGTCGTCGAGCTGGCCGTTCGGAGCGACCTGGGAGCGGACCCAGCCGATGAGCGCGTCGAAGGTCCTCTCGGCGTTCTCCTCGAGAAGCTGGAGCACCGCCTGACGGATCGCGACCCGGCGCAGCTGCTGCACACCGGTCTCGGAGCCGCGGTAGTCGGCCGTGAGCCCGAGGAGCGACTCGGCGTTCTCCGCGAGGTCGCGTAGGCCGAGAGCGAGGAGCGGCGTGGGCGTGTCCCCCTCCGCCGTGTACCACAGGGAGAACTCCTGGCCGTTCGTCACGAGCGCGAGCGGCGCCGAGATCGCCCGGGCGAGCTTCGCCGCGTCGTCCGGGTCGGTGCCGGCCTCGCTCGGCTTGTGGACATCGATCACGATCCTCGGCTTGCCGGAAGGGTCGAGGAGAGCGTAGTCGACGTGGGCCCCGCCCGGTCCCGCCGGGAAGTCGAGGTACACCTCCTTCTTGTCGTGCGGGTCCCAGCCGAGCGCGACCAGGAAGGGGCTGACGATCCAATGCTTGGCCTGCTGTTCGGTGACATCCTTGACGTCGCGGAGCACCTCGGTAGCGACTTGGGAGAACTCGGAGAGTCGCCGGGAAAGTTCGTTCGCCTCCATCGGGATAGGATGGACCGGATGGGAGCTTAAGCTTGCGCCTCGGAGAGATTCAAGCTCGAAGCTGGAGCGCCCGGAACACCTCGAACGGCGCCGAGCGAGGCACGCGGCCGCGGTGAGGTTCCGGCCGGATCACGTTCCCAGGGTCGAACTCCGCCCGCAGCCCGTAGGCCGGGTCGATTCGATTCCCGCTGCCCGACTCTCGACGACGGGCTGGTCAAGCTGGGTCGGGAACACGGTTTGCCTCGGCCCGGATCCTCGGAGCTCGTAGGGGGGCCGAGGTCTCGGCTCAAAGGGCGTCGCCGGAGAGGATCCGAGCCGCCTCACGGCGGACGTACGTGTCGACCTGCGTGAGCGGGCGGTCGAGCCCTTCGTAGGGGGGAAGTCCGAGCAGGTCGCTCACGAGCCACCGCACCTCGTAGGCGTAGAGGAGCGACGAGCCCAACGTGCTGAGCAGGGACGCAAGACGTTCCGAATCCTTCGGGCGCAACGGGAAGTACTTAGGACGCCGATCGAGCGCGCCGAACAAGAGGTCCGTAAGGTCCCGGTACCGGTACCGAACGGGGCCGCCTGCGTCGACCGTACCGACTCCAGAGCCTTCGGCCTCGAGGCGAAGCGCGGCGGCGAGGTCGCGGGCGGCGAGCGGGCTCACGTGGTAACTGCCGTCGCCGAACATCGGGAGCCGACCGTACCGGTGGATGAGCCGGAGGAGCACGCCGAGCAACCGGTCGCCGTGCCCGTAGAGCATCGAGGGCCGGAGCGTTCGGTAGGAGAGTCCGCAGTCGCGGATCGCCTGGTCCACCTCCCGCTTGTAGCGGAGGTAGGGCAGGCGCTCCTCCAGCTCGACCGGTGCGGGGGGAACGCTGACGTGGAGCATCCGCGGGACGTCCGCCTGGCGGGCGGCGTCCACGAGGCGGAGGAGTCCGTCCCGCAGGACGCGGAATCGGTCCTCGCTCTCCCACCGGTACCACGCGAGCGTGAGGATCACCCGCGTCCCCTGTACAAGCGAGGTCCAGTCGACCCGCGCTCCGAGGTCCGCCGGGAACCATTCGACCTTCCCCCCGACTTCGTTCGGCACATGATGTCGGTGCACCGAGAGGATCCGGTACCGGCCGGAGAACTCTTCGACTACCGCACGTCCGACGAGGCCTCCTCCGCCACCCACGAGGAGGAGCGTCGGTCGAGGCGGGGAGCTCATGCGAGCGCCGACGGGGTCGGACGTGGAGGCGCGAGCGGCACGACGGGTGCATCGAACTGCCGGAGGAAGGCGCGCCGCACCGGGAGCCGGAGCTCTTCAACGCCCACCGGTCGACCGAGCTCCCGAGCGACCGACGTCATCCGCCGGCCGTCGAGGCCGCACGGCTGGAAGGCGGCGAACACGGATAGGTCCGGGTCCACGTTGAGCGCGAACCCGTGAAAGCTCACCCACTCCTCGACGGCGACGCCGATGGAGGCGATCTTGCGCTCCCCCTCCACCCAGACGCCGCGCTGCCCCGCGACCGCGCCTGCACGCAGGCCCAGCTCGGCGAGCGCCTCCACGAGGAGCGATTCGAGAGCGCCCACAAAGCCGCGGACGTTGCGCCCCCTCGCGTCAAGGTCCACGATGGGATATCCCACGAGCTGGCCCGGACCGTGGTAGGTACTGTGGCCGCCGCGTTCGACATGGACCACGGGAATTCCCGGGGGGAGCTCCGAGAGCTCCGCTCCCTGCACCCCGACGGTGATGACCGCCGGGTGCTCCACAAGGAGCAAGGTATCCGGGATCTCTCCGCGTCGTCGGGCGGCACGGAGGGCGCGCATCTCCGCGAGCGCGTCGGGGTACGACCGGGTGCCCCAGTCCCGGATCTCGAGCATCCTACTTCCGGCGCACCACGTGCATCGGCTCGTTGAGCCAGAGGAACGCCGCCTCCTGCAGGCTCTCGGAGAAGGTGGGGTGAGGGTGGATCGTTCCCGCGAGGTCGCGCACCGTCGCGCCCATCTCGATGGCGAGCCCCGCCTCGGTCACGAACTCCCCGGCCCCTTCGCCCGCGGCGTGCACGCCGAGGATGAGGCCGGTCGTGTCGTCCGCGACGAGTTTCGTCCAGCCGGTGGTCGCGTGGGCCGCGTGCGCTCTACCGAGAGCGGCGTACGGAAACCTCGCCTCGCGGGGCGCGTGGCCGCGCCGCTCGGCCTCCTGACGGGTGTAGCCCACCGTCGCAAGCTCTGGGGTCGTGAACACCACCGACGGGATCGTCTGGAACTGGAACCGGGTGGGCCGGCCCGCGATGACCTCGGCCGCCACCACGCCCTCGCGGTAGGCCTTGTGGGCGAGCATGGGAGCGCGGCAGGCGTCCCCCACGGCGTAGATGTGGGGCAGGTTCGTCTGCTGCCGGTCGTTCACGGCGAGGAACCCCGTCTTAGGGTCGCGCTGGATACCCGCCTCCTCGCACCCTAGCCGCGCCGTGTCGGCGCGCTTGCCGACCGTGAGGAAGAGCCGCTCTGCCTCGAGTGTCTCGGCGCCCGCCGCGCTCTCCACCGCAAGCCGGACGCTCCCTGCGTCCCGTTCGAGATGGGTGGCGCGCGTCGCGGTGCGGACGGTAACGCCGAGGCCGGTGAGGGCGCGCGTGAGCTCGCTCGAGAGGTCCGGCTCGAGCCCCGGGAGCAGCTGAGGGAGGAGCTCCACGATCGTGACCGCGACACCCACCTCCGCGTAGAACTGACCGAGCTCGCAACCGCTCACGCCGCCCCCGAGGACGAGGAGCGACTTCGGCAGGCTCTCGAGGTCGAGGAGCTGCGCGGCGTTGAGCACGCGATCCCCTTCCACCTCGAAGCCTGGGAGTTCGATCGGGACGGCACCGGTCGCCACGATCGCGTTCACGAAGTCGATGCGCTCGCGGCCCCCATCTGGCCCCACGAGCTCCGCGGTGCGGGGGCCCGTGAATCGGGCCTCGCCGGGCAGGACGGAAGCGCCGGCGCTCTTCAGCAGGAGCTTCACACCCTGCCGCTCCTTCTCGACGATCGCCTTCTTGCCCCGCTGGGTCGCCGCGAGGTCGAATTCGAGCCCGGCGGAGCGGATGCCGAGGAACTCCCCCTCGGCGCGTACGGTTCGGTACACTCCGCCCGCGTGCAGGAGCGCCTTCGAGGGGATGCAGCCGCGGTTCAGGCACTCCCCGCCGATCTCGGCGCGCTCGACGAGGAGGACCGGCCGGCCCAACTGCCCGAGCCGGATCGCGGCCATGTAGCCGCCCGGCCCGCCGCCGATCACGAGCGTCTCCGTTTCGCGGGCGTACGTGCCGGCCATGCCTAGGCGGGCTCCGAACGGGGAGGGACGGGAAGTGGGCCGGAAGCAAGGATGTCGGTGAACATCGACTCCGGCGTAGGCGCCCCGACCGACTCCGCCTCCGCGATCGCCTCCTTCACGAGCCGCGTGGCTTCCTCCCGCACCGAGGTGTGCGCCGCATCGGAGAGGATCCCGAGGCGCGTGAGCAGCTCCTCCATCCGGCGGACCGGGTCGTGGGCGAGTGCGTGCGCCATCCAATCGGGGGCCTGGTAGCGGCTCGGGTCGTCGGAGCTCGAGTGGGGGGTCATGCGATACAGCAGGAACTCGGCGAGCAGAGGACCGGGGCTAGCCCGTGCCGCCTCGAGCCCCTCGGCGAACGTCGCGTAGCAGGCGACGAAGTCGGTGCCGTCCACGCGCCGGCTCGGGATGCCGTAGGCGCTCCCCTTCATCGCGAGCTCCTTGACGTGCGTCTGGCGTTCGACCGGGACGGAGATCGCCCACTGGTTGTTCGTCAGGCAGAAGAGGACGGGGAGGGAGAGGACGGCGGCGAAGTTGAGGCCGGCGTGGAAGTCGTTGGCGCTCGTCGCCCCGTCGCCGAAGAAGGCGAGGGCGACCCCGGTGTCCTTCCGAAGCTTGAGGCCGTAGGCGATCCCCACCGCGTGGGTGATCTGCGTGCCGACGACGCTCGACATCGAGACGTACTTCACCTCGCGGGCCGTGGGGTGACACGGCATCTGCCGGCCCCGGGCTGGGTCGCGGTCGTTCGCGAAGAGATGGTGGACGTACCGTGCGAGGGAGTGTCCCCTCACGAGGGCGACGAGTTGCTCGCGCAGCCCCGGCACGATCCAATCCTCGGGACGGCTCGCGAGGCCGGCGGCGACGCTCACCGCCTCCTGGCCGGTCGCGGGGCCGTAGAAGCCGATCCGGCCCTGGCGCTGCAGACCCAGCATGCGGCTGTCGAGCTCTCGGGCGAGCGTCATCCAGTGGTGGGCCGCGAGGAGACGCTCCTCGTAGTCGGCGCCGAGCGCTTGCGCGAGCGCCGGCCGTTCGTACGGCAGCGCCACGATCTCGCCGGTCATGCGAGGTACGCGAACAGGAGATGCGGGTCCTCGAGGTGGCGCTTGACCACGGCGAGGAACTGCGCGCCTTCGATCCCGTCGAGCACGCGATGATCGAGGGAGACCGAGAGGTTCATCAGATGCGCCGGGGCGATCGTGCCGTCCTCGCGGTAGATCGGGCGGCGGACGATCCGGTGGACGCCGAGGATCGCGACCTCGGGATAGTTCAGGATGGGCGTGGCGAGGACGCCTCCGAGCGCCCCCAAGCTCGTGACCGTGAAGCTGCTGCCGGTGAGCTCGGCGCGGGAAAGCTTGCCGGCACGGGCGCGTTCGGAGAGGAGCTGGATCTCGCGGGCGAGCTCTGCGACGCTCTTGCGGTCGACATCGCGGACCACGGGGACGAGGAGGCCGTCGGGGGTAGCGGTCGCGATGCCGATGTGGAAACGGTGGTGGAGGACGAGTTCGTTCGCTTCGTCGTCCATCGTCGCGTTCATCCGGGGGTGCTCCCGTAGCCCGACGACGATCGCTTTCAGGATGAGGGGCAGGTAGGAGAGCTTCACGCCCTTCGGCTCGAGGTGAGCGGCCATACGGTCGCGGGTCCGCACGAGTTCGGTCGCGTCCACCTCCTCGACGTAGGTGAAGTGGGCCGCACGGTGGGTCGCCTCGCTCATGTGCTCGGCGATGACCCGCCGGAGTCCGCGGATCGGCACGCGTTCGAGCTCGGGGTCGACGGGTCGGGAGCTAGGAACCTCGGTCGTGGGCGGCGCCTCCGCGCCCGGCGGAGCCGACGTCCCCTCGTGAGTAGGGACGGGGGGTGCGGCGGCCGTGGTCGCGGTCCCCTCCCCCGCGGGGGCCGCCACCGTCTCCGCGACGGACCCGGGCGGGCTCGTCGGCTCCGCAGACGGCGGGTTCTTGGCCGCGGCGATGAGGTCCGCTTCGGTGATGCGGCCTTGAGGACCGGTTCCCGTGACCAGGCCCAAGTCGATTCCCTTCTCGGAGGCGAGGCGGCGGACATGCGGACTCGCGAGCACGCGAGCACCGGCCGGTCGACTGGAAGGGGGAGCGGAAGGAGCCGCGGCCGGAGCGGCGGGGGGAGAAGCTGGCGGTGCCGGTTCCTTGGAGGGAGTGGACGCTTCTCCTTCCTTGGTGTCGATCGTGACGAGGAGCCCGCCCACCTTCACCTTCTCCCCCTCCTTGGCGTGGAGCTTCCGGATCGTGCCGGCGCGGGGGGACGGAATCTCGACGTTGGCCTTGTCGGTCAGAACGGAGACGAGCGGAGCGTCCTCGGCGATCGCCTCCCCTTCTTTCACGAACCACTTGACCACCTCGCCCTCGGCGACGCCTTCGCCGATGTCGGGCAGGCGGAACTCGAACACCATGGCCAGCCCCTAGCCCGCCGCCATCGTCTCGCGTATCGCGTGGACGATCCGTGGGGCGTTCGGCAGGTAGAGATGCTCGAGGGCGTACGGGAACGGGGTGTCGTACCCCGTCACTCGGACAATGGGTGCCTTCAGGGAGAAGAGCGCCTTCTCGGCGAACAGCGAGCCGAGCTCCGCGCCGTAGCCGCAGAAGCGGGGTGCCTCGTGGACGATCACGGCCCGCCCGGTCTTCTCGACCGAGGCGAGCACCGTCTTCTCGTCGAGAGGAGCGAGGGTTCGAAGGTCGACGACCTCGACGCTCGGCCCGTCGGCGGCGAGCGACTCCGCTGCCTGGAGCGCCGGATGGACCATCGCGCCGTAGGCGAACACGGAGAGGTCGCTCCCCTCGCGCGCCACCCGCGCTTCGCCGAGCGGTACGCGGTAGTCCCCCTCCGGAACCTCCCCCGAGACGGCGCGGTAGATCCGCTTCGGCTCGAAGAAGAGGACCGGGTCCTCGTCGTAGATCGAGCTCAGGAGGAGCCCCTTGGCGTCCGCCGGCGTCGAGGGAATGACCACCTTGAGACCGGCGGTGTGGGCGAAGTACGCCTCGGCGCTCTGCGAGTGGTAGAGCCCACCTTTCACCCCGCCGCCGTAGGGGGCGCGAATGACGACGTGGCAGGGATACTGTCCGCCGGACCGGTAGCGGAACTTCGCCAGCTCGCTCACGATCTGGTCGAACGCCGGGTAGATGAAGTCCTGGAACTGGATCTCGGGCACCGGCTTGAGGCCGTAGAGCGCCATCCCGATCGCGGTACCGACGATGCCGGTCTCGGAGAGCGGCGTGTCGATCACGCGCTCGGCCCCGAACTCCTTCTGCAGGCCGTCGGTGGCCCGGAACACTCCTCCGTTGAGCCCGATGTCCTCCCCGAGCAGGATGACGTCCCCGTCGTCGTGCATCGCCTGCTGGAGGCCGCGGTTGACCGCCTGCACGAGCGTGAGCTCGCTCACGGCGTGCTCCCTCCTGCCGCGAGTTCTCGCGCGAGCTCCCCCCGTTGGCGCTCGAGGGCCGGAGTGCGGGTGGCGTAGACATCGTCGAACAGCGTGAGGGGGTCGACCGGCGGGAGCTTCTCGGCGGCTTCGACCGCGCGCGCTACCTCCTGCTTCGCCGCATCCCAGATCGCTTGGTCGTTTTCCTCGGTGAGTGCCTCCGAGGCGCGGAGCTCGTGCTTCAGTCGGGCCACGGGATCCTTCTCCTTCCACTCCGCGAGCTCGGCATCCGATCGGTAGCGGCGCGGGTCGTCCGAGGTGGAATGTGGGCCGAGCCGGTAGACCTGCGCTTCGATGAGGGTAGGTCCGCCCCCTGAAATCGCCCGGGCTCGCGCCTCGGCGACAGCGCGGTAGACGGCGCGGAAGTCCATCCCGTCCACGACGACGCCGGGGAATCCGTAGGCAAGCGCCTTCTCGGCGAGCGTTGCGCTCCGAGTCTGCTTTTCCCGGGGAAGGGAGATCGCCCACTGGTTGTTCTGGCAGAAGAAGATCGTCGGGGCCTGGAACACACCGGCGAAGTTGAGGCCCGCGTGGAAATCGTTCGAGCTCGTGGTCCCGTCCCCGAAGAAGCTCACCGTAACGATCGGGTCCTTGTGGGCGCGGGCAGCCATCGCGGCACCGACCGCGTGGGAGATCTGCGTGCCGACCGGGCTCGAGGCGGTGACGAAGCGGAAGCGTCGAAATCCGTAGTGGTTCGGCATCTGTCGGCCCTTCGTCTCGTCGCCCGAGTTCCCGTAGAACTGGTTGATGAGGAGCTGGACCGGGACGCCGCGGGTGAGAGCGATCCCCATCTCGCGGTACGCGGGAAAGATCCAATCCTCGTCGTTGAGCGCCCAACCGCACGCGACCTGGGCTGCCTCCTGCCCCTGCATCGGCACGTAGAAGCCGATCCTGCCCTGCCGCTGCAACGTGAGGCAGCGCTCGTCCATCACCCGTGCGACCACCATGGTACGGTAGGCCGAAAGGACGTCCGACAGCGGCGGATCGTCGGTCGGAAGGGTCGGCGTCTCCTCCGGCGCCGGTCGCGCTTCGGCCATCGGAGCCACCCGGCGCGGGCGAGCGGAGGTTGCGATATAAAGGTGCCCCGACGAGCGGTCGACGACGTGCCGGAGAACGCAGTTTTCCCGTCGATGGACACAGCCGGAAGGGGGCAGTTCACCTAGCGGGATTCCGGTGCATTAGCGGAAGGCCTCGCACCGTTTCAGCGCCCCCCACCCCGAAGGATTATGCCCGCCGCCCGCTCGCAGCATCGCACGCATGGTCGACGCCGCCATCTCCGTCCGGCAGCTCACCCGGGTCTACTCCTCCCGGAAGGGGTTCCTCTTCAACGAAGTTACTCGAACCGAAGCGCTGCGCGGCGTGGACCTCGAAATCGCTCCCGGAGAGCTGTTTGGATTGCTAGGCCCGAACGGCGCGGGGAAAACGACGCTCGCGAAAATCCTCTCCACCCTCCTGCTTCCGAGCAGCGGGTCGGCTCGCGTGCTCGGGCTCGATGTCGTTCGCGACGCACCCCGCCTCCGGTCCCGGATCGGGCTCGTACTGGGAGGCGAGCGAGGGCTCTACTACCGCGTGAGCGGTCGTGAGAACCTCCGCTATTTCGCCGACCTCTACGGCATTCCACGCGCGGAACGGGAGTCCCGCATCACCGAGATGCTCGAGCGGGTAGGACTCGGCGCCGCCGGCGACCAGCGGGTGGAGGAGTATTCCCGCGGCATGAAGCAGAAGCTCCACCTGGCGCGCGGACTTCTCCACCAACCGGAGCTCCTCTTTCTGGACGAACCCACGATTGGACTCGACCCGAAGAGCGCGCGGGAAACCCGGAAGTTCGTTCGGGCGCTCCTCTCCGAGGGGGTGACGATCTTCCTCACCACGCACTACATGTTCGAGGCGGAGGAGCTCTGCCAGCGTATCGCCGTCCTCTCGAAGGGGAAGATCGTCGCGACGGATTCCGTCGCAGGTCTGCGCCAGCTCGTCGGCGGGGACCGGACGTTCGAGATCGACGGCTACGGGTTCGAGGACGCGGAGCTCGCCCGGCTCAAAGCGCTCGCTGGGGTTTCCAGAGTGGTGACCGAGGAGTTCGGTCCCCGCTTGCGCATCACGCTGCGAGTGCAAAGCCCGGAGCTCGAGCTCGACCGCGTTGCGAGGGCGCTGCCCGGGCACCCCGAGCTCGAGGTGCGCGAGCGTCGCACCGCGCTCGAGGACATCTACCTCGACTTGGTCGAGGAGGAGCCCGCCTGATGAGGAAGGTCGAGCCCTCCCGCCTGCGAGCGTTCCTCGCCTCCGTCCGCCTCTCCCTCCTCCTCTTCCTCGCCGACCCGCAGTGGGTGATCCCCGCGACGATCGCCCCCGTCATCTTCGGGTTCGCGGCGTTCGAGCTCTATCAGGGCTCGGGCGCGACGCTCGTCCTCTACGCGATCCTGGGTGCTGGCATGATGTCGATGTGGGGCCAAACGCTCTACGGGGCGGGCTGGGCCACGGGCCAGGACCGGGAGCTTGGCACCCTCGAGCCGACGCTCTCGACTCCGACCTCGTACCTCTGGGTGGTGTTCGGCCGGATCGTCGTGAACGCCGTCACGGGGCTCGTCGGAGGGCTCGTCGTGTTCGCCGTCGTGTCGTTCGCGTATCCCCATCCGCTCCCCCTGCACGCTCCCGTCGAGTTCGTGCTGCTGTTCGCGTTCGTCCTCGTGACCCTCGCGAGCGTGGGCCTCGTCCTTTCTGCGGTCTACGTGTACACGCGCTACGCCGGGTTCATCAACAACTTCGGAGAGTTCGGGTTCTACATCATCACGGGCTCGATGTTCCCCGTGGTCCTCCTCCCGTTCTGGACGAGCCCCATCGCGCTCCTCTTGCCGCCCACCTGGGCGCTCGACGCGCTCCGGTACGCGTCGCTGCCCGGATACGCCGGGTTCGGTTGGGGGTTCACCGGTGATATCCTCGGGGCCGTCGGGACGATGCTCGTCTACCTCGCGGCCGCGGGCTCCGTCTACCACCGCGTCGAGCAGCACGTCCTCACCGTCGGCAACCTCCAGGAGTACTGACGATGTCCCCCACGATCGTGCGCGCGCCGAACCTCCTGCGCGTACTCTGGACGAACGCCGTCTTTGCGCCCCGCACGACGCTCGGCTTCATGCGGATCGACTACGTCCTCGGCACCGTCCTCATCGTCCCCTTCACCCAGATGCTGTTCTTCGCGGTGGTGGCGCAGCTCGCCGGAAACCCCTCGGCACCCGTCGCGTTCGTCGTCCTGGGGAACGCGGTCGCCCCCGTGACCTACTCGAGCATCTTCAGCGTCTGCCAGACCACCGACTCCGAGAAGCACCAGGGGACGATGGAGCACCTCCTCGTCTCGCCGACGAACCGCGCCGCGCTCTATCTCGGCCGTGGCTTCCTCCCCATCCTCACCTCCATGGCAACGCTCGTGGTGGGGCTCCTGTACGCGGCGTTCCTCTTCCACGTCCCGTTCGCGGCGGGGTCGGCGGGCTCGCTCGCGATCACCATCGGGCTCCTCTCCGTCTCGATGGTGGGGTTCGGGCTCCTCCTCGGAGGTGTCGCCCTCTTCCTACGCACCTCCATCATCCTCGGGAACATCTTCCTGTTCATCGGGCTCCTCCTGTCAGGCGCGAACTTCCCGGTGAGCTTCCTGCCGCTCCCGCTCCAGTGGGTGGGCTACCTCCTACCGCTCACCTGGGGGATCTCGGCGATCCGCGCCACCGCCTCCGGCGCGGGCTTGATGACGCTCCTGCCGCTCTGGGGAGCGCTCCTCCTATCGACGGCGGTCACGCTCGGGCTCGCCCTGGGGCTCTGGGGGGTGTTCGAACGACAGGCGCTCCGCACCGGGAGCATCGTCCGTTTCTGAGGCGGTCGAACCTTCGGGGGCGAACGAGGCGCGAACGATGACGCGGAACCCCGAGGAGCTGGAGCTGGCCCGGCGACGGGACGCCGCCCTGAACGAAGGGAAGCTTGACCTCGCTTTTCTCGAGGCCCAGCGGCTCCTCGCCGCCCTCCGAGCCCGGCAGGACCGGCCCGAGGAGCGGCGGGCGATGGCGGAGTTCGCCACCCTGCTCCGCAGCGCGGGGGAACTGGACCGTGCGAACACGATCGACCGTTACCTCGGCGAAGGGTTCGAAAGGAAGCCGTCCCGGTCGGCCCGTCGGTAGGCCGCCGACCTCGGCGCTACTTCTTCCTGCGGGGGCGGCCGGCCGTGGACCGTCGCGGCACCGGCGCCTTTCGCCCTCTGGACGGGACCCGTTTCGCCGGCAGCGAACGGCTGGCGGGCTTCTTGCGTCCGGGGCTCCGCGCCTCGAGCGCCTTCTCCGTCATCTCGGCGATCGCCGAGCTGGGTCCGGCGGGATTCCTGGCGTCGGACCACGCCCTCTCGCCGGCGGGAACCGGGAGCGGCAGGTCGTTCTCGGCCGGAGGGAAACCGCACTCGTAGCTGTCGGTGTACGCGCAGTACGGGTTGAAGGCGAGATTGAAGTCAAGGTCGTACCGATCGTCCGGCGTCAGCTCGAGGGTCAGGTACCGACCGGGGCCGTAGCTCTCCTTGCCGCAGGTGGCGTCGCGAAACGGCACGAACACCCTGGGGCCGACCTGCTCGCCGGCGAAGAACACGCGCAGGCGGTGCGATTCGCCACCGAGGCGGAACGTGAGGTCCCCCACGTACCGGCATTCCATCTGGCCGTCCCGGTTCGTCCGCAGGAACGCTTCCGTTGCTTTGCCCCGTCGCTCGAGCTTCGCAGGAACGCGGTACGTAGGGTCGACGGGGAAGTAGCGGAGGCCGGCGAAGCCCGCGACCGCAGCGTCCACGAACGGGGACTCGGGGTGCTGGGCCATGAACCCGTCCTTCTGCCGTCGTTCCTCTTCGACGGTTCGGATGTACTCCTGCGAGTCCGGCATGGTGCCCGGCCCGAATCCAAGAGGGGGATAAGCGTTCGGTCGA
>JAKIWX010000023.1 GCA_022749845.1 Thermoplasmata archaeon
CCTCGCGAATCCCTCCGAGGTCGATCGTACCGCTCCACCCCAAGGAGCGCACGATCCCGCTGACCTTCCGCTTCGCCTCCGCGTCGTCGCCGCAGAGGAGGAGCTCGGCGATGCCGCCCGTGAGCACGGGGTCCACCATGAGGCTGTTCGGGACGGTGTTGAAGCACTTCACTACCTTCGCCTCCGGAACCCTCCTCTGAACTCGCTCGCCGAGCGAGTCGGTAAACCCGAAGAGGAGCGTCGGCGGAAAGCCGGCGCTGAAGTCGAGCGGATTCGTGGCGTCGATGACCACCTTCGCCCGGAAGTGGGGGACGCCGGCGAGGTCGATCGCGTCGAGGGCGGCCTCCCCCTTCGTCGCCAGCACGAGCAGCTCCCCGTGCTCCGCTGCCTGAGCAAAGGAGCCGGCCCGTACGCCCTCTCCCTCCTTCGCGAGCCACGCAACGAGCGGCGGGTCGTTGGGGGAACGCGTGCCGATCATCACCTCGTGCTTCCGTCCGGCAAGCCCCTTCGCAAGGGCCTTCCCTACGACTCCGCTCCCGAGCACGCCGATCTTCATTCTCGTTCCCTCGGCGCCGTAGGATGCGGGCGTCGTAAGGCGTTGGCGCAGCGAGGAGCGGCCGGGCAGCGCCGGCCGACGGAGACTTGAAACCACGGCTTGGCGTTCAGCCGGACGTGACCTCCCCCCCGGTGCGCCCTCCGGCGGTCGCGGGCCAGTTCTATCCTTCCGACGCCGCGGAGCTCGCCCACGTTCTCGAGCGGTGTTTTCTGGACCAGCGCGGGCCGGGAGAGCTGCCGGTCCGTAGACGCTCCCCGGAGCGGCGGATCCGCGCGATCGTCGTTCCCCACGCTGGATGGGTCTACTCGGGCGCGATCGCCGCTCACGCGTTCGCTTCCGTCGCGGCCGAGCGGCCTCCCGAGACGGTGCTCCTTCTCGGGGTCAACCACCGGGGACGAGGGGCCCGGGCGGCGCTCTCTGGGGCCAGTTGGGAGACGCCAATCGGTCCGGTTCCGACCGACAGGGAGCTGCTGTCGCGGCTCACGTCCTCGCCGCTCGAAGTGGACGAGATCGCCCACGCGACCGAGCACTCGCTCGAGGTCGAACTACCCTTTCTCGAGTACGTCCTGCCCAAGCCGCAGATCGTCGCGCTGTCGGTGACGTTCGGAACGCTGCGCTTCCTCCACGAGGTAGCGGCGGTCGTGCGGGAGGGAATTCGAGGGAGGGATGTCCTCCTCCTCGCCTCGACCGATTTTTCCCACTACGTGTCGCCGGAGGAGGCGAAGAAGAAGGACCGGCTCGCGTTGAACGCCCTCGCGACCCGTCGACCCGAGGAGCTGTACGAGACGGTGGCCGAGGCGCAGATCTCGATGTGCGGCATCGCGCCTACGACCGTACTCTTGGCCGCCCTCGAGGAGGAACCGCTCCGGGTGCGGGAACTGCGCTGGGGTCACTCGGGGGAAGCCGAACCCATGCGAGAGGTAGTGGGCTACGCCTCGCTGCTCTTCGAGTCGGACCGTCCGCTCGGGTAGGCGGGCACTCCCCAAGGAGGAGGACTAGCTTCGCTGAAGCTTCCGGAACACGAACGGGAGGATCCCGCCGGCTCGGAAGTACTCGAGCTCCACCGGCGAGTCGATGCGCGAACGGAGCTGACACCTCGTTTCTTGGCCACCGTCGGCGGTCGCGAGAAGCTCCACCGCCTCGCGCGGGCGGAGCGGGCCGCCCTCGACGCGACGCAACGTGTACTCCTCACGTCCCGTGAGGCCGAGCTTCTTCCATCCCTGGCCCGAGGGGAACTCGAGCGGAAGGACGCCCATCCCCACCAGGTTGCTGCGGTGGATTCGTTCGTATCCCTCGGCGATCACCGCGCGCACGCCGAGCAGGGCAGGTCCCTTGGCCGCCCAGTCGCGTGAGCTGCCCTGGCCGTAGCTCGCGCCCGCGAGCACGAGGAGCGGTCGGCGCTCCGAACGGTAGCGTTCCGCGGCGTCGAAGATGCTGAGCTGCTCGCCGGAGGGGTAATGGGTGGTGTAACCGCCTTCCCTGGGGGCGACGAGAGCGTTCCGCAACCGCACGTTCGCGAAGGTGCCTCGAACCATCACCTCGTGATTTCCGCGCCGGGCGCCGTAGGTGTTGAACTGTTCGGGCGTCACGCCGCGCGCGCTCAAGTACTGGCCCGCCGGACTCTCGGGAGGGATCTCTCCGGCGGGGCTGATGTGGTCCGTGGAGACCCGGTCCCCCAGGGCGAGGAGCACCCGGGCACGCTCCACGAGGATGGGCGTCTCCGTGGGGACCGGCGTGGGGGAGCTCAGGTACGGCGGCTCCCGTAGGTACGTCGAGTCGGTCGCCCAGGGGTAGACGGGACCCGTGGGCACCTGGAGCTGCTCCCAGTGGGCGTCCCCGACCGTGATGGAGGCGTACTTCTGGCGGTAGAGCTCTGGGTCGATCGAACGCTCGACAAGCGCTCGGATCTCCTCCCGGCTCGGCCAGAGCTCCTCGAGGAGCACGGGGTGGCCGTCCTTCGCGTGACCGAGGGGCTCTTTCGTCAGGTCCCGGTCCATCCTGCCGGCGAGTGCGTACGCGACGACGAGCATCGGGCTCATCAGATAGTTCGCCCGCACGAGGTTGTGGATCCGCGCTTCGAAGTTCCGGTTGCCCGACAGGACTGCGGCGACGTAGGCGTCCTGCGCCCGCACCGCACGCTCGACCGCGGGCGGGAGCGGCCCCGAGTTCCCGATGCACGTCGTGCAACCGTAGCCCACGAGGGAGAAACCGAGCGTGGCCAGGGGAGCGAGCAGCTCCGCCCGCTCGAGGTAGCTCGTCACAACCTTCGAGCCTGGAGCGAGAGAGGTTTTGACGTAGCTAGGGACTGTGAGACCGAGCTCGACGGCACGGCGTGCGATGAGTCCCGCCCCGACCATCACATCGGGGTTCGAGGTGTTGGTGCAGCTCGTAATGGCCGCGATGACGACCGAGCCGTCCCCCACCTGGGGGTCCGGTTTCGCCGTCTCTTCCCCGGAGCCGTGGTTCCTCGCGATGGAGTACGGGTGGAGCGGATCGTCGCCCGGGGTCGACGAGGACGCGCGGGCCGGTGGCGCGTGCTCGCGCCGGTACCCCTCGAGGCCGGCGCGGAAGGAGGAGGCGGCCTCGGAGAGCGGGACGCTCTCCTCCGGATTGCGCGGCCCAGCGACCGAAGGCAGGAGACTCCCGAGGTCGAGCGAAAGGTGTTCATCGAATTCGGGTTCGGCCACTCCGGGCTCCTCCCACAACCCCAAGCGGCGGGCGTAGGCTTCCACCAGGGCGACCTGCTCGGGGGGACGGCCGGTGTTCGTGAGGTAAACGAGCGTGCCTCGGTCCACCGGAAAGAGCGCCGCCGTGGCGCCGTACTCCGGGCACATGTTGGAGACGGTCGCGCGGTCGGCGACGGAGAGCGCCGCGAGCCCCGGCCCGTAGAACTCCACGAACTTGTCCACGACCCCGTGCTCACGGAGCATGCGCGTGATCGTGAGCACGAGGTCGGTGGCCGTCGCTCCCGCCGGGAGCGTCCCCGAGAGGCGCATCCCCAGCACGATGGGCGGCGCAAGGAAGTACGGCTCGCCGAGCATGACCGCCTCGGCCTCGATGCCTCCCACCCCCCATCCGAGGACGCCTAGCCCGTTCACCATCGTGGTGTGCGAGTCCGTTCCGACAAGCGTGTCCGGGTAGGCGACCCGCTCCGTCCCCTCCCCCGTGGTCGACACCACGGTCGCGAGGAATTCGAGGTTCACCTGGTGCACGATCCCGTTGCCCGGCGGGATGACCCGAAGGCGCTCGAACGCCCCTCGGCTCCATCGCAGGAGTCGGTACCGTTCGGAATTCCGTTCGTACTCCCGGTCGAGATTGATGAGGAGGGAGCGCGGCGAGCCGAAGCTGTCCACCTGCACCGAATGGTCGACCACGAGGTCCACCGGCACGACAGGGTTCACCCGCTCCGGGTCGACGCCGTGGAGGCGCGCAGCAGAACGGATTGCTGTGAGGTCGACGAGGACGGGAACCCCCGTGAAATCTTGGAGGAGGACGCGGGCGGGGTAGAACGGGAGCTCTTCGGTCTCCGCTCCCTTCATCCCCTCGGCGAACGCGCGCAGGAACGCGACGTCGACCTGGGGCGACCCGGCGCGGCGAAGCAGATTCTCGAGGAGAACGCGGACGGTCCGGGGCCGACGCGCGAGACGGGCGGCGTCCACCCCGTCGATGCGGTCGGGAGGGAAGACCCGGAACTGCTCCTTGCCGACCGTCAGCACCTCGGATACACCGAGCGGGTCGCGGGGGTTCATGCCGGTCCGAGCGTGGCGGGGGATTTGACGCGAGCGGCCTCGCCGCCCCGCGCTCGGGATGAGCGGAGCTAAAGAGCGGTACGCGCTCCCCCCGGCGGACCGGGATGATCCTCAGCGACGCACGAATCCGGGAGGCGGTGCGTCGGAAGGAGATCGTCATCCGGCCGTACCGTCCCGACTGCCTCGGGTCGAACTCGTACGATGTCCATCTGGGGCCGACGCTCGCCGTCTACACCGATGGGGCCCTCGACGCGCGCCGCCCGAGCCCGATCTCCGAGTTTCCTATCCCGCCCGAAGGATACGTCCTCGTCCCGGGCCAACTCTACTTGGGGGTGACCGAGGAGTACACGGAGACCCACCGGTTCGTGCCGTTTCTGGAGGGGAAGTCGAGCGTGGGGCGGCTCGGCATCGACATCCACTCCACCGCGGGCAAGGGGGATGTCGGCTTCTGCAACTACTGGACGCTCGAGATGTCGGTGAAGCTGCCGGTCCGGATCTACGCGGGGATGCCGATCGGCCAGCTGATCTATTTTGAGGTGTCCGGGATCGTCGAGCGACCTTACAACAAGAAGCGTTCAGCGAAGTACCGCCGGGTGAGCCCCCACCCCATGCCGTCGCAGATGTTCCGGAACTTCGGACGCAAGCGCCGCCGCTAGCCGGAACGTGGGCTACGCCGGTCTCCCCGGGACGAGGTAGAACGCGGGGTGGTGGGGCCGGGCGCGGTGGCGCCGATTGAGCGGGTCGAACCCTTCCGCGAGCGCCTCCTCGTGGACCTCGATGCTCTCGACGTTGAACCGCTGCGTGAGGTACGCTTCCGCCGACCGGAGCACCTTGAGTTCGTCGACCGGTTGCCACTCGGTGGAGGGCTCGGAGCGTATCCTGTCCCCGAACCGTGCGACATACTCCGCGACCTCGCCCCGGCCGCTCGCGATCGAGGGTTCCGAGGCGCTGCGTGCGAGCACCTCGCGGAGGCGCTCGGAGCTGGAACCGCTGGACTGACGGACCCACTCGTCCACCGTACGCTTCCACGGGGCGGCGACGTAGAAGGCGATCGATCTTGGCGCTCGGTCCTTCGCGAGCATCGGACGCAACGCGGCCTGGAGGTCTTCCTCCACTTCCGCAAGATACCGTTCCCGTGTGCGCGCCGCGACGTTTTCGGGAAACATCGAGGGCATGGGGAACGGCTCGCTCGCGACCAGGCCGGTGCCCGTTCCCGAGCCTAGCTCCTCCGCTAGGTACGGCGTAACGGGGCTCGCGAGGCAGATCGCGGCGCGCGCCGCGCGGGCGAGGGCCCCGCCCGGACGGCCGCCCCGGGCGAGGAATCGGCGCAGGAGCGCCGGGAGGGTGATGAACACCCGTTGGGCCATCTCGCGATGACGAAGCCCGTCGTAATCCGATTCGATCTCGTGCAGGAGCTCGTGGAGGGCGTCTTCGAGCCACGCTTCGAGTTCCGGCGGGCCTCCTTCCCCCGGACCGAGGGAGCTCCGGTAGAGGCGATCGAGCTCGAGGATCCGGTCGCGGGCCTCGTCCGCTCGTGCCGGGTCCCAGGCGACGTCCTGGTCGGGGGAGGCGGCGAGAAGGTAGTACAAGCGTAGGGCGTCGGCTCCCCACCGACTCCAAGCCTCGTCGAGCGATGGGGGCGTCCCGCCCTTCACTCCCGTGTCCTTCTTTGAGATCTTGGTGCCCTCGGCCCCGACGAGCCACCAGTGCACGAAGAGCCCCTTCGGCTGGAGCTCCCGTGGGAGGAGCTTCGCGTGCGTGAACAGGAAGGCCGGGAAGTGGACACGCTTGTGCTCCTTGCCTCCGACGTTCAGGTCGAGAGGATACCAGTACTCGAACTCCGCTCGCAGCTCAGCAAGGAGCTCCTGCGGGACGCTCGGCTCTCCCGAGCCCTCGCCGAGAAAGACAAAGTCGAACAGCGCCGGCGTGAGCTGCTCGAGCCGGAGCCGGCCGTCCGCGACGAAGCGGCGCACGATGAAGTAGGCGGGATAGAAGGTGGAGTCGGCGATCGGCTCGATGATCCAGCTCGGGTCCGTCGGGAGGGAGGTGCCCAGCCACCTTCCCCGCCGGGTGCACGGACGGTCCTCGAACCAGTCGATGACTCCGGGAAGCTCCTTCGCGTAGGCGTCCGGCGACACACGGAGCCCCTGCAGCGCGGCGTGCGTTGCCTGCTTCCACTCCGGGTCGCCGTACTGGAGGAACCATTGGTCGTCGACCCGGCGTAGCCCCACCCGGTGGCCGTTCCGACAGATCACGGGTTTCGAGAACTCTTCGAGGGTGATGCCCGCGCCGGCCGCGTCGAAGGAGCGCTCGAGCCGCTCGCGAGCCTCAGCTACGGGCAGGGGCGAGAAGACGGCGGGGAGCATCTTGCCCCGCGTGAGCTCGAGCCGATACAGGCGCTCGGTCGCCTCCTCGAGCGCGGCGCGGTCTTCGAGCCCTCTCGCCCCCGTGGCCCGCGCCGCCCGCTCCGCGGGCACGCCCGTGCCGGTGCGGAGCTTGCGCTCGGAATCGGTGAGACCGGCCTCCTCGGCTACGAAGATGATCTCCCGGACGGAAGGGACGCGGCGACGCTCCTCGGGGGGGAGCTCCTCGAGGGCGAGCCAATCTGCGGGGGCGTGCGCCGGGACCGACATGACGACCCCCGTGCCCCGCTCGGGATCCACGACCCGGCTCGCCAGGACCGGGACCTCCTGGTTCGTGAACGGGACCTTGACGGTCCGGCCGACGAGCTCCGAGGTCGGGACCTCCCGACCGAGATGGCCGCCGTGCTGTTCGACCAACCGCTCCCCCCCGCCCCGGCTGACTAGGAAGTTCCGGGAACTGTGGTGCCAGACGACGAGCGGTTCCCCCGGGGGGATCCAGAGGTTCGTCACGCCGTAGACGGTTTCCGGGCGGAGCGTGGCCGCGAGCAACTCACGGCCATCCTCGAGCGGGAAGGGGATCGCCGTGTACCGTACGACCTCCGCGTCGCCGCCGCTCGAAAGGTCGGTCTCGGAGGCGTCGACGGAGACGGGACCGCAGACAGGGCAGACGCTGGCGACGTACGGTCCCTCTCGGAGGGCTCCCCGCGCCGCGAGCACGCCAAACTGCCACCGGATGAAGGCCCGGTAATCCTCGTCGATCGTGGTGACGTAGGCGCTCTCGTCCACGAGAAAGCCCATCCGGCGATGGACCTCGAGGTACGACCGGCCCAAGAACCGGGCCGCCTCCTCCGGTTCCTCGAGGCGCGCGAGCTCCGCGTCGTTCACCCCCTGGGCCCCGAGTGCCTTCACCAAGGCGGGGTCCCGCAGCTTCACGCGCTGGGCAAACGTCACGGTGGGCAGTCCCGAGGCGTGCGTTCCCTCGGGAAAGAACACCTGGCGGCCCATCATCCGGTGGTACCGATGGAGGGTGTCGGTGAGCACGAGCCCGCGTAGATGGCCGAGATGGAGGAGCCCGCTCGCGGTGGGATAGGTGTGGATCGCGTAGAACTTGGCGCGCCCCGGGACCCGGACCGCACGCGCAAGACCGGCGGAGCGCCACGCCTCCTGCCAGTGCTTCTCTCGCTCCGGTTCCATCTCCGGCGACCCAGACCGGGCGGCCTATTTCATGGGTCGCCGACCGGCGACGGCGGCGGGCGAAGAGGAGAAGAGCCGCCCGTTGGATGATGGGGCGATGCGGATCATCGAGGTGTTCCACTCCCTCCAGGGCGAGGGACCGAACACGGGGCTCCGGACGAGCTTTGTCCGCACCGCCCGGTGCAACCTGCGATGCGCCTGGTGCGATACGCCCTACTCCTTCGGTCCCGGAAAGGAGCGCTCCATTCCCTCGCTCCTCAAGGAGATTCGATCCCACCGGACCCGACAGGTCTGCCTGACGGGGGGCGAACCGCTCCTCCAACGCGATTCGGTGGAACTCGTTCGTCGACTCGCACGCGACGGTTACACGGTCGTCGTCGAGACCGGTGGCTCCCTCGACGTGAGCCCGTACCTCGCGATCCCGCGGGCCGTTCTAAGCGTGGACGTGAAGTGCCCCTCCTCCCGCATGCAGGGGAAGAACCGCTGGGCGAACCTCCCGCTCCTTCGCTCCCGCGACGTCGAGAAGTTCGTCCTCCAGGACGCGCGGGACTACGCGTACGCCCGGAAGGTGCTCCGGGATCGTCCCACGCGGGCCCAAGTCGTGTTCCAACCGGTGTGGGGAACGGACGCGGGAAGGCTCGCCGACCGAGTGCTCAAGGACCGGCTCGATGTTCGCTTCCTTCTCCAAGAGCACAAGGTGCTCTGGGGGGATACGCCGGGCCGGTAGCTTCCTGCGGCGCCACCGTAAAGAGCGAGTCCCGCTCCGAACTCCCCGGAGCCGATGGAGTCCGCGCCGAACCGCCTCGTGCTTCCGGGCGGCGAGGGTCCGTTCGGCAAGGCCCGCTCGATGGTGTTTCCCCGGGCGGTGCTCGTGGGGCACGGTGTCCTCGACGAGCTCGGCCGAATCTGCCACAACTTCGACTTCCCGCAGGTCGGGCTCATCGTGACGGGCGCCAAGACCGGCACGCTCGCCGGTCGCCGGGCCGCCGAGATCCTGACCGACTCGAGTTTCTCCGTGACCTCGGTCACCGCCGGCGAGGCGACCCTCGCAGAGGTGGAACGGGTGCAGAAGGAGGCTGATGCGGCCGGCGCACGCTTCCTGGTCGCGGTCGGTGGGGGGAGCAAGATCGACATCACGAAGGTGGTCGCGGCCCGGCAGAAGATCCCGTTCGTGAGCGTCCCCACCTCCGCCGCGCACGACGGGATCTCTTCCCCCCGCGCTTCGATCCGTGGAACCGAGCGCGCCTCGAGCGTGGAAGCGGTCGTTCCGATCGGGATCCTCGCCGACACCTCGGTCATCGTCCAGGCGCCGTTCCGGCTCCTGGCGAGCGGCTGCGCGGACGTGATCTCGAACGTGACGGCGGTGCTCGATTGGCGACTTGCCGCGCGGCTCCGGAACGAGGAGTACTCGAGTACCGGCGCCACGCTCGCGGAGTACGCGGCCCAGGAGATCTCCGAGCACGCCGCGCTCATCAAGCCGAATCTCGAGGAGTCCGTCTGGATCGCGATCCGTCCGATGATCGTCGCCGGCATCGCCATGAGCGTCGCCGGCTCCTCCCGTCCGTGCTCCGGCAGCGAGCACCTGTTCAGCCACGCGCTCGACCGGTCCGCCGAGAAACCGAGCCTCCACGGGGAGCAGTGCGGCGTGGGCGCGATCATGATGATGTACCTCCACGGGGGAGACTGGCGGAGGCTCCGCCTCGCCCTCCACACGATCGGGGCGCCGACGACGGCGCGCGAGCTCGGCGTGAGCCCCGAGGAGGTCGTCAACGCGCTGGTGGCCGCGCACTCCGTCCGTCCGGACCGCTACACCATCTTGGGGGACAACGGTCTCAGTCGCGATGCCGCGGAACGGCTTGCCGGGGTCACGGGAGTGATCGGGTAGCGCATGCCGGAGATCACCTTGCTCTCGAAGGCCCAAGCGCTCCCGGGCTTCGAGTTCGTCTACCTCGGCGGGGCACCGGTCTGCCGCAGTTGCCCGTACCGACACGCCTGCCTCACGTTGGACGCGGGACGACGCTACCGCGTGACGCGGGTGCGGCCCGTTGAGCATCCGTGCGCCCTCCAAGAGGCGACGGCCAACGTGGTCGAGGTGGAACCGATGCGGCGGACGGTCGTCATCGACAGCCGCTCCGGTGTCGTCGGGAGCCAGATCGAGCTCTCGCGCACCGATTGCCACCGTCTCGACTGCCCGAATTGGGAGATCTGCGCCGGCCCCTCGCTCCCCGCCAAGCAGCGGTTCCGGATCGAGAAGGTGGAGAGCGAACCAGCCGAGTGCCGCATCGGGCGGTCGCTGCGCCGCGCCGAGTTGCTGTGAACTGCGCTGCGGGGCTGTGGGGTAGCTACGGATCGGGGCAGTTCCCCGACCCGCTCTACTGGTCCATCCTTCGGGCTTTGGGAGCCCGGGACCCCGATTCAAATTCGGGCAGCCCCATTCTGCGCCGGCCAGTGGCAGCGGATGGCCGGTCGCCGCGGGAACCATCGTGAGCCCGGAGCCGGAGGGAGAAGCCGGAGCGGGTCTGCCGCTCCCCCCCAACAGCCGACTCGGCCGTGTCACCCTCCTCTGCGAGGTGTGCGGAGCCGAGACGGCGCACCGGGTGCTCCGAGTAACCCCGCGTCGCACCGCCACCCACCTCGAGGGAATCGCGCGCTGCGCGGTCTGCCATACCACCCATCCGTTCCGGCTCGCGACGCCGAGGACCACCAGCGTCTCGGTCGTCGTTTCGGACGCGGAGAGGTCCCACCGAACTCGCCAGGCTCTCGCCGAGGGCCTCGAACTCCAGGTCGGAGGTTCGCTCCCCGGAGCGGATCCGAAACTTGAGATCCGGCGGCTGGACCTGCGGGGGGGTGCCCGAACCGAGTCCGCGCCGGCGCGGGACGTGGCCACGGTCTGGCTCACCCTCCGCCGAGGAGACCAACTTCATGTTTCGCTCATCGAGGGTCGAAAGACCACTCCGCTCGTGCTCAGCTGCACTCCCGAGACGAACTTCTCGGTCGGGGATCTCCTCAGGACTGCCGGGGAAGTACTGCGCATCCACGCGGTCCGCGCGCGGGGCCAGACGTGGGACGAGGAGGGCCCGCGATTCCAGGCGTTCGAGGTGGATCGTCTCTACGTTCGACGGGCAGCCGAGCGACGCCCCGCAAGATCAAGCGGGTGGGAGGGCCTCCCGGAGGGACGGTGAACTCGGCCGAGAGCTCGCGCGGACTCCCCTCGCGCCCGGCGAATCGCGAGTCCAGGAGGCGTGCGACCGATGCGCCGCCGACCCGGGCGTTCGGGCTCAGGTCGGCCGTTCGATCGCGATGCCGCCCGCCGGTAAGAGCGCCTGGAGCACCGAGCGGTTGAGACTGAGCTCTCGGGCCAACGTCTTCTCCACCTGAGCTCGGTCTCGCTCCTCCCCGGGGCGCAAAAGGTACTCCACTTTTCCCTGGGCACGAATCGCGGCGGGGGGCGCGACGCTCCATCGCTCCCTCCCCTCGACCGATACCCGTCCGAGGGCGAGCTCGACGGGGAGGTCTTTCATGATGTGTTTCGTCCCATGGATCACCCAAGCGCCGCGCGCCACGAACTCGCCGGAGGAGCCGGCTTTCGAGACCTGCTCCGCCTCCACCCAGAACGCATCCCCGCTCGCCCGGCCCGCCCTCCAGTACTTGGAGAACGCGACACCCCACTGTCCGGCTTCCCGGAGCGTTGCCTCACCGATGGGTACCGCGCTCGATTCGGGGTGCTTCACGACGACGCTCGCGGCCCCGTGGACGTCGGCGTGGATGTACCGGTCGCGCGGGCCGAGATATCTCTTCACGATGCGGTCGTTGCTCGGGGCGTCTCGCCCGGCGATCGAGACCACCCCTTCGGAGGAGAGGAACCACCGATACTTCTCGAACCAGAGCGGCGCGTCCTTCGTCGCACGAGGCGGCCCGGGAGCGAGGGAGGGCGCGCCAGGACTGTTCTCCTGCAACTCCCCCTCCGTCGAACCGAGCGCGGCGCGCGCCCCGTCGAGCTTCGAGAGTACGCGCTTTCTCTCCTCGAAGAGGAGCTGGGCGGATTCGCGGGGGGCCCGGCCGTACTTGAGGGGAAGGCGAATTCCGTCGAGCTCGATCTCCGCCGGCGCGCCGTCCTCTCCAGGGGGAAGTTCCGCGAGCTTGCGGACCACGTCGGGGTGCCGGGCGAGGATAGTCTCCGCCTGTCGGAGAAGCCGTTGCGCCTCCTCGTGGAGCGCCGCGATCGCGCTCTCCTGTTGCTCCCGCTGGCGGCGCAGCTCCGAGCGCCGCAGTTGCTCCGAAGTCGGGGGCGCGGCCGGCTCGCCGAGCCCGGAGAAGAACCGGAGCGCGGCTTCCGAGAAGGTCGAGTGCTGCTCCTCCTCCACCCCCTCCACCGCCGACCACCGTCGGGAGCGAAACGGTTCGACGTCCACGAGGAGCGGCCCGTGGCGGTAGAGGTAGCCGGAAGGAGGTTCTCCGACTTCACTCAACAGACCCCGAATCGCCGACTCGAGAGCCACCGCGGCAACACCGGCCTCCTCGGTCGCGGGCCGATCCCCAGGGAGGCCGGACCGGGCGAGAAGCTCCTCCGCCACAGGCCCGCCGAGCGAGAGCCGCGCGGCGAGCGTGGTGACCCGGTCCGTCCGGCTCGCGAGGAGCGCCGCGGTGAGCTCTGCGACACCGAGTCGCCACGGGTTCGCTCGCTCCGGGGGCGTCCGATAGGGCGAGCCGATGCGCAGGGTCCGGTGCGCCCACGCTCGCGGGTGGAGCACGGCGACAACCGTCTCCCCCCGCACCACGACCAGATTCCCGCTCCCGAACAGCTCGACCGCGATCCGGAGCGGCTCCTCGACGTCTCCGCGTCGCGACTCGAGCTCGAGCAGACGCTCCCCCTCGGGTTCCCGGACGCTCGTCAGGACGGCACCCGAGAGGAGGCGGCGAAGCTCGCGCACGAACGGGGAGGGCTCCTCGGCGTGCGCCTCCTCCTCCGAGAGCAGTGCACCGAATCGTCCGGGGACAAGCCGAAGCGCGCGTCGACCGAGCCCCGGGACCCGGAACGACAGGTCGATCGCTCCGGAAGGCCCGTCGAACACCTTGTCGATCCGCGGGCGAGGGAGCGCCCGGAGCTCCCGCGCGAGGGCCAAGGTATCGAGGCCCGTGAACCGGTCCTTCGCGGGCGCCTCCGTCATGTCTCTCGAAGAAGGGGGAGGGACCAGCGGTTTTAGCCTTCGGGGGAGTCGGCGCCGCGTGGGTCCTGCGGTGGCATCCCTGGACGGCTGGGCCGAACGCGCCCGCAGCTTCACCGAGCGGGAGCTCTTGCCCCGCGCCGCACAGATCGATCGCGAAGACCGGATGCCGGGCGAGGTACCTCGAGCGCTCGCCCAGGAGGGGTTCCTCGGACTCTCGCTTCCCCAAGCGTACGGGGGCCAGGGCGCAGGGTCGGCTACCACGGCCGCGGTGCTCGAGGAGCTCGCTCGAGGGAGCGCGGCGGTCGCCGTCCTCGTCGCTGTGCATCTTTCGGTGTGCGCGAGCCCGATAGCCCAGTGGGGGGACGAACGACAGAAGGAGGAGCTGCTACGTCCGATGGCCTCCGGACGGTGGCTCGGAGCCTTCGCTCTCACCGAGCCGGCCGCAGGGTCCGACGCGAAGCAGTTGCAGACCCGCTACCGTGCCTCGGGGGACGGCTTCAAGCTCACCGGCTCGAAGACGTTCATCACGAACGGGGGACTCGCCGACCTGATTCTCGTATTCGCGACGCGTGACCCGGCCCTCGGTTCCAAGGGGATTACCGCGTTCGCCCTCCGCAAGGGGACCCCGGGATTCACCGTCACCTCTCGCTTCGACAAGCTAGGACTCCGAGGTAGCGAAACGACCGAGCTCGCGTTCGACGAAGTGGTTCTCGAACCCGGGGCAAGGATCGGGCCCGAGGGGTCCGGTCTCAAAGTGGCCCTGGGCGCGCTCACGGGGGGCCGCATCGGGATCGCGGCCTGCGCCCTCGGAGTAGCCGGAGCTGCGTACGAGGAACTCCGTCGAACGGCCTTGCTCCACCCTTCGGAGCTCGCGCGAGCCCAGGTAGCGCGATCGTACTCCGAACTCACGGCGACCCGATCGCTCGTGCTCCAGGCCGCCAGCCGGCGCGATGCGGGGCTCCCCGCCGAGGAGGAGGCTAGCGCCGCCAAGCTTCTCGCCTCCCAGGCTGCCGTCCGAATCGCCAACGCCGCAGTGGACCTCGCGGGTCGGGCCGGCGTGATCTCGGGAAGCCCCGCCGAGCGGCTCCTGCGGGATGCCAGGGTCTTCCCGATCGTGGAAGGTACTACGGAGATCCAGGAACGCATCCTTGGTCGCGCACTGCTCGGCGGATAGGCCGGAGTCGGTGGGCTCCTAGCGAACCGCTTTACGGCACCGTCCGTCGGAGGACCCATGCCGGTGCGCGGCCTCGATGAAGCTCCCGCCCCCCTCGGGAGCTTGGGCCTCGAGCCCGAGGTCGAGGCCATCCTTGCCGCCCAAGGGATTACCTCGCTCTACCCACCTCAGGCGGAGGCGCTCCCGCACATTCTCGCCGGGAGGAACCTGCTCCTCTCGTGCCCTACGGCGAGCGGTAAGTCGCTCGTCGCCTATCTCGCGCTGCTCCGCGCCGTGCGGGCGGGGCGCACCGGGCTCTACCTGGTGCCGCTGCGCGCCCTCGGCCAGGAGAAGGCGGAGGAGCTCGGGGCGTTCGAGCCCCTCGGGGTGCGCATCGGACTCTCGATCGGCGACTTCGACCTCCCCGCGGAGAAGCTCGAGAAGCTCGACCTCCTCGTTGCGACGAGCGAGAAGGCGGACGGCTTGCTTCGCCGGGGAAGCCCGTGGCTCGACCGGTTGGGATGCGTGGTCGTGGACGAGGTGCACCTTCTCCGGGACCCCGAGCGCGGTCCGACGCTCGAGGTCACCATCACGCGACTGCGTCAGCGCCATCCCGAGCTCCAGCTCGTCGCGCTCTCGGCCACGGTCGGGAACGCGGCCGAGCTCGGCGAGTGGCTCGACGCGCGACGGGTCGAAAGCGAGTTCCGGCCCGTCCCGCTCCGGCAAGGCGTCTACCACGGCGGGCGGATCCTGTTCAGCGACCTTTCCACTCGCGCCCTTGCCCCTCCCGGCGACGCGATGCCGCGCCTCGTGCGTACCGTGATCGAAGAGGGAGGGCAGGCGCTGGTCTTCGTCAACACCCGCAAGGGGAGCGAGCAGGCAGCGCAGCTGCTCACGGGGACCGTGCGTCCTCTCCTCACCCGGGAGGAACGGGCGGGCGCCGCCGCCGCGGCGGCCGAGCTCGAGGGACTGGGGGAGGAGGAAACCGAAGGGAGCCGACGGCTCGCCGAGCTCCTCCCCCACGGAGTCGCCTTTCACAACGCCTCCCTCACCAACCCGGAGCGGAGGGTGGTCGAGCGCGCGTTCCGCGACCGCCGCCTAAAAGTGCTCGCCGCGACCCCGACCCTCGCCGCCGGCATCAACCTCCCGGCGCGACGTGTGATCGTGCGGGACACGACACGGTACGACGACCGCCTCGGCATGAACAGTCCGATCTCCGCGGGAGAGGTCCAGCAGATGTGCGGACGGGCGGGGCGTCCCCGCTTCGACAGCACGGGGGAGGCGGTCCTCATCGCCCGCAGCCCGGAGGAGGAGGAACGGTACCTCGACCAGTACCTCTCGGCCCCCCCCGAGGAGGTGGTCTCGCGGCTCGCGGCCGAGCCGGCGCTCCGGATGCACCTCCTCGCCCTCGTCGCGAGCGGCGACGTCACGAACGAGGCCGAGCTCGAGCGATTCTTCGCGGCGACGTTCTACGGACAGACGCTCCCGATGTCGGAGCTCGTCGCGAAGGTGAGGACGGTGCGGGAGTACCTCACTCGGCACGGCTTTCTCGTACCCACCGAGGAGCTTCGGGCGACCCCGTTCGGCCGGCTGACGAGCGACCTCTACCTCGACCCCGTGAGCGCGCTCCTCCTGCGCGAGGCGATCGAGAAGGCGCCGCTCGGGGTGAGTCCCTTCAGCCTGCTCGCCGCGCTCGCCCAGACCCCGGACCTTCCGCCGTTCTACCTGAGGCGGGGAGATCTTCCCCACCTGCTCGAACGGTTCGCCGAGGAGCAGCAAGAGTTGCTCATCCAGCCGGGCGCCTCCGACGGCGTGACGGAGGAGCTTGAGCTGTTCCTCGCGGGGCTCAAGACAGCCGAGTCGCTCGAACAGTGGACGGACGAGGTTCCCGTCCTCGAGCTCACGCGTGCGCTCGGGATCGGCGCGGGGGACCTACGAAGCAAGGTCGAGGACGCGCAGTGGCTCCTCTTCGGCCTCTCTCGGATCGCGGCCACCTTCCGTCCCGCCCTGCGACGCACGGTGGACGAGTTGGCCCTGCGCGTCCAGTACGGGGTCCGCACGGAGCTACTCGACCTCGTGCGGCTGCGCGGCATCGGTCGAGTACGCGGACGCGCCCTCTACGCCGCGGGGTATGCGGATCGTGAATCGCTACGCGCTGCCCCACTGGCGCGTGTCGCAGCCGCGCTCAGCTCGACGGCGCTCGCGGAGACGGTCCTGCGCGAACTCCGGCCCCCTCGTCCCGGCTCGGCGAGGGCATCGACAGGTGCACCCTCGGTGCCTCCGGTCCAAGATCCGCCGGCTCCAACCAAGGGGGGGCGAGACCGGCGCCGCCCTTCCCTGGAGGAGTACTCGGACTCGTGAGGCCGCCCGGCCCGTAGAGGGGTCGGTGGAGCCGAACCACCGAGCGGGTTCCTCCCGGACCACCCGACCTGACCTCCCGGGCGAGGACACCCATCTGCTCGAGCCGGACCATCCGACGCCAAAGCGTGGTGAGCGCGAGAGGGCGCGCCCCGGCACGGCGTGAGTACTCCTCCTCCCACCTCCGGATCGCGCTGACCTCGCACGGGCCGGAGCTAGTGGCCCGCGCTATCGCCGCGAGGAGGCGAGGCTCGACCGAAGCGAGACTCGGGCGCTCCTTCACCGAGAACGGACGGTTTGCCTGCTCGGGACCGAGCAGGGTTTCGCGCAGGAGCTCGAGCGCTCGGGTAGCTCCTCGGCCTTCCAGCCCTACACGTTCAACTGTGTCGCTCACCCACTCCGGGGCGGGGGCATGGCCGAGCGCCCGGGTCGCGCGCTCCTCCGCGATCCGAGCGAGCTCGGTCGAGGAGTACGGCTCGAGTTCGAGGATCGTATCGGATCCGAAGCTTGCCCCCGCGAGCTGCGTCCGGAGGGCGGGAGCTTGGCGGTTCCCCGCCAGGATCACGGCCCACGTCGGCGGCGCCGGCGCGCCCTCCGGAAGGAACCGATCCGGTGCGAGCAGCGCCGCAAGGATCGGGGTGAGGTCGGGGCTCGCGGCGCCGATGTCGTCGAGCAGGATGGCGACGCGCGCTTGAACCCGCAGCAGCCGTCGGAGGAACCCTGCGAGCACCTCCGCCACGCTGAAGCCCCGGCCCCCGAACCCCTCGTCAAAACTGCGCAACAGCTCGCTCGCGACCCCGACGGTACCGTTGCACCAACGGACGCGGACCGCGATCACGCGTCGCAGGGCGCTCCGATGGCGCTCGTCCTCGACCCACGCGCGCGCTGCGACCCGAGCGAGGAGCGAGCTCCCCGAACCCGGGCTCCCGAGGACCGCCACTTTCGGGACAAGCCCGGCCGGTGCGGAGCGAAGGCACTGGAGCACGCACGCAATCTCAGAGCGGCGGCCGACCGGGCCAGCGGGGACCCACTCCGCGGAGAGCGTCTCGGGGTACGCGAGCGACATGCGACATAGGATTTCTTATAACTATAAGAATTCTTATGTTTTCATCGTTCAACCGGGCAAGCTCTATCTCGCTCGCCCGGTAGAGAATGCGGTGGCGAAACCGCGCGGCATTCTCGGTCGCGTCCTCGAGGGCCTCGGGGTCACCGTCCTCGTCGCCGCAGCGGTCGTCCTCGCGATCCGCCTCACGGAGCTCGCCTTTCGGCTCTCGCCAGCGAGCCAGCTCGTCCAGGTATTCGAGGTCGCGGGCGTCCTCATCGTCGGCTACACGCTCTCCCATCGGCTCGCAGCGGCGGTCAAGGCCTGGGCGCGTCAGAACGACCGGCTCGCGCAGAGTACGGCAATCGGCCTCCTCCTCGACCTCCTCGTCGCGGTGGGCGTGGTGCTCGCACTGTTCGCCGTCTTCAATGTGGGGCTCTCCACGATCCTCTACGGTTCGGCGCTCACGGGCGTGGTGCTCGCCCTCGCGAGCCAGACGCTGCTCGCGAACGTCTTCGCGGGGCTCGCCCTGATCGTCGCCTCGCCGTTCCGCAACGGCGACCGGATCTCGATCATCTCCTCGAGCTACGGAGCGCTCGCCCCTAGTTACGCCCACGAGATGGTCTACCCAAGCTACACCGGCCGCGTGGAGGGGGCGGGCCTGTTCTACACCTCGCTGCGCCTGGATGGGGGGCAGCTCGCGAAGGTCCCGAACTCGGTGGTGATCGGCGCGCTCGTGGTCATCCTCTCGGTGCGGGAGGCGCGCCTCCAACGCGTACGGGTCACGCTCCCGCACACGATGACCCTCGAAGTGCTCCGAGACGCGGTCGCCCATCCGGCCGAACCGTTCCCGCCCACCCCCGAGGGACGGGCTGGACCGAACGTCGAGATTGCCGAGATCGGCGCCGCAAGTTGGGACGGCCTCGTCACCCTATGGACCAGCGAGCCAGACGAGGACAAGGTTCGGGGCCTCGTGCTGCGCGCGATCCTGCCGAAGCTCGCGCAGCCCCCCGTCCGTTCGCCCCCCTCGCCCACACCACTTTAGTACTGAGACGACGGTCCCGCGACCGACGTGGACCGGTATCCCAAGCGCGCCGTCCTGGCGGGCGCACTCATTCTCGCGGTGGGGGTGCTCCTTCTCGTCAGCATTGCGTTACCGTGGTACGGGATCGAGCTCACTGGGCGGCAGAGCGACAGCTTCTCCTTCTCCCCGGACGGTCAGGTCACCGTTTCCTTCCAGGGGACCTCCGCGTCGACGAGCTTTTCCACCGGCCATCTGAATGCAACGGGAGGACTCTACACGGCCGTCGCCGCCCTCCTCGCGCTCGGGGGGATCTTCGGTCTCCTCGGAGGATCCCTGGGCATCGCGTCGGGCTGGCGACCGAACTACCGCAGGGGGGCAGCCGTCCTCGGAATCCTCGGACTCCTTTTCGCGATCCTGGCCCCCGTCGCCCTCCTGCTCGCCCAACCGGGAGCAATCAGCACGGACGCACTGGCCGGGCGGAGCACCGGGGGAATCAGCACCCCTGCGTCGAGCTTCTTCGGGAGCGCGAGCATGAACGGGCAGACGGAGTCGTGGGGACCGAGCGTAGGCTGGTACCTCGCATTCGTGGCGGGAGCCCTCTCGCTCGTGGGGACCATCCTCCTCCTGCGGAACCGGCCAGAGGAGACTCCTTCGGACTCGGATGCGGGCTATCCTCCCTCGGGAGGAGGCGGAGCCCCCGGCGGCGGATTCACCATCGGCTCGACGAGCGAGATGGAGGAGGGGGCACCCGGCTACGTGTGCACTCGATGCGCGCTCCGCTTCGACTCGGTATCGGAGTTCCAGCGCCACGTCGAAGTGACCCACAACCCGGACGCGCCGCAGACGTAACGATCGCCCGAGCCCCGCTGGGCATGTACGGCGGAGGCCGACGCGCCACCCCCGACCCCGCTGTGCGGCCTAAGCTCTTATGCGAGCGTCCCGCTCGCCGGGCGACGGATGAGCTACACCATCACGCTCCTTCCCGGGGACGGCATCGGACCCGAGGTGACGGCGGCCGCTCGGCTCGTCGCCGAGGCGACCGGCGTGCCCATCCGATGGGAGCTCGTCGAGGCCGGCGAGAAGGCAATCGCGAGCGCGGGCACGCCGCTCCCCGACGCGGTCCTCGAGTCGATCCGCAAGAACCGCGTGGCGCTCAAGGGGCCGCTCACGACCCCGATCGGAAGCGGCTTCCGTTCGGTGAACGTCGCGCTCCGCCAGCAGCTCGACCTGTTTGCCTCGGTCCGGCCGGCCCGCGCGATCGCGGGCGAGGGGACGCGCTACCCGGGCATCGACCTCGTGGTGGTGCGGGAAGCGACGGAGGGTCTCTACTCGGGGGTCGAGCACTGGGTCGACCGCGACCACAGCGCCGCCGAGACGGTGAACGTGATCACGCGCAAGGCCTCCGACCGGATCCTCCGCTTCGCGTTCGAGTACGCCCTCAAGGAGAAGCGCCGGCGCGTGACGGCCGTTCACAAGGCGAACATCATGAAGACGACCGGGGCGCTCTTCCAGAGCGCCTTCCGGGCGATGGCCGAGCGTTACCCGCAGGTGCCGTCGGACGAGCGGCTCATCGACAACATGTGCATGCAGCTCGTGAAGAAGCCCGAGGAGTACGACCTCCTCGTCACGACGAACCTGTTCGGGGACATCCTCTCCGACCTCTGCGCGGGGCTCGCGGGCGGCCTCGGCATCGCGCCCGGTGCGCTCTTCGGCGAGGGCATCGCGATGTTCGAACCCGTGCACGGCTCGGCGCCGAAGTACGCGGGGCAGGACAAGGCGAACCCGGTCGCCGAGATCCTTTCCCTTGAACTGCTCCTGCGCCACCTGGGGGAGCGCGAGGCCGCCGACCGGGTCTTCCGTGCCGTCTGGGAGACCGTCGCGGAGAAGCGGTTCGTCACCTACGACCTTGCGCTCCCGGGCTACACCTCCCGGCCCGTGCCTCCGTCGAGCTGCTCCGTGATGGCCGCGGAGATTGCCCGGAAGGTGCCGCTCGTCGACCTGAGCGCCCCGCTCCGCTCCCCGGAACCGGCGTCGGGGCCGGGGGCGGCGAGCGACGGCGACCCGTCGCTCGAGTAGCCCTACTCGCCGAGCACCTTCACGACGACGCGCTTGCGGCGCTGGCCGTCGAATTCGCCGTAGAACACCTGCTGCCACGGCCCGAGGTCGAGCTCCC
>JAKIWX010000024.1 GCA_022749845.1 Thermoplasmata archaeon
CACGCGGTCCAATCCTCGAGGGCGAGCATGAAACATCCGTTTATGAGCGATGTCGCGGCCTCCTCAGCTCGGACGGCGAAGCCGTTCAGGAGAACGAAGCGAGAATGTACGCGTCCAAGCTCGCCCGAACGCGCGTCTGGGTCCTACCGGCAGCGCTACTCGTGGCGCTCCTCGCCGCGCCAGGGTTCTCGGGAGTGGCCATCGCCGCTCCCGCCCACCCGGCGAGCGGCGGGAACACCACGCAGTGGGCGTACGGAGCCCAGGAGAACCTTTCCTTCACCGTCACGGGAAACCGCTCGACGTACACCGTGACCGCTTCCTTCGGCTACGACGTGGTCTTCACCCGGACCAACACCTCGAACTCCACGTACGAGCTCGAGTCGCAGCGGACGATGGGATTCAACTTCACCGCGAGCTTCTGCGAACCGAGCTGCACCGCGATCCCGTCGATCGCCGCGACCGTCAGTGCGAAGGCCTACGAGCAGGAGACGGGCTTCGCGAACCTCACGAAGCACGGGACCGTCTACGAGAACGGTAGCGCGGTTCACGCGCTAGCGCTCGAGGACGCATCCTCTCAGGTCCGCGCCGCGCTGACCGAGTCGACCATGCTTACGGTGACCACCGTCAACCGGACGTTGACGAGCTCGGTGCACTTTGGGGCGAATCTTTCCGATGTGGCCCAGGTCGTGTTCACGCCCGCCCTCGGATTGCTTCCCTACTCGCCGCCCCCGACACCCGGGACCGCGTGGAATGCGACTTCCGCCTACAGCGCGACGGGTGCCGCCTCCGGAGCGTGGTCGTTCAGCAAGACAGGGAGCTTGGGAAGCCCGACCTCGGCGTCCGGGAGCATCTCCGGGAGTGACAACAGCTCGGGGACGATCTCGGTGAGCGGCAACGACCTCGGAAGGATCACCCTCCACGACGGGCGAACCCTCCCTGTGATCATGCTCACGGTGCGTGGGCCGTTCTCGGTCCGCGAGGGCACCATCTGGATCCCCAGCTCGGGGGACCTGTGGTCCGACACCCAGGGCCGCCTGCAAGGGTTTGCGCTCGCCTCGATCGGCGCCTCCACCGACCGGCTCGACCTCGACGTGGACGCTCACGGCGATCTCCATCTCGGCGCCTCCGCGACGGGATTCAGGCCCACGCCGAACGACGCCCAAGTAGGCGCGCCGACCGGGGTAGCCGTCGCGAGCCAGGTCGGACCCGGTCCGACCCCCGCCGGCCAGGAGGTCCAAGCGCAGCCCGAGAGCGTCCCGCAGGCGCAGTCCGCCTCGAACTGCCTCGTGAACGGCTGTTCCCCGGGCGGTGCCGCTCCCGGCATGACACATCTAGGGCTCCTCGTCGCCGTCGCCGCGGTGGTCGGAGTGGCCGCGCTTCTTGCGGCGCTCGTCGTCAGCCGCCGGCGGGCGCCGAAGCCCCCGATGGGGCCGGTTGCGTCGTATCCCCCCGCCGCAGCTCGCCCGGCGGTCCCGGCTCCACCCCCTCGGAACGGGACCGCTCACGCCCCGGCCAACAGCGGCGAAGCGGACCCGCTGGGGAACTTGTACTAGTCCGAGAGAGGTCACGCCGGACCCAACCCTTTCCTCCTCCCCCTTTCCTTTTGTCGAAACCGAACTGGATCATGGCGCCCGGCCTCCGAGGGCCACGGGTAATGTGCCGGCCCTACGGGGGGATGGGCGCGCTCCGTGGGGGCAGCGGGAATCGAAGGATCGCGGCCACACCGCCGAACGCTTTGGACATCATCTCCCCCTCTTCGCTTTCGGCGGAGATGAGACGCACCGTGGCACCGGAGGCCGTAGCTCGTCGGTAGAGCTCCTCCACGTAGTCGTCGCTGCGGACCACCACTGGCGTGGGGCCGTGGCAGACCGGACACGGCGTTTCCGTGACCGCCTCCACCTCAGCATCGGCAAGCGTCCGCTCGAACTCGTGCCCACAGCTTCCCTTGAATAGCACCCGGCGACGCCGGAGTCCTTCCGAAAGGAGCAGGATGTCCACGGCACCGGCCTCGAGCGCCCGCAGCACCTCCGCCTCGCCGTACGCGGCGAGCCCTCCCTCGGCCTTCCGGATCTCCAGCAGAAGGCGCTGGACGAGCCGTTTCTCCTCGGTGAGCGCGAGCCCGTGCAGCGTCTGGGTCGCCGCTTCGACGAGCTCCTTGAGGCCGTACTCGTCGGTGTACCCGGTGTTGAAGAGCGGGACGACCACCTTCTGTTGGAGCTCGTAGTGGAGGTACCCTTCCTTGTAGAAGTACTCCTTCGTCGCGCCGGGACCTCCGAGCAAGATCCCCTTCAGCTGGTCCTTCTTCGGGAGGAAGAGCTCGCCTGCAATCTCCCCGCACCGCACAAAGAAATCGTGCGCGGCGTGCTCGATGAGTCGCTCGAACCGGTGGGCGGACTGCCCGCCGCGTCCGTGCTTCGACGGTACCATCGACTGCTTGTTGCGCAGCGACTCGATCCGCTTGCCACGCAGGAACCCCATCGTGACCTCGGCGCGGTCCATCACGACGAGCCCCCAGAGCTCCGGCTCCTCGACCATCGCAAGGAGCGGGTCGAGGAAGAACGTGGAGTCGCACCGGTACTGGTAGGTTCCGAGCGGCTCCGGCGGCTCGATGACGTACGTGGTCGCTTCGGTCTTGTCGGAGCCGACGGCCTTGCTGCCCACGAAGAAGGCGACGCCTTTCGACGGCGGTTCCTTGTACTGGCGCACGCGGCCCATCAGCGAGTCGATCGCCCACATGACGTTCTTTCGGGTTGTCCGGCTCTTGATGTTCGAGCTCTGCGCGTACTCGTTCCGCAGGTACGACATCACCTCGGCGATCTGTCGGCCGGGCGGGACGTAGAGCGAAACGAGCTCCGTCGCGCGACCCTTGACCGCGGCGATCTCGTCGAGCTTCCGGCGAAACGCGTACCGTGCGAGCTGCGGGTCGATCGCCGGTGGAGTCGCCTCCGTCATACCGTCCTCCCCTGCGCCCCAGCGGCGCTAGGGAGCGTCGCTAGCCCCGGCTCGCTCCCCGAACGGTGCAGTCAGAGAAGCTTCTGGATGTGCTCGTCGATGACCTCTTCGGGGTACGCCCCCACGATTCGGTCGACGAGCCGGCCCTGCTTGTAGAACAAGAGGGTCGGGATGCTCATGATGCCGAGGGCGCCGGCCTTCTCTCCGTTGTCGTCGGAGTTCATCTTGCCGAAGTAGACCTTCCCCTTGTAGCGATCCGCGAGCTTCTCGATGATCGGCGACACCATCCGGCAAGGCCCGCACCAGGGAGCCCAGATGTCGACGACCGCGGGACCGTTTTGGGACGTGAACTTGTCGAAGTTTCCCCCGGTGAGCTCTTCGACCGACATGGAGCGCCTTACAAGGATTTGACCGCAGCCGGCTATTTATCAGTTGGGTGGCGGCGGCGCCACTCGTCGGAGTCCGGGCCCGGTCGAGCGACGAACTATCCTGCGCCGGCGTCACGGTTATGGCGCGCTTCGCTTCGCAGCCCTAGTGTCCCGCGCGCCCGCCAAGGTCCCCGCCCCGGCGCGGACCGGGGGCGCCACCCGAGAGCTCGCCGTCATCGATCTTGGCTCGAACACCGCGCGGTTCGTTTTGTTCTCTACGACGCCCGAGGGAGGCTTTCACACTCTCTACAGCGAGAAGGAGCTCCCTCGACTCGGCCACGGCACGGGTCCCGACGGAGCGCTCGCGGCGGAGGGGATCGAGCGCGGCGTAGCCGTGCTCCGCCGTTTCGCACATCGGATCGACCGCCTCGGTCGTCCCCCGACGATCGCCGTGGCGACGAGCGCCGTGCGGGAAGCACCCAACCGCGAGAGCTTCCTCGACCAAGTCCGTCGTTCCACGGGACTCCGGCTCGAGGTGCTCACCGGGGAGCAGGAGGGACGCTATGCCTACCTCGGGACCGGTAGCGCCTGGGACCTCCACGAGGATCTCTTGGTCGACCTCGGGGGGGGCTCCATGCAGCTCGTGTCGACGCACAACGGCCGGTTTCGCCGGGTGGCGAGCGTGCCCCTCGGCTCGCTACGCCTGAGCGAACGGTTCCTCGAACATGACCCGCCGCGCGAGAAGGAGCTCGACGCGCTCCGACGGCACGTACGCACCACCCTGCGTCCCGTCTTCCCGCGTCTCAAGATCGAACCCGACCGCGTCTTCGGCATCGGCGGCTCCGTCCGGGCACTCGCCCGCGTCGCCATCGAGTCGCGTCATTACCCCATTCCCCAGGTTCACGGCTATTCGCTGCGCCGACGCGAGCTCCACCGCCTCGGGGAGCTCCTGCGAAAGTTGCCCGTGGACCGACGTCGAGCGGTCCCCGGGCTCAGTCGGCCCCGCGCGGAGGTGGTGGTACCGGCGGCCATTGTCTTCGAGGAGGTGCTACGGGCTGCGAAGGTCGACGAGCTCCGAGTGAGTGCGAACGGGATCCGCGAGGGGGTTGCGGTCGAGGCGCTCCGGGCGCGGGTCCCCGCTCCGGCAGAGACGCTCGCCCGGCGAGGCGCGATCGCGCACGCCCGCGGTTTCGGACGCCCGCTGGAACATGGCGAGGAGGTGTGCCGCCGTGTGCTGCAGCTTTACGATGCGGTTGCCGAGCGATACGGGTGGGGGGAGGAGGAGCGAACCGCCCTTTCCGTCGCAGCCTGGCTGCACGACGTCGGGGAGTCGATCGAATCCTGGGGCCACAGTCGGCACTCGGCGTACATCCTCCAGCACGCCCCGGTGTTCGGGGTGGACCACAGGGGAGTCGGCCTCGCCGTTCTCGGCGTGCTCCTTCATGAGGGGGACGACCTTCCCCGCGGGTGGAAAGGTGAGTGGCGCGAGGTGCTTCGAGGCCGAGATATTGACACCGGCAAGCGATTCGGCGCCCTCCTGTTCGTCGCCGAGAGCCTCGCGGGCACTTCCGCCGGGGCCCGATGGGATCCGGTGCTAAAGCGCCTTGAGATCCGAACGCGCGGCCCGCTCGGTTCTGAGGCTTCGGAGCGAACGATCGCCAAGGTTGCGGGCCCGGTGCGGGACGCGTTTGGCTGGGAGGTGAGCTGGTCGCATGCCCGATGAACCCAACTCCGCCCACGGCTGGCCGGGCCGCCTTATCGTGCTCGAGGGCCTCGACGGGAGCGGCAAGTCCACGCAGGCCCGGCTCCTGGTGAAGTGGCTGCAAGCCCAGGGCTATCGTGTCTTCTTCACCGAGTGGAATTCTTCGGAACTCGTCTCCGACACGATTCGCCGAGGGAAGAAGAAAGGCCTGCTCACGCCGACAACGTTCTCGCTGCTTCACGCGACCGATTTCGCGGACCGGTACGAACGTCACATCGGCCCGCCGCTGCGGGCCGGCTACATCGTCGTGAGCGACCGGTACGCCTACACCGCCTACGTCCGAGACGCGGCCCGGGGGTGCGACATTCGATGGGTCCGGAGCCTGTACGCCTTCGCTCCCCGTCCGGACAAGGCGCTCTACTTCCGGGTCCCGGTCTCGGTGTCGCTCCAGCGGAAGCTCGCCTCGCGTCTGCAGATCTCCTACTACGAGGCGGGGATGGACCTCGGGCTCTCCGACAATCTGATCGACAGCTACGAACGGTTCCAGCAGCGCCTCAAGCGCGGGTACGACCGGCTCGTCGAGAGCGACGGGCTCGTAGCCCTGGACGCGAGCCGCCCTGTCGAGCAGGTGCTCCGGGACGTACGCTCGGAGATCCGCCCGCTCCTCGCTGGCTTCCCAAAGGCGGAGGCGCTCACCCATGCGTAGGACCTACGCCGCAGGACAGCCGGCGCTCGAGCGTGGGGGAAAGATCCGGCACACCTACGGCACGCCGCTCCCCGGACTCGAGAAGTCTCCGCTTCGCGGGCGTCTCATCGTGGTCGAAGGGGCCGACGGCTCGGGCAGGACGACCGAGGTGGCGCTCCTCAAGGAGTGGCTCGAGATCGAAGGGCACTCCGTGGTCGACACGGGGCTGCGCCGATCCACGCTGGTCGCGGACCAGATCGACCTGGCCAAGCGCGGCCACACGCTGAGCCCGACGACGATGGCGCTGTTTTACGCCGCGGACTTCGCCGACCAGCTCGAGAACAAGATAGTCCCTTCGCTCGCAGCGGGGTCGACCGTGCTCGCGGACCGGTACATCTACACCCCGGTGGCGCGCGCCATCGTGCGCGGGGCGACACGGGCGTGGGCCACGAAGCTCTACGCGTTCGCCCTCGTGCCGGACCTCACCCTCTTCCTCGACGCTCGGCCTGAGATTCTCCTCCACCGGGCGATCGCGAAGTACGGCTCGCTCGACTACTGGGAGAGCGGGATGGACATGAGCCTCTCCCGCGACCGATTCGAGAGCTTCTTCGCCTACCAGAACCTGATGCGCAAGGAGTTCGCCTGGATGGCCGAGGCGTACGAGTTCAAGACCGTCCCGGCGGACCGCGAGCCCATGATGGTCCACCGGGAAGTGAAGCGGCTCGTCGCCCCCCTGTACGGGATTCGTGTCGCACCGGCGCGTCCCTCCAAACGGCGCTCGGTTCGGCCTCGCCCTAGAGCCGTTCGAGCTGCTCCCGGGTAAGGAGCCATTCGAGGCGGGCGGCGCCCGGTCGCGTCGCGGCGGGAAAGCAAAGCTTGGCCGCGCCGGCACGGCTGAGGCGAACGAGGGCGACCGACTCGGCCGCGAGCGCGGACCCGATGAGCTGGCCGAGCGCGGGTTCGTGACCCACGAGCAGCGGCGGCTGTCGGAACCGGCGCTCCGACAAACGCTCGAACACGGACTCGGGGGGAGCACCCGGGGCGAGCTCCTCCCACACCTGGATCTGCGGTGCATTCTCGAACGCCTCCTGCATGATCTCCGCCGTTCGGAAGGCCCGAGTGGCAGGGCTTGTCACGATGGGGCCAGGATGTCCGAGGAGTTTCGCAAGTCCGCGGGCGGCCTTCTTGGTCTCGCGGACCCCCGCACGGGAAAGAGGTCGACTTTCGTCGTCCGGCCACCGGCTAGGGTCGCGCTTTTCGGCCGGGCCGTGACGAACGAGTACCACATCGAACGAGGATCGGGCGCGGATGCCGGCACCCCCCGGGAGCGCCATCGGCGGACGAATCCTCCGCGTCATGGGCTTCGGTTCCGAGGCGCTCGGGGTCATCAAGCTGTCGATAGGCTGGGGTTTCGTAATCCAGGCTGCAACTCCGGGAACGCTGCTAGAACCTCCCACACCTTCGAAGGGGGAACGAGCCCACGGCCCCGAAGGGCCCCGGCCGGGGGAGATCCGCCCGGAACCGATGCGGAACTCCTTCCCGTTTCAAGTAGAGGCTCGCGTTATCCGATGCATGCGCCCCGCAGTGCAGCCATCGGGCTCCTCGCTCGAGCGCCGCGTCGACGAACGGCCCCAGGAGCAGGCCGTGCCTTCCCTGCTCCGGGGCCGGGGCCCCCCCATCCTCCTCCGTCCCGCGGCCCGGAAGGGGATGTTGCGGAGGATGTTGCTCCTGAGGAGCGCGGGCCTAGAGCGGCTCTCCGAGCTCACCGGCGCGACGGCGGCCGAGCTTCGCCAATATCGTGCCGACCTCGAGGAAGGGGGAGTCGCGGACTCGCTCCTCCAGCGGGGCGCGGGCCCGGCGTTCGCGGACGAGCTACCGCAAGGAGCGCTGTTGTACCTGCTCGTGCGGGCGCTGCGCCCGAACCGGGTCGTGGAGACCGGAGTTCGCCCGGGGTACTCGACCGCCTGGATCCTCTCGGCCCTCGAGGCGAACGGGCGGGGCACGCTCGCCTCCCTGGGACCCGGGAGCACCCGCGGTCGGGCTCCGGGCATACGCGAAACGTCGGTGGGTCAGCTTGTCGCTCCGTCGCTGCGGGGGCGTTGGACGCTCGTGCTTGGTAACACCGAGGACCATCTGCGGGACATCCTGGGCGATAGGGACCCCGTCGACCTCTTCTTCTACGACAACGGGCCCGACGGGGATCGGGCGCGGTTCGAGCTCCGGACGGCCTGGAGCGCGCTTTCTCCTCGAGGGATGCTGCTCGCGCACCACGTGGACGCGACGCCCGTGTGGGCCGAGTTCTGTTCCCTCCAGGGCCTCCCGCTCCAGATCCTCGACCCAGGTCCCCCACCGTTGGGAGCGCTCTCGATGCTCGCGGGAGCATCGGCACCCGGCTGAGCGGTCGCGGGGCGGCCCTCCACCGCGCTGTTCGGAGCGCAGCGGCCCGACGGGACCCACCCAGGAGCCGAGTTCGTACCGATAGGAAATAACGGCTCGAGACCCCCATTTCGAGGGTCGAATGTCGGGGAGCGGACGCGGGAGGAAGTTGGCGTCGCTCCTCCTGCTTCGCGAGACGCGGCGGCTGCTCCGGGGAACCGCCGGGCGCCTCCTCTTCGGTTCCGTCTCGATAGCCTACCTGTTCGTCTCCCTGCTCTCGGGCCGGATGCTCGTCCTCGGCCGGACCGGTCAGACGAGCACGACCTTCGCGATCTTCGCGTCAGGCTACCCGAGCTGGAACTACCCCGAGGTCGCCGTCATCGCCCCGAACGGGATCCTCGTCCTGCCGTACCTCGCTACCATCACGATGGCCCTCGTCTCGGTGGGGGTCGGTCTCGGAATGAGCGCGTCGGCGCTCCTGGCGTACCACCTCGTCCGCACGCGGAGGCCGGGGCGGGGTGTGAGCAGCCTCCTGAGCGGACTAGAAGGGCTCAGCCCGGCCATGATCGCGGCGCTCACCCTCGGAGCCTGTTGCTCCACCACGGCCGCTTCGACCGCCGGCATCGGGCTGGCCGCGCAGACGAGCGGTACAACGGTGGACAACCTGCTCGCGAACAGCTGGTTCCTCAACCTTCTCCAGGTATTCGTCTTGGGGCTCGCGCTGCTCGGTCAGGAGCAGCTCATCCGGGTCTACGGCGTGGTGCTCGGCCTCGGATCCTCGACCGAGGCGGCGAGCGCTCGCTTTCCCTCTGTCGGACCACGCTTCGTCCTGAGCGCGCTCCTTCGAGTGGCCCTGCTCTGTGCAGGAGTACTCGGAGCACTTGCGATGTTCTTGGCCTGGACCGTGACCGACCCCGCCAGCGCAGGCCCCGTCCGATGGGGCTACTGGCTCCTCGCTTACGAGTGGGTCGCGCTGGCCGCACTTGCCGCTGCGCTCGCTCCCCGCGGCGTCCTGGCCGCGCTAGCGAGCGGGAGCCGCACCAAGCTCCTCGTACTGCCCCGAGCCGTCTTGCTCGTAGGGGGGATCCTGCTCCTCCTAGGAGTTCCGTCCCCGTACTCCGGACCAGGTGCCCACGGCCTCCTCAACGAACTGCTAGGGGCGAACGGCGCCTCTTCCTCTGCGGGCGCAGTGGCTCCTCAGGGCCCTTTGGGCGCTGCCCTCTACGTTCGATGGTTCCTCGTGTACGGTCTGCTCGGAGGCTTCGCCGTCGGGACCGCGCTCTCCCCGCGGCGCCTGCTCCGCGTACTAGCCGTCAGCGCCGCAGAGGAGGTCGAGCGCCGGCCCGGCCCCATGGTATCCGACGCGGCCCCGAAGCCTGAGGAGTACGATCTGGCGAGGCGTTCCCATCGAAGCCCCTCGACAGGCGACTTGAACCCGGCCGCCGAACTCGTGCCGGTCCCGGGGCAGGAAGCGGCCACCGTAGCCGAACACGGGGCGCGATGGAGGGCCGACTAGCGATGTCCCACGAACTTCTGCTCTGGCCCCTCGCCCTCGCGATGGCCCTGGGGACGGCGGGCCTCGTGAAGTGGGCCGCCGACGCCAGAACCCGGGTCGGCGCCGGCGTGGTGCTCTTCCTCCTCGTCATGATGACCGCGATGCTGCTCGGGGCTGCGGTCTACGCTCTCGCTCCTTCCGGGCGCACCGCGGTGCTCGGACTCTGGGTCGCTACGGCCCTCATGTCGGTGAGCGTCTTCCCTCTCTTCCTCCTCATCCTGCGCTCGGCCCAGCCGGGCCGCAGCGGGACTGCAACCTCCCTTGCCCCTCCGTGGGGACCGTTCTGGCCCTACGTCGGCTCCGTCGTTGGGCTCGTTCTCGCGAACGAACTCCTCATGGGGTGGGTGTTCCAGCTGGCCTCGGGAACGCCGGTTACCTGGAGCGAGGGCGGCGTCGGCGGGCTTTCGGGCATGCTGGCCCAGATCGTGGACGGGCCCTGGTTCCTCTTCACGATGGCGACCGAGATGGCGGTCACCACGGCGCTCCTGTGGGGTCGTCTCAGCCCGCCGATCCGTACGGTGCTCCTCCTCCAGGCCGGTATCATGCTCCTCTCCCCGCCGGCGCTCGCGGGGGCGACCTGGACCGCGATCTCCATCTACGCCGCGAGCGGGCTCATGACGGTGCTCTTCGTTTACCTGATGGAGTACGCCTACCGCACCCGCCAGCTCGCCCTCGGGTTCTCGGCCTACATCGTCCGGCTGTTGGGCGTCTACGCCCTGATGATGGCGGGGCTGTTCCTCTGGCTCGTCTACGGCAACTCCCTCGCGTTCGCCGTCGCTGTGCTGCTCGAGATGGTGCTCTTCTTCGACGCCGTCGTGCGCCCCGACCGGCTCGAGGCGGGAGACCGGGTGCCGTGGCAGCTCCGTCCCCACTGGGCGTTCGCGCTCCTCGCGGGCGTGTTCGTCTCGGAGTTGTTCATGGGGGCGCTCCTCGACGCCCAGATCGCCGGGGCGACCTTCGTCGGGAACCTGCCGGCCGCGCCACTTTCCGGAACTCCCCTGCGCATCGCGCTCGACGCCCTCTACAACGGATTCTGGTTCATCGCGCTCGTGAGCATCTCCGCCTGGTTCCTCGTCATGATGGGGCTCGAGATGGGTGCGCTCGTCGTCCTCAAGATCCGCGAGACGACCCGCACCGAGCTCAAGCTTCGGCTCGGGATCATGCTCGCGGCGTTCTGGCTCTTCACCGTCTATTTCCCGAGCTTCTGGTCGACCGTACCGCTCGTGAGCGCCACGGCGCTCTCGCAGGTCCCGGTGCTGGGGTGGGGGATGGGCCTCGGGACGGGTGGCCCGCTCGCGCCCGCGGTGTTCGGCGCGATCCTCGTCACGTACGTGCTCATCGGCTCCGCCTCCTTCCTGTTCGGTCGGCGCGTGCTCTGTTCCGTCCTTTGCAACGCCCCCACGATGTACCAGGGGACGCTCGTCGATGCGATGGGCTCCTTCAACCGGAGCTCGCCCATCGGCCGCAAGTACCTGGGTAGTCGGCTCTCGACGACCTACAGCGTCACGACCGGGGCCGTGCTCGTCGCCCTCGTTGGGAGCTCGGTCGTGTCGTACCTCGATGCCGTGGGCCGGCTGAACGTGCTCGTGGCCGGCGCCGACCCGACGGTGTTCCTGTCGACCTTCTCCTTCGGCGTGCTCTGGTACCTGATGTTCGTCACCATCCCGTACACGGGGAACTACAACTGCGTCACGATGGGCTGGTGCCACTGGGGCACCTTCAGCCAGCTGTTCTCCCGGTTCGGCTTCTTCCGTCTCAAGGTGAAGAGCCGCGAGGTATGCAAGGCCTGCACGACCCTCGACTGCGCCAAGTCCTGCCCGGTCGGGCTCGTCGACATGCCCGGCCACTTCCGGACGAAGGGGGAGTTCCGCAGCTCCAAATGCTGCGGGGTGGGCGACTGCGTCGGGGCATGTCCGTACGGGAACCTCGAGTTCCACGACGTGCGTCACTGGATCCGGGCGCGATTTGGGACGGGGAGCAAGCGCGCTCGCGGTTCCCCCTTGCCGATGGTGTCCGCGCGTGCGCGTCCCGGACGGCTCACGACAGAGGGGGCGGACCCCGCCGCGGGCGTCCTCTCCTCGGCGGCCCCCGGGGCGGGACTGGGCCGTTGAGCCCCTTCGGCGGAGACACGCCTCACCTCCTTCGGCCGCCGTTGCGGGGAGGCTGAGCGTGCCAGCGTCGTTCCCATCGCTCGAGAACCTGCTGTTCCCGTACGTGGAGGTAGCCGCCTTCATGGTCGGCACGAACCTCTACCTGCTGCGTCGGATCTTTCCTCGTCCTCTCTCCTCGCCGACGCTCGCGACGGTCGTCCTCGTCGTGGGCCTGTTCGTCGTCGGCCTCGGCTTCTGGGCTGCCGTCATCTACTCGGTCTTCGTCCCGGGGGACGCTTCGACGGTTGCGGTGTTCCTGGCGGCGAACAGCATGATGGCCGTGGCGGGCGCGTGGCTCATCGCCGTGTTCCTGCGCGCGGAGGAGCGCACGGTCTCGGCGACCGGCTGGCTCTGGCCGGGAACGCTGGCGCTCCTTCTCGTGGGAAACGAGCTCCTGATGGGGAGCGCCTTCGTCGTGGCGATCGGAGGTCCGGCCGGGTACGGCGGATACGGCGCGATCGCCCTCCTCAGCGACGGAGTGGGCTCGGTCTGGTTCTTCGGCGCCATGTTCGCGACGATGGTCGCGATCGTGCTCCTTCTCCCCCTTCCACGCCCCGAACGAGTCGCCCTCCTCGGCTTCTCCCTCACGTCGCTCCTCGGACCCTTCGTGAGCCTCGATCCGCTACCCGCGGCCCTCGGGATGGCGGCGGTGATGGGGGGCGTTCTGCTGCTCGTCGCCCGAGAGCTCCAGCGCGCGCCGACGGCCGGTTACGTCCGGACCTCGATCGGCGTCCTGCTCGGCTTCGGAACGATGGGACTCGGGGAGGTCCTTGCGCTCGCGAACCTCTCGGTGCTAGGGGGTAGCTTCCCGTTCGCCCTCGCGACGCTCCTCGTGATGGGAGGGGAGGTCCTGGTGCTCGCACGGTGGGCGTTCGGTCTCCCTCGGACCCCGACCACCCCGACGGCCGAACACGAGCGGTCCTTCGTGGCCCAAGAAATTTCGACGGCATCGGGCGGGGAGCCCGCGGCGTCCCCGTCGACCTGACCAGGGACGAGTCGCCCCTAGCGCTCGAGCTCCTCGACGAGGTGCTGGATCGCAGGGAGGATGAGCTGCTCGAGCGCTGTCCGTACCGCGCGCTCGGAGCCGGGAAGGGTGAACACGGGCTTGTTGTGGACCAAGTAGGCTCCGGCCCGGCTCATCCAGGCGAGCGCTCCCACCTCGGCGAAGCTCAAGCTCCGGTAAAGTTCTCCGAAGCCGGGAAGCAGTCGGCCGCCCATCGCTTCGACCGCGGCCACGCTCAGGTCCCGCGAGCTTACGCCCGTTCCGCCGATGGTCATCGCCACCTCCACGGGGATCTCGCCCAGGTAGGGCTCGAGCCGGTCGCGGACGTCCGCGACGCTGTTCGCCACGAGCCCGTAGTGGACGACGTGGTGGCCGCCAGACTTGAGAAGGTCGACCGCGAGGTGGCCCGAGACGTCGTCGTCCTCGGTGTGCGTGTCGCTCACGCTGAGCACGACGAATCCGAGCGACCGATTCCCTCCGAGGTGGTGGCGACTGCCGGCGCTGGCGTGCGCGCTCATGCCCCGCTCTCCATCGGCCGCTTCTCCTTACGCACCACCCGGACCGGTCCGAGCCGGGTCGACGGGTAGCCTCCCGCGGCGTTCTTCTCCAGGTACTTGACCGTATCCCACACCGTGAGGAGCGCCACCGTCGCCCCGAGGAGCGCTTCCATTTCCACCCCGGTGCGCCAGAGCGCCTCCACTTCGACTGTGGCGCGTACGCCGTACGCCGTCCGTCGCAGTTCCACGCGGCTCCCCGTCAGCGGGATGGGGTGGGCATGGGGGATGAGCTCGGGGGTCCGCTTGAGCGCCTGGAGCCCCGCGAGCTCCCCGATGAGGAGCGGGTCGCCCTTCTCGACCGTTCCATTGCGCATCGCCGTGCGGGAACGGGCCGAAAGACGGAGCTCCCCCGAGGCGATCGCCCGGCGGTAGACGATCGGCTTCTCGTGGATGCGCCGCTGGCGGGTCATCGTGCGGGCGGCGCCCGCGCCAGGGCGAGTCGTGCGAGCACCGTCTCGAGTTGGATCCGCTCGCTCGCCCCTTCCGAGATGCGGTAGTCTACCTCGCCGAGGTACTCGAGGAGGCGAAGCTTCTCCCGGTCGGAGACGAGGTTCGCCGGCAGGTTCGGCAGAAACGAATGGATGGCCCGCAGGATATCCTCCCCGCTCGCGCCCCGTTCCGAGAAGAGGCTGAAGAGGAGCCCCCGGGCCTCCTCGAACCGGCCGTCCACGGCCCGCTCTACCAGTTCCTGGATCTCCTTCTGGAGCGGCGTGGTGGCGAGCCGCTCCACCTGCTCGACCGTCACGTCGTGCGAGAAGCTTGCGGCGAGCTGGAGGAGGTTCACGGCGCGGCGGATGTCCCCCGCCGCCGCGTCGACGAGCGCCGGATACGCCTTGGGCGCAACGGTCAGGTGCTCGGCCACGGCGATCTTCTCGAGATGGCGCTGGACATCCTTGGCGTCGTGGATGCGGAAGCGGAACACCGCGCAGCGCGATTGGATCGGCTCGATGATGCGGGAGGAGTAATTGCAGGAGAGGATGAACCGGCACGAGCCGGCGTACCGCTCCATCATGCGGCGGAGAGATCCCTGCGCCTCCGGGGTCAGATTGTCGGCCTCGTCGAGGAAGAGGAGCTTGAACCCGATCCCGCCGATGGGAGCGCTCCGGGCGTAATCCTTGATGGTCGTCCGGACGGTGTCGATGCCCCGCTCGTCGCTCGCGTTGAGCTCGAGAAAGCTCTGCCGCCACTCCTCGCCGAACAGTTCGCGGGCGAAGGCCAGCGCGGCCGTCGTCTTTCCGGTGCCAGGTGGCCCCGCGAACATCAGGTGCGGGAAGGAGCGGTTCTTCGCGTAGGCTTGGAGGAGCGGCACGATCGCCGCCTGCCCTACCATCTCGCCGAGGGACCTAGGGCGGTACCGCTCTACCCAGACGGCCGTCTCGGAGCCCGGCATCCTCCTCCCGCGGAGTGGGACGGGCCCGCGTAGATTACCCTTGCCGAGAAGGAGCGCGCAACCTGCTCCGAGGTGACGAGGTAATGAGCGGGGCTGGCCGTACCTCGGCGTCGATGCGGGAGCTCCTAGCCCATCTCCAGTTTCGTGGGGTCATCCGCGAACGATCGGTGGAGCCGTATCTCGGCATCCTCCGCGCCCTTGGGTCGAAGCGGCGCGTGAAAGGCGTGCTGCTCGACATTTCGAGCGGAGGCGGCGGGTCCGTGCCCTCCCACGACCTCTACGCCGCCGTGAAGCGGCTCGACCACGAGAAGCCCGTCTTCGCGTCCATCGGATCGGTGGGGGCTTCCGGCGGATACATGGCAGCCATCGGCGCCCGCCGGGTCTTTGCCTACCCGGACTCCGCCGTCGGTTCCATCGGAGTCCTGTCGCCGCACGTCGCGGTGCAAGGGCTCCTCGAGAAGCTCGGGATCTCCGTGGAGCTCATCCACCAAGGCCGCCACAAGGACGCCTACGCGGGGCTGCGCCCGCTCACCGAGGAGGAGCGTGGCAAGTCGCTGCGGCTGACCGAGGCGAGCTACCGCAGCTTCGTGGAGGTGGTCGCCGCGGAACGCCACCGCCCGGTCGCCGAGATCGAGGCGCTCGCCACCGGCGAGGTGTTCAGCGGGCTCGATGCGGCGCGTCTCCACCTCGTGGACGCGATCGGGGACCGGGAGACGGCCCTCGAAGCCCTCGGGAAGGAGGTCGGGGTCCCCATCGCGAAAGCGGTCCGGGTGGCTCCCCGGCGGCCGCTACTGGAGCGGATGCTTTCCGGGCAGTTCTCCGGGATCGCGTCTGGCCTCACCGAAAGCGTTCGAGACGCCGTCGAGGACGCGATCTGGTCGGGCGGCCTTCGCTAGTCGGGAGCGCCTGGGCACCCACCCCCGAGCCGCTCGCGGTCCTGCGTCGGCGAAGGGGTGGGCCGCACCCTAGGGGGAGGATCAGATCGTGATGGCGATCTTCCCGCGATTCCCACCTTCGCGAATCCGGGCGACCGCGTCTGGGACCGCGGCGAGGGGGATCTTCTGTTCGACGGGAATCCGCAAGTTTCCGGTCGAGTACATGGCGGTAAGGCGATCGAGGAGCTCGGTCTTCGGGTTCATGTCCACGTTCACCCCACGAAGGCCCCGGGACGTGAGGAGGGCTTCGGTCACGGCCCCTCTCGTCGAGGCGATGACGCCTCCGTCCCTCACGAGCGCCGTCGTCCGCTCGAATTCGGGTCCGGTTTGGGCAAGGTCGAGCAAAGCGTCGACGCCGTCCGGGTAGCCGATCCGCACGTCTTCCGCGAGATGGGAGCTGGTGGAGTCGAGGAATCGGGAAGCGCCGAGCTTGTGGAGGAAATCGCGGTGCGCCGGCCGAGCCGCGGCGAGCGTGAGAACGCCCGCGTTGGAGCCGATCTGCACGGCGAAGGAGCCCACGCCGCCCGCCGCCCCGATAATGAGAACCGATTGGCCTTTCGTGAGCGCGAGTTGATCGAGCGCGACAAGGGCCGTCATGCCCGCGGTCGGCACGACCGCCGCCTGGTCGTTGTACATCCCGCGAGGGCGCTGAGCTATGGCAAGGCTCTCCGGCGCGACGACGTACTCAGCGTACGTCCCGATCCCTACCGGAGCGTGGATGAATTGGCCGAAGACGCTGTCGTCGACGGTGAATCGGCTCACCCCGCTCCCGACCGCCTCGACTACGCCCGCGCCATCGACGCCGAGCACGAGGGGGAAGACGTGCGGCATCTTCCCGTCGAGGATACCGTTCATGATCTTCCAGTCGTACGGATTCACGCTCGCCGCACCCAGATGGACGAGGATCTCGCCGGGGCCCGGGGTGGGCTTGGGGAGCTCCATCAGCTCGGGAGTCCCCTCGAACTTGGTCACGGCAACGGCCTTCATCAGCGGCCGCAGGCGCTCCCTCGACTTCAAGAGGACGGCCGCGAGCTCGAACGCGGAGGAGCGATGCTTTCCGGGCGAGGAGCCGGCACGAGGCCCGACGTGCCGTGGGATGCGGCGTTAAATACACCCGGGAGCCTCTCACGTTCCCATGCCACCCGAAGGCAAGAACCGCGGATTCTCCTCCGCCGCGGGGCTCATCCAGTACTACGACATGGAGGAGACAAAGTCGCTCAAGATCGACCCGTACTTCATTCTCATCTTCGGGATCGGCGCGGCCGTTCTCGTGGAAGTCCTGAACTGGAAGTTCGTTTAGGATTGGGGTCGCTCAGCGTTACCCTCCCCCCCTCTCTTGGGGTTCGGCCTGGTTCAGCTCTACGGGCAGCGAAGGCCGGCCCGAGCCCCGCCCGAGGTCGGCGTTGGGTATCGGATTCTCGGGTGGGTGTCTACACGAACGACCAGGAGAGCACGACGAGTCGGTGCCCCAGCGTGCCCATGTTCAGCACCGCGGAGGCGCGTGTGTTCGACCCGGAAGTGGCGTGCGCGAAGGTGAAGAACTGGATCCTGAACTCGACCGCGACATGGTGCCCCTTGATCACGGGAGCGATCCACTTGGGGCCGCCGCAGGACCAGGAAAAACTCCCGGTCACTTTGGCCGTCGTCGACGAGTTGGTCGTGTTTCCTGTGAAGCCGGTGAAGCAGCCACCAAGCGCCTTGGAGCCGTTGTCTAGGTCGATGAGTCCGGCGTGAAATTCGTACCAGTCGCTGGCCCATGCCGACGGCCCGCGGCCCGGGAGGGCGGGAGTGGCGCTCAGGTTCCAGCTGAAACCGAAGCTCGAGTTCATCGTGTAGTTCTGCCAGGAGCCCTTGGCCACGATCGACGTTCCGATGAATCCGATCTGGGCCTCCACGATGGCGTCATCCCCATAGTGCGGGAGTCCGCAGCTGGTAGTCTTCGACTGCAGCGTCACCCGGCCAATCCCTGTCGTCATGTTGAAGAACGGGTACACGGGGAACGAGGCGCTCGCACCGCACCCATGGGCATGGGTCAACTCGTCGAACAGCTGGGTACCCTTGAAGGGGGGCTTGTGGAGAACGAGCGGTCCGGTCTTTCCGGCGGCGGAGGTGGGGAAAAGGAGCAGTAGCGTCACGGCCAGCGTGGCAACGACGGTCGCCCAGGCAGTTCCCCGTCCGCTAGCACCTCGACCGTTGTCCCGCACCATGCGTCCCAACTCCTCCACCATTCCTTCGAATCCCTTGAGCGCTCCAGGTGGCCCGGTTCGAGGCTGCGAAAGCTGTCGGGGGCATAAAACCTCGCAATCCTAGCTCTTCACTCCGGCGTCCCGCTGAGGGTGAGAGCGAGTCTTCGACGGCCCCTGACCCGAGGCGCCTTGGTACCGAAGCCCCTCCCCAAAGATTCGTAGTGCATCCCTCCGACCGAACGTCGGGTCGGAAGCAGCTCATCCACCGACTCCTGCGGTTGTGCCGACATCGTCGACCGCCCCGAGTCATTCGCCGGGCGGGCCTTCTCAGCTTGCCCCCGTGAATTCATCGACTGGGCCGAAGATGTCCAGGTGAGACACGCCCGTGCACCCGGGGCGCTCGGTCACTTGCGGAATGTCACCGGCACGCTCCGGGTCGGTGAGCGGTCAGCGTTTCGACCGGGGAAGGTAGCTGGGCGGTCGTGGGCGTTTGGCCTACGCCGCCATGGGAAGCGCCTCGAGAGCGACCCGGTCCTCGGGAGCGCGGCCGGGTAACCATCGTCGCGCCCCGCCGCCCCCTAGCAGAAGCACCTTCGAATCGGGGGATTCATCCAGTACTGCGTAGCCCGTCCGCTCCGCGAGTCGCAAGGCGAACCTCCGAATCTCCTCGTGAGCCGGCACGTGGTCGTTGGTGAGCCGACGTCGAGAGCGACCCATGTAGACGTAGCCCTTCGGTTCAACAAAGTCCGGTCGGGCGAGCAGGTCAAGTTCGGCGTACTGGCCCTCCCAGCCGAGGTTCCAACCCCGCACCAGCGTGTGGCGGACGACACGCCGCGTCTTCAGACCTCGAACGATCTCGAGGGATTCGACGAGGTGATCCCAGGCGTGCGGATCGCCCGGGAGCGTGAGACGGTCGAACACCTCGCGGTTGGGGGCCGTTACCGAGACGTAGAGCTGCGTGGGTAGCGGGTCGAGCGCGCGCAACCCGTCCGGGTTCGTGCCGTTGGTGACCAGGAACGTCGTTATCCCGCGCTCCGCACAAAGCTCGAGGAAACGGTTCATCCGGGGGTAGAGCGTGGGTTCCCCCGTGAGCGAGATAGCGATGTGCTTTGGGGCAAGCGCCTCCTTCCAGCGCTCACGGGAGACGCTCGCCTCGCCCCCGAACCCCGAGAGGATCCGCCGCTGCGCCTCGATCGAGCGGTCGAGCAGCCCTTCCGGGTCGTCGTACTCCGTCATCATCTCGTCGTTCTCCCAGCCCTGGTTCCTCCAGCAGAAGCGGCAGTGGAGGTTGCAGGAGTCGATCGCGGGGGACATCTGGAGGCAGCGGTGGCTCTCGATCCCGTAGAACCGCCCCTTGTAGCAGTCGCGGCCGCGCTCAAGCGACTCGCGCGTCCAGTAGCAGAGCTTGACCGCGCTGTGGCGTCCGGTGAGCTGGTACCCCTGCCCCGTGAGCTCGCCGGCGAGGTCCTGGTCCCCCATGCGACGCCGCGCAAACCTGGGGGCGGGCCTTAGACTTATCGACCTACCCCGCGGCTCCCCGACCTCCACGGGTGCGGCGACAAAGGGAATCGGACGAAGGCCACCGAGCGCAAAACTGCTAAGAGCCAGACGGAATCCGGCATCCGTGGTCGAGGCGATCACGCCCGAGGAACTCGCCCCCCGCCTCCGGGCAGGCGCCGGAGCTCCATTCCTCCTCGATGTTCGCGAGGACGAGGAGAGGGAGGTTGCGCGGATCGAGCCCTCGCTCCACATCCCGATGGCCGAAGTTCCTGCACGAAAGGAGGAGCTCCCCAAGGATCGCGAGGTGGTCGTGTACTGCCATCATGGGGGTCGCTCGCAGATGGTCGCAGCGTACCTCGAGCAGGAAGGGTTCACCCAAGTCTCAAACCTGACCGGGGGCATCGACGCCTGGGCCCAACGGATCGACCCTAAGGTCGCTCGGTACCGATAACGCCCACCTCAGGGGTCACCTCAGGTGAGTGTCTCCGGTGCGTTGCCACCTTCACCCTCCGGTAACCACCGGGGCCCGATGAGCGCCCGCCGACGGACCGACGCGGTCGGCCCCGCCTCGAACGGGTCCCCCGTTCTCGACGTGCGCGAGCTGACCAAGGCGTACAAGCCCCGGACCCGTCGCGCCGTCCCGACGCTCGCGAACGACCACCTGACCCTCACGGTAGGCCGGGGCGAAATCGTGGCGCTGCTCGGTCCGAACGGAGCCGGCAAGACGACGCTACTCCGTCAGATCGCGGGACAGCTTCTTCCCGACAGCGGCAGCATCTCGGTCGCGGGGGTCGACATGGTGGCCGAGCCGCTCGCGGCCAAGGAAAGGCTCTCGGTGATCCCGCAGGAATGCTCGACGATCGAGAGCATCACCGCGAGGGAGACCGTGCTCTGCTTCGGCCGGATCAAGGGCATGGAACGAGCCACGGCGCGGGCCCGCACCGACGAGATTCTCGCCGAGGTAGGGCTAACCTCGGAGGCGGACAAGCTGGTGCGCGAGCTCTCAGGGGGCTACAAGCGACGTGTCCTCATTGCGATCGCGATGGCTGCCCCTTCTGCGGAGCTGCTCCTCCTCGACGAGCCGACCACGGGGCTCGACCCCGAGGCTCGCCGCGCGGTCTGGAAGGTCATCCTCGCGCTGAAGCGCAGGGGGCTCTCCATCCTGCTCACCACGCACTACATCGAGGAGGCAGAGTACCTCGCGGACCGGGTGGTGGTGATCCACCAGGGGGTCTTCGTGGTCCATGGGCGGGTCGAGGAGATACGGGCCAGCCTCCCGCACCAGGG
>JAKIWX010000025.1 GCA_022749845.1 Thermoplasmata archaeon
GGCGCTCCAGCCCCCATGATCTGTGATCCCATCGTGGACCACGGACCAGGTCCAGTTCCCGAACGGCGGGAGATTGTCGCTCCCGCTCGGGAGCTGCGAGGGACCGGCCCAGAAGAAAGGCGCGTTCGTCTTGAGCGTCGCCGTGAGGTTGAGCTGTCCGATGCTCGCGCCCATGGTAACGTAGTACGACCGCTCCCAGCTGGTCATGACACCGAGGGTCACCGTGTCGCTCAGGGTGAGCTGCAGCACTCCAAATTTGAAGGAAATGCTCTGGTTGTCGAGCAGAGTAAGGCCGGACGAGACGTTTCCGACCCCGCTCATTGGCCCGCCGTTGTTCACCTGAGCGCGCGAAGGCGAGGCCGAAGCGAGCCCGGGGAGCGACCCGAGCATGAGAATCGCGAGCGCCACTGCAACCGTCGCGGCGAACGCTCGTGTATCGGAGCGGCGCCCGGATCGTCGCCCCGGTTCAGGGCTACCTTTCATTATTGAACCGGGAGGTATGCTGCGAACACTATCGGTCCCCGTATTTATGCGTATGGCCGATATACTGCAGCGACCCTTTCGAGCCGAGCGCATGCTTCTGCGACGTCCCTCAGTCGGCGTTCGTCTCGGAGAGCCCCGTGTCGCTCCCCACCCACGTCGTGGTGTCGAGCGTTACGAAGGAGGCAGGGCTCATCGGGTAGGTGTCGTTCGTCCAGGTCGGGTCGAACAGGATCGGGGCGCGCGGGGTCATGTTGAAGTCGAAGTAGTCCCGGAGATCCGGCGCGCCGCAGTCCCGGGGACCCAGGCACCCGAGGTGCCAACGGTGCTCCATGAAGGCGAGAGTCGACTCGAAGTAGCCGAGCGAGTGGACGACCTCGCCCGCGGGCGTGTACGGGCTGATCACGAGGAACGGGACCCGGATCGAGAGGCCGAGCGGGTTCAGCGCGGGGGGCGGGACGTGGTCGTAGAATCCACCGTAGTCGTCCCAGGAGAGGAAGACGGCCGTGCTGCCCCAGGACGACGACTGCTCGACCGAGTCGATGAGGTTCGCGACGAACGATTCCCCGTTGGAGAGGTTCGCAGGTGGATGGTCCGAGAAGTTGAGCTGCGGGATCACCCAGGAGATGGCGGGAAGATTCCCCGAAGCGACATCGGAGAAGAAGCTCGTGCGGTTGGCAAAGTGGTTTGCGAAGTAGCTGTTGTAGCTCTCGTGCCGGGCCGCAAGGGGGTTCCAGAAGGCGTAGGCGGAGCCGACCACGTTGAGGCCGCCGGGCTGCTGGATGGCGGTTGCGTACGGCGCGAGCGGCCAGTCGTAGTACTTCCACGACACGCTCGTCCGGTTGAGCAGGTCCTGGATCGTGCGTGTGGTGTTGGACTCATTCAGGTAGAGATGCTTCTCGGGGACCTTGTTGTAGGGAGCGATGAACCCCTCCGCCGGAGCGGCCCCCGCGAGGGAGAACCAGTGGTTGGGTAGAGAGTACGAGCGGGCGGAGGAGTAGAAGTTGTCTCCCAGAGCGTACTGCTGGGCGAGGTCCCAATAGACCGGAGCTGTCGTGGCGTTGTAGTGCCCGAACACTTCCGGCGTTTCCTCGGCGTCGAGGAACCCGTCCATCCGGCCCCCGTCGATCGATTGGATTGTTGCGTTGTAGACGTGCGGCGGGTTCGAGGTCGTGAGGTTCCTCGCCGTGAAATTGTATGGGATCACCACTCCGCCGGTCGCGTTGCGCATGGGCTCCTGCGTGCCGGGGGTAATGCCGTTACCGGTGGCGTTACAGTAGGGGGTCAGGACGAGGCAGTAGCCCGCGAACAAGTTGTCGTAGGCGTGGTTCTCCATGAAGATGAACACGACATGGTTGATCTTCGAGGCAAACGAGCTCGAGGACTCGAATCGGGGCGGCGGGTTGGCGAGCTCAAACCCGATGGCCGCGAATACCAGCACGCCCGCAACAAGGATTGCGCCCAAAGCGCGTTCGCCCTGTGTCCACCGGTGTCGTGCCTTCGTGCTCCCCGCCTTCAAAGCGCCGGGACGGAGGGAGGGACGGGCTGTCGTGCTCCCATCCAACGTGTGGGCATTCAGCGAGAGGCGCCTCTCGCGGGGGGAGCTAGGATCAGCTGTCACGTGCCTCGTTCGTTGGGAACTCGAGGGTAAACTCGTTCTTGTATCCTAAGTACTCAAGCCGCGCGCCGACGAGAACGTCTCGGCCGATGAGTGCCCCCAACCCATGATTCGGCAGGGGCGCCTCCAAAGCGGTAGTCTCCACGGACACTTCCTTGGGGAAAAGGAATCGGACGTCGTACTCCAGCGCACGAAGGTTCGTGGAGGAGGGCGTATCGATCTCCACAGCCCCGACGGGGTTGAGCCCGAGCTCACCCCCAAGTCCCCTACGAATGAGACTCCTTCCCGCCCCGATGTCGACCATCGCGCGAGTCTGTCGTGGAGCGGGAACGGTGCGACCGGCACGCCGAAGCGCTTTCTCGGCATCCATCCCGACGCCGATGCTCACCTCGAGGACCGCGCCCCGACGTCGGAGGTCGTCGAGGCGAACGGTGATCGATGGCATGCCTAGCGCAGGAGATGCATGAGGTCGAGTTCGCGCGGCTCGTCTCCAACACATCGGACGAGGAACGGAACGACGCCGAGCTGATCGTAGCCGGCGGCGATGGCCTGGCGCCGGGTGTCGAACAGACCGACGACCCGCTCCCCATGGATGAGTACGAATTTGCCCCGCGCGGCGCCCTCGAGGGCTCGCTTCTCACGCTGGTAGCAGGCGACCTCGCTTTCGAGGCAATGCTCTTGCTCCACGCTGGGCCACCGACGGCGGCACACCGCGAACCCATATGGTCTGAGCGGGGCTCTCGCGTCGGGGACCGTCTAAGCGAGCTACCGTCGTGGCGATGTAGCCCCAACGCTCTTCCTCCTCCAGCCTTCGTGAAATGGGAGCCCTCAGGAAGCCACTTCGAAACCTCAGCCCCGTTGCCGCAGGAGTCGTCTTCGGACTCCTCGTGGCGACCTCGTTGGTCGCGCATTCGTCGCCTCTAGAGCCTACAGCACACGCAACGTCAGCAAGGGGTGCGGGAGGTGCCTCGGCCCTTCTGATGCTAGCACTTGTCGGACCCTCGAACATGGCGCTTGGCGCAACGGCCACGTTGCGGGCCACCGCGAGCGGTGGGAGCCCACCGTACGTGTTCCACTGGAACGAGAACGGAACTACAAACTCTGTCGGGGCGAACTCAACGCTCGAGTTCACTCCAGTATCTGACACCATCTACGACGTGAACGTCTCGGCGAACGACTCGGGGGGGAACCGATCCGTGACCCAGCTCGTCATCTCGGTCACCGGCCCGAGTCCCATCACGGTGCAGCTCAGCGATCGGAAGCTGGGCGATACCACGGTGGAGATCTTCGCGACGCCCGTGGGAGGAACTCCACCGTACACCTACTCCTGGACCGGCCCCGGGCTCGGGAGCAAGTGGAGCCCCACCGACCATGTCACGGTTGCGAATCTCAGCTCAGGCAGCTACCGTGTGACCGTCGAGGTCCACGACGTGCAGGGGTTCACCGGGACGAACTTTCTAACGATTGTGAGCAACCCCGCCGCGCCCTCGGAGATTCCCCTCCTGGTGTGGGTCGGCATTGGGGTAGGGGCGGGCATCGTCCTCGCCGTCACTGCGCTCTGGATCCGGGCTCGGCGCTCGAAGTCCCGTTCACTTCGGGTCGGCCGGACCTCGTAGCCTGCCACGCGGGGGCGAGCCCCGAGCAGGTTCTGGGGCGCACGCTGCTCCGCGCCGGGCCGACGTCCATTATCTGGCGAGCCCAAGCGGGGCCTTCCGACTCCGTGGACAAGGTTAACTCCCCCGCCTCATCGCGGCGGCGTGGCCGAGCGAACCGCCCAGCAGACCCGGGGAGAGCGAGTGTTCGCCGCCCTCGGACGCGGGATCGTCAAGCACCCGTGGTATCCGATCGCCGCCTGGCTCGTGCTACTCCTGCTCGCGCTTCCGTTCCTCAGCCTCGTGGCCTCCTCGACCACGAACTCGACCACCACCTTGCCTTCCGGGGCGCCCAGTTCGGTGGCCGCGAACCACATCGCGACCGAATTTCCCAACGCGACGACGGGCAGTGCGAGCTTCCTCTTGTTCCTCGGTCCCAATCTCACGAGCGCCCCGACGCAGGCCCTGATCGGTGACGTGAGAGATCGGATCGCCGCCGACCGGGCGCTTGTGGACGTTGCCGGCGTGAGCAGTCTCTACTCAGCGTACCAAGAGTACCTGACGGGCGAGGCCACGGCCTCCGAGCGGCTGGTCGGGTCGGCCGTCTCCGCGACCCCTTCGCTCCCTAACCAGCTCAACGCCTCGGCTGCGACTTTTTGGGGCCCGCCCACGAAGTTCCTTTCGACCTGGTCCGCCCTCGTCGCAGCCCATCCGAGCACGCCGACTGCCAGCTGGGACTATCCCGCGTACAACCAGACCCGGTCCGCTCTCGGCGCCAACGCGACTGCGCTGCAAGTGCTCAACGCGTTCTACACCGGGCCCGGCAACACCGGATTCAACGGGAGCTCGGGGTGCGCCGCGACGGTCCAATCGCCGCCGACCTGCGCTGATGCGGTCGCCCGCGGGAACGAGCAAACCCTGATCCCTTCGCTCGCGCCCCCGGGTCCTCCCTCCGTCCTCGCCGCCGCGGTGCTGCAGCAGCTCGGGATCGAGAATGCGACGAACTCGAGCGCGCTCCGGTGGACGGGCTCGGTGTTCCTCGCCGAAACCTCCGGGATCGGCGCTCATTGGCTCGACCAGTTCTGGACCCGATTCCCGGGCGGTACCGCGAGCGCTCCGCAACTCGCGGGCTGGTCGGCGGCGATCGTAGCCAACGAATCGCTTGCGACCTACCCCCTCCCGGTACCACGATCGATCCTCTCCACTTTCCTCTCGCCGGACGGACGTGCCGAGGTGGTAATCGTCCAGTACACGGTGGCCTCAGCCTACATCGCGGACAACGGATCGACCCCGGTCTACCACGACGTCAACGAGATTGACCGGTTGGTTCCCCCGCTACTCGCCGCAAACTCGGCCTCCCACGGACTGCAGTACTACCAGACGGGGCCGGCCGCGCTGGATACGCAGGAGAATAGCGACCTGAGCAGCACCATCGCGTTGGTGCTCCCGCTCACGATCATCACTTTGATCGTCATCACGATCCTGTACTTCCGGGCCCCGCTAACCCCGATCGTCACTTTCGGCGGGCTAGCCATCGCCCTCTTGCTCGGGCTGGGAGCCGTGGTGCTCGTCGGCCACTTGATCACCAAGGTGGACTCGACCACGCTCGCGCTCGTCACGACCTTCGTGCTGGGGGTCGGTACCGACTATTCGATCTTCCTCCTGGCACGCTATCGAGAGGAGATCTACCGAGGCGTACCGCCGGAGGAAGCGATCGTGACGACCGTGACCTGGGCTGGGCAGGCGGTCGCGACGAGCGGAACGACGGCGGTGATCGCGACGCTGGCACTCGCCTTCTCGGGGATCGCACTGCTCAGCCAGTGGGGGATGGTCCTCTCCATCGCGGTGTTACTCACGGTGTTGATCAGCCTCACCTTGGTGCCCGCGTTTCTCACGCTCCTGCGCAATCGAATCTTCTGGCCCTACGTGGGCCCCCGCCTTGAGCGAGAGGCGAGTAGGGCCCGTGAACGGACCCTGAAGCAGGACACCTACTACTTCCGGGCCGGCCGGTTCACCCAACGACGGCCCAAATCGATCGTCGGGACCGTCGTCCTGGTCTCGCTACCGCTCCTCGCGCTTGCCCTGAGCTTGCCAATCTCCTACAACTTCTACGACCAACTTCCTGGAAACCAGTCCTCGAGCCAGGGGCTCAGCGCGTACAACCAGCACTTCGGGAGCGGCGCCATGTTCCCGTTCCAAGCGCTCGTGGTCTTCGGCGCTCCGTTGCTCCAGGGGAACAGCAGCAACGTGCCTGAGTTCACGGATCTCGCCGCGCTCACCGATTCCTGGACCAACAGCTCCGGGGTTTCGGGCGTGGATTCCCCGGTAGGGCCGAACGGCGCTCCGCTCTCCGCCTGGGTAACCTACGGTGCGTTGCCGGCGGCCTCCCGCGCCTCGCTCACTCAACTGCTGTCGGCCTACCTCGGCGTCGACGGCCGGTCGGTGCTGCTCACCGTGGTGCCGACCGCCTCGGGGCTCTCCTACGCGGCGGTGAAAACGTTCACCGGCCTCCAGAACGGCCTACCCACCGTGCTCGCGAGCCACGGGACGATCAGTGGCGTCTACTTCTCGGGTGGGGCGCCGGTCACCCACGATCTGGCCGCGCAAACCGGCCAGGCCACGGTCCGGATGATCCTGCTCGTCTCCGCAGGGCTCCTCCTCGTCCTCTTCGCGGTCTTGCGCACCGTCGTGATTCCGGTGTTCGCCCTGGCGACGATCCTGCTCTCCATCAGCTGGGCGCTCGCACTGACCTCGCTGTTCCTGACCTCGCTGCTGGGCTACCCGCTTTTCTTCTTCGTGCCCACCGTGATGATCATCCTGATCCTGGGTCTCGGGACCGACTACAACATCTTCCTGCTCACGCGCATCCGTGAGGAGCGGCTGCGTGGGCGCAGCAACTCGGAGTCGATCGTGCACGCACTGGGCCACACGGGTGGGATCATCACGGCGGCAGCGATCATTCTCGCGAGCGCGTTCGCGATTCTAGGGGTGGGGAACTTCACCCTCCTGCGCACGATCGGCTTTGGGGTGGCGATCGCCGTCCTGCTCGACGCTCTGGTGGTCCGGACCTATCTCGTTCCCTCGTCGCTACGGTTGATGGGAGACCGCGCCTGGAGCCTTCGATCCAAGCCGCCGCCCCCGGCCGCCGACGAGAAGGTAGCGGAGGCGGGCGAGGCGCCCGCCGCGAGCTGAACGGGTCGCTCGGCCGTCCCACCGTGGCGAGCACCTCGCGTTCTCACCACCCAACTCGCCGTGCCCTAGGCTTTCCTCGCTGTTGGAGCCCTGCTCTGGGCCGGCCCCTTCCCAGTCGCCCTAGGGCTCGCGCGTCGTCGGAACCTACTCGCCAGTGGACCCTAGCGGGCCTCCTCTGCGGAGGAGGGAATCTCACCGACTCTCCGGACAGCCGCCATAGAGCGTGACTGGGGGCCTCCGCCTTCGCCGGACCCGGCCCGATCACGGGCGACGCTTCCTTCTCGTGTCCAACATTCTCCTAAAATACTCATATGTGCACGCATACTCATGTCTTCCCGCAACGTCTCGATCCAACGGGGGGTCTACGATCGCCTACGGAAGGAGATGCGCTCAGGTGAGAGCTTCTCGCGCCTTTTCGCCCGACTGCTCCAGCAGCGGGGTTCCCTCCTCGACCTGTATGGCGCATGGTCGACCTCGGCGCCACGAGAGGAACAGGGACGATGGATGGCCCTTCGCGGGGCTCGGCCTCGTCGGGGGCGCCACCGATGATCGCCGTGGATACTCCTGTCCTTCTAGACCTCTTGCGGGGCAGGGAGCCCGCGAGAAAACTGCTCGAGGAGGCGGCCGACGAGGAGATCGCAACTACCGAGCTCAACCTCTTCGAGTTGCACCTCCTCTCCGAGGGGCTCGGTAAGCCCGGCGTGGAGCGACGAAGGGCAGCGCTGGAGAACCTCCGCCGCCGCCTCACGGTCCTCCCGGTCGACGAATCGGCGGCCAACGTGGCTAGTCGCACCCCGCCGAAAGGCTCCGGGTGGAGCCCGACGACAAGGCTAGTCCTCTCCACGCTCGAGTCCCACGGTTGCGGTACGTGGCACACGCTGAGGTCGGTGGCCCGACCAGGAAAGCTTCGGACTATCACTGTGGTGGAGTACAAGTCTGCGCAACAGAGAAATTAAAGTTACGTTGTTATCGATACCTGATTATGGTTTTTGTACATCTGCGAGCGGACCGGCTCACGGATCCTCCTTCCGACCCAGTTCTGCGGCTGTGTTCGCAGTCGGGGACGCCTAGAACCCTCGAGGGGGCCAACACCACCTTCGTACGCAATAAACGTCATTGAAGCTCATAAATAACGATACATTCGTTACACAACCAGAATTCTGCGTGTTTTTCGGCCCCTAGGGGATCCAGGGGTCAGCCCCCTTCTCGACGGAGGGGCGTATAACTCGGGTTATACGCCTGGTTTGGGGGGGGGCGCGAGCCCGCCCCTCGACCCTCGTGTAGAGGTCGACGCCAGCGTGCGGTAGGCGCGCGGACACCATCTGGGTCCTTGAGCGCTTTCAGATTCACCCACCCGCCTCGATCCTCGCCACTCGACTCTCGGAGGGGGGCGGCGAGCTCGGACAGAGCGACACCTCTCGGACGCAGGGTCGAGCCGACCTCCGCGTACGTCAAGGCCGGGGGCGCGGCAAGGCCCGACGTCGCTCGATGCTCAATATATGCATATTCATATGTTGTGCTATCCGGGCGTCGACATCACCACGGGGTGCTTGCGGCGATTCTCCGCACCGACCCGACCACTTCCTACGGGTTCAGGCCGGACCGGGGTGGGCGGTCGTGGACGGTCTACACGCGCCCTGACAAGTTCGAGTAATTCTACGACGTGCGGACCTCCTGCGGGAATCCAGGTCGGACCAGCCGGGTTCAGGTCTAGGCGACGGCAGGCAGCATTATCGTGCACGTGGAGGTCGCGAATTGCACGCGCCGTGCTCGACAAGGGTCCCCAGACGGGGGATGCCCTGCTCGCCGACCTTCCAGGTTCCGATATTCCTGGAAGCTCAAGCTAAGCCACCGTTGGGGGGTCCTAGGGTAGACGCGGCGGGCCGTTTTGCGGACTGAGGGGGCTCGAGAAAGGCTGCTGCCTTTCAGTCGTACGCATTTATACGCATGAGCTGACATGGGAAGTGTGTGAGTTCCTCCGGGGCGGCCGCGCGGGATGCTAGCCGACGGGCCCGGAGGACAGCCCCATCGGAGCTGTCCCCGGTCTCCGAAGTGGCCCTCGGATCCTCGTTCGGAAAGGGGCATCTCGGCGCCGGTGATGGTGAGAGAGCCCCCCCTGAATACTCGGGTTCGGAGTCCTCACCCCCCTCCTCCCTTTCCGAGGAGGTCACGCTCGGCTTCGCAATGGGAGTCGACCCTTCGGGCGCGAGCCACCCCCTCTCCGAGTCACTGGTGCTCGCCACCATCCTGTGCGCCATCGATGGCGAGCGGGCTCGACCTACCTTTGTGTGGAGCCGCCCGGAGGAGGTCGTCGAGGCGGTCGCCTCGGTGTACTGGCCAGTGCTCGTCGTCCCATCCCCGGTTCCTGGACGTGTCGTCATCTTCGACGGAGCCGGTGTTTGGAGGCAATCCTTCCGACGTTCCAGGTTGCCGTCGCTGCAGGAACTGCCCGACCTCCTGGCGAAAGCCCCCCCGTCCGGAGAATTGGCGGCTTGGCTCCGACACCTTCGTGCCCCGTTTCTCCCCGAACCCGCGACCGACGTGCTCACGATCGAGGGGCTCCTGCCCGCCGGCCTCCCGCTCCTCTCGGACATCCTCACGCAAAGTACCTTCCGGACGGAGCCGATCTACCCCCACGCCGGTTTCCTGCCCCCGCGCCGCCCCATCGGTTGGTACGAATCTGCTGCGGCGCAACTCGGCGCGTCGCTCCAGTCGATCGACACCGACCTGGCGGAGGCGATACGGGTCCGATCCGCCGTGGAAGGGCTCTGCACCATGGCCTACACCCGTCTCGAGAACGAACGGCGCCAGCTGCAGTTCGACCTCTCTCAGCGGTCGCGGTTCTACGCGCGGGCCGAAATGGATCGGGAGGCCGAAGGTGTCTCCCGCTCGCTTCGCGAACAGATCTTCGGTGAGCTCGATCGTGTCCGGAGCGCGGATGCAGCGATTGCGGAGGCTCGCGCCTCGGCGGAGCTTGCCGCGGTCCTCGCCGAACGGGGATCGGCCCGAGGAAAGGACGTGGCGGAGCTGAGGAACCGCATGCGTACGGCGGCGGAGAGCGAGCGACGCTCCGGGCAAGAGAGCCGAAAGGCCCGGTTGCGAATCGCGGCGCTCCACGAACGGGAGCGCAGTGCCCTCGGGGTGCTAACTGACCGGGTGGCGGTGGTCGAAACTCGGATCGCCAAAGATCTCGCGGCGCATGAGCTCCTCCGGGACGAGGTCCAGAGCGCGGGCTCGGATCTTCTCGCCGCGCTCGACGCCCACATCCAGCGCCAGATGACCGATCGTCAGGCTCTCGGGAGCCACCTCCTCAGTGTTCCCGCACTCGAAGGAGTCCGAACCCTCTGGCTACCGCTCTGGATCGCGACGCTGGCAGGGCCCAGCTACGCCCGGTGCGTGGTGTTCCCCCCCATGAGGGTACGAAGCGGCGTGGGCGTCAGCGACTCCATCCGGACCCTCTTCGGGGGTGTGGTGTTGCCCTTGGAACCACGAACCGCCGAATTTGGCCAGGGACTCCGGACGACGATGGAGGCCGCCATCGCGAGCGACCCGTGGCTTTTCGGAGTCACCCGGCAGATCGTACGGGCGGCCGACCTCACCTCGGGCCCCGAGTTCCTCCAGCGCCTCGCGCTCGGGCTCGGCGAGCTCCGACAGGCCGGCTGGATTAGCCCCGAGCACGAGCGCCGATACTTCGAGCTCTCCTCCCACCACCTTCGCTCCCGCCCCATGGGGGGGAGCTTCAGCGACGTGCGGTCACCCTACGACGGGCCACCCGGCTCACCGCAGGGCATCTGAGGCCTCCGGCGCCCATCCGAGCCTAGGTCCGATCCGCATCAGCTTGGGTTTCCGTCGAAGGGCGTTAAGCCATTTTGTCCGGTGTCAGTAACTGAGCCGGGCTGCGACCGATCGGCCAAGGGCGGTCCATCTCAAGCGAGCCTGCTCGTCCGCGGTCGACACCGTCCAAACTCCCGAGCAGGTGGCATGGACCTACACGGCCAGGTTCCTGCCGGCGCAGATTGTTTGGACGACTGGGATACGAGGTACGGCGCCGCCTCGGTAACTGCGAGGGGACGAGACGAGCCGTAACGTGCGAACAACCTGGCGGTGCGCTTGGTCCCAATCTCGGCAGGGAGGAGCGCAGATTCCCGCCGGCTCACAGCGAGGAGCTAGATTTAACCGGGGCGACTAGTTGTTGCCCTGGGTGATCGTAATGAGGGTGCTGGCCGCACTCTTGTAAAACACCTTGTTTCCAAGATAGGAGGCGTAGATCCTAACGTAACCGACCTGTTCCTCGTTCGGGGTGAACTTCACCGAGCAACTCCCCTTCGAGAGCGTGCAGGTCCCGTTCTTGCTGAAGTTTCCGTACGTCCCGTAGCCAATCGCGAAGCTAACCCTTCCAGTCGGGGGGGAGGAGGAGTTCGCGAGGTTGGTCGCGGTTACCGTGCACACGGTCGAGTTGCCCGCCCAGAACGTCCCCGGGCTGCAGGTTACGGCAGAGGTCGTTCCGTCCAGCCCCGTGGCCTTGAAGTTGATGGTCCCGTTTACAAGAGAGTAGGTGTAGGAGCAGCCGTTGCGGTAGCAGTGCGGGGTCACGGTGATGAACGTGTTCGTCGACCCAAAGTAGACCTTCCCGGAGTTGATGTCGGAAACGGCGAATGTGCCGACAACATGATCGACGTGTCCCGAGACGTTGACCACTTTCGAGGTGTAGACGCCCCCGACGGTAATCTTGGCCTCGCCGGGCAGCCGGAATGAAATCGTGTTGGTGCTCGTGTTAGCGCCGCCCGTTCCGTTCGAGTTCGTGATGATGAAGGAACAGCTCGCGAGAGCGTGGCAGGAAGTGGCGGCACCCTTAGTCACGGCGGAGGCGGACACGCTCGGAACGGCTGAAAGGAGCAGAACCGCCAATCCTAGCAGGACAAGTGTTCGCCGCACGATCGGGGCGGTCATCGTGTCCGGCGCTATTAGGTTGCAGGTCGAAGGCTTCGCCCAACCTCGGTCCTGCCTCGAAATGAGCTGATTCCGCTCGCGTCGCGTAGCTGGGACGAGGATTGACGGCCCACGATCTGCAAGGGTCGGTAGAACTCGGGTTCCTACGGCGTGTTTCGGTGAGAAAGGAATCTACGAATGGTGGCGACAAATACTCGCCGTCGGATTCTGCGAGCATGAACCCATTTCAGAACTGCGTGGTCGTCGGACGCGTGGCCCTCGTCGCAATGTTGCTTGCCTCGACGGCGGCCCTGCTGCTCTCCCCCGTGGGGGGAGCGAGGGTGGCCGACTCCTCGGGCGCTCACGCGCTCGGGCTCGGCGCACCGCACGCGAGCCTCTCGGGTTCGACGTTCGTCGCGGCTCCTCCCGTGGGAGCGAAGGGACCTGACGACATCACCTCCCTCGCGGTCGACGGTGTGGACCACGGGCGGCTCGTCGTCTGGATCGCCTACCAGAACGGGATCAACCCTAACGGAACCCCCGGCAGTTCCGGCGGACCGACCCGGAGCACGATCGCGGGGTACGATGCGGTCTCGGGCGCGACGGTACGCAGCCTCAACATCACGGGGAAGATCGACGGGATGACTTCCTTCCCCGCCCGGGATCTCCTGCTCGCCACCGTCAACGAGGACGCCAACTCGGCCTTCGACGTCATCTACCCTGCGCTCGGAGCCGTCGCGACGTACACGTACAGCCCGAGTCCCGAGGTTTCGGGCAACGGCGGCACGGACAGCATCGCGATCCACAACGACCACATCTACGTCACCCACTCGAACCCAAACGACACCTCGCAAGCGGCCGAGTTCCTGGTGACGCTCCACATCGCGACGCTGACGGCGCAGCTCACCCCCGTGTTCTACGACAACTCGAACGCGACCGATGTGCCTGCGCACCAGACCGTCCAACTCGGTCTCACCGACCCGGACACGAGCTCCGTGATGCCGGGCGTGAGCCCGCGCTTCGCGGGAACTCTGGTGACGATCAGTCAGGCGGACGGGAAGATCATCTTCGCCTCGCACCTGTCGAGCACGGTGAAGCTCCACGAGCTGAACTTGAGCGACAACGTGTCCGGCAACGTTCCCCCCATCGACGGATTCGCGGTCGCTACCTGCAGCTCGGGGACGCTCTACGCGGTCGATGCCTCGGCCGGGATCACCTACGCCTTCAACACCTCGGGCTGGCCGGCGGGGACCGTGTTCGTCGGGGAGCCGAAGGACACGGGCAATCCCATCCTGGGAACCCTGAACCTGTTCACGGGCAAGATCACGCCGTTCACGAACCACCTCGTCAGCCCCAAGGGACTGCTGTTCGTGCCGCACCACTGCACGATCGCGGACCAGGATGACGGAAGCGACGACGGCGGCCACGATGGTGGCCACGACGGCGGCCAGGGCGGCGACGACCAAGGGGACCACGGGGACCGCGGGACGGGCTGGGAGCCGAGCCGGCTGCTCGCCGTGCGGCTCTAGCGGACCGGCGACGGAGGGCCGCCAACGGGGAGAGCGCGATCCTCCGGGGACGGCCTGCTAGCGATGGATATATCGGACTGCCGATTCCGGGGACGAGGGTACCCACCATGAGCACAGTTTCCCCCACGCCCACCGAGATGCGCGGACTCGCCCGGAGCGTCCTCACGAAGAACCTGAAGATCAAGAAGGGCGAGTCCCTCGTGATCGAGGCCTGGAGCAACAGCCTCCCCTACGCCGAGGCGGTGCAGCTCGAGGCCCGCAAGATGGGGGCGAAGCCGCTCATCCTCTACGACAGCGAGCCCGGCTACTGGGACGCGGTCGAGGCGGGCGCTGGGAAGGTCATCGGGGACCCGGGCCGGGCCGAGTGGTCCGCGCTGCAGAACGCCGACGCGTACCTCTACTTCTGGGGGCCGACCGACCGCGGCCGGCTCGCCGCGCTCCCGCCGAAGAAGGCCCAGGAGCTCGCCGCGTACAACCCGAAGTGGTACGAGACGGCCGCCAAGAAGAAGGTCCGAGCGTTCCGCATGGAGATCGCTCTCGCGGAGCCGGTGAACGCCGAGCGGTTCGCGATCGACCTCGCCGCCTGGCGCAAGGAGCTCTGGGACGCGAGCTTCGTCGACCCGAAGGAGATGGCGCGCACCGGAGCGAAGGTCGGGAAGGCGTTCGAGAGGGGAACGCGGGTCAGGATCACCCACCCCAACGGTACCGACCTCACCCTCGGCCTCAAGAGGGGACGCAAGGCGATCGTGCAGGACGGCCACATCGATACCGAGGACCTGAAGCGAAAGCAGAACGTCGACAGCCTGCCCGCGGGCTCCGTGGTCGTCGCGGTCGACGAGAATGTCGCCGAGGGCGTGATCGTTTCGGACCGCAAGTTCCGCGTCGCCGGCCGCGGCTACACCGCGGAGGGCGGGCGCTGGGAGTTTTCCAAGGGGAAGCTCGTTCGCTACTCCTACGAGAGCGGCGGCGACAAGTTCGCCGAAGCGTACGACAAGGGCCCGAAGGGCAAGGAGCGGCCGGGACTTCTCGAGGTGGGGTTGAACCCCCTCATGCGGGATGCGCCGACGTTCGAGGACCAGGAGAGCGGGACGATCACGCTCTACGTCGGAGGGAACGCCAACTTCGGGGGGGCGAGCAAGGTGCCGTTCGTGACCTACAACATCCTGAGCGGAGCCTCTCTCGACATCGACGGCAAGCCCGTCGTGGTCAAGGGGAAGATCCAGTAGCGGTCTCTCCGAGTCGCTCGCTCCGTCCCCCTCGGTCAGGGGCCGATCCCCCTGGCAGCGCGGCACCTCGCCGATGCGCCGTTCGCGCGGCTCGGAGGGGAAGCTGCCCGGATGCCAGCGGCTCAGCCCGCGCCGGGAGGCGGGGACTGTGGCCCCGTGGCAGGACTCGATATCGGGGAGGCCGGCGCACCGGGAGGCGTCGGCGGGGGTGGCGCAGACTTGCGGCGACGTAACAGGAGGAGGACGGCCAAGATTGCCGCGACAGCCACGACGGCGAGAACGATGTAGAGGAGCGTGTTCCCACCGAGGCCGCTAGAACCCCCCGAACCCCCTCCGCCCCCTGGAGGTACGGCCGCCGTGACGGTGACGGTGAGGTTCTTCGCGACGGAGTCGCCGCCGCTGTCGTTGGCCCACACGGTCACGGTGTAGGTCCCGGTCCGGGCGTAAGCGTGCGTTGGTGAGAGGAAGTTCCCCTTGCTCCCGTCTCCGAACTGCCAATCGTAGAAGTAAGGCGGTGTGCCGCCCGCTGATCCCGCGGAGAATCCCACGGATCCTCCCACCGTGACCGTGGATCGGTTCTCCGTCGGAGCGAGGGTGAGCGCAGGATTCACATGCACCGAAAAGGCCGCAGAGGCGACGAATCCGAGACTGTCCGTCACGTTCAGCCCCACGGAGTACCAGCCAGCAGCCGCGAAGGTGTGGGTAGCTGCGGCTCCTAGGCCGGTCGCACCATCCCCAAAGTGCCAGGAGTAGGTCGCGTAGGAACCACTGCCGCCTGAAGCCGACCCCGTAAGCGCCACAGCGACACCCGCGTCCAGCGCATAGCGGGCGGCCGTCGAGTTGGCGCGGAGCGCGGGATCGATGCTCACGGGGACGAGTCGACTCGTCGAGACGCCGTTGTGGTCCGTGCCGGTGACGTTGACCTGGTAGGTCCCTGCGGCCGAGAAACGGTGCGATGCCACAGCTCCGGACCCCGTCGTCGTGTCGCGGAAGTCCCAGGCGTACGTGTACGGGGGTTGTCCCAAGGTCAGGTTCGCGGAGAAGTTGACGAGGCCACCCACCTCAGAGATGGCCGGCGTGGCCATGGCCGTGATGGCCGGGTCCGCGCGTACGGTCAGGTTCCAGGTGACGTTGCCAACGACGTCGTAGAAGTCGACGACGGTGGCGACGACCTTGAACACGCCGGGGGCAGCGTAGACGTGGCTCGGGTAGTAGCTCCAATTCTCCGCGTTGGTGAGGTTGTTGTGGTTCTGGGCGGCGAACGTGAGGTCCCCCCAGTCGACGGTCTGGTACACCCAAGGTCCCGAGCCGAATCCTGTGGGGTTCGCGAGAGGCAGCGTGTAGGTCTGCCCTACGTCGACCGAGGCGCTTCCGTTCCCCATGACGAAGGGGAACGGTGAATTCTCGAGTACGTTGTCGGCACCCGCGCAGCTTGCCGGCGGGCTCACCCCAAGGCATGCGCCCTCGAGGAACAGAGGGGCGTCGTCGGAGCTGTTGACCGGCATCGTCCCCCAGAAGGTAGAAGGCGGCGAGCTCAGCGTGAAGAAGAAGTCGAGCGGCTGCCAGCCGTTGGTGAGGTCGAACTCCCAGGTGATGTTGTACCAAACGTTCGAGGTGGTGTTGTGGCCGCCGAACATCAGGATCTCCCCCTGCTGCTGGTCCCAGGTCATGCTCGCGAAATCCTGCGCGGGAGGGACGGTGCAGATGAAGCATCCGCTGGGGGGGGCGCTCACGTCCACCCACGTGGTGCCTTCGAAGGCGAAGGTCGTGTTGAGCCCTGTCGTACCGAAGGAGGCCCCGCCGAAGTACACGAGCACGCGGTCGGTTGTGTCCCACGCCATCGACGCCGCGTCGTTGAACTGGAACGACCCTCCTGGGCCCTGACCGAGGTAGACGAAGCCGCTCGCCGAGAGGGACGAGGTGCCGTCGAAGTACCCCGAGCAGTTGAGGCTGCAACCGTCGACCACGATGAGCTTGTTGAGCACGGGGTCCCAAGCCATACTCTCCAGTGCTAGCTGGGGTATTCCCGATCCCCAGGCTGTCCCTGTGAGGTTCGTCCATCCGTTCGCGGTGAACTCCCACACCTGCGTAAGGGCGGAGCCGGTCGAGTTGATCCCGCCGAGGAGGATCACGCCCCCAGCGACGGGGTCGAAGTCCATGGCCCCGCCATACATCGGAGGAGGCGCGGTCGGTGTGCTCGCCTGGGTCCACCCCAGCCCGTCGTACAGCCAGGTCGCGTTGGTCGGGCAGCCGTACGAGTAGTCGCAGCCCCCAAAGTAGACCACCTCCCCTCCCTGAGTCCCCAGGAGCGGGTCGAAGGCAGCCATCCCGGCGTATCCGTTCGGGCCGGCGCCGATGTTGCCGGTCTCGTTGTACCAGTTCAGCACTCCCCCCGAGCGCGGAAGGGGGGATGCGCGCGTGGGGAGAGCTGCCCCGCCCGAGAGTACCCGGACCTGCGCCCCACTCGATCGGAGGGTGCATGCGTTGGCCAGGGCGTGGCTCCGGAGGCAGGCGGTTGTTCCTGAATTCGGACGATCGTTCGCAAGAAGATGCGGAGGGGAGAAATGTCCGAGCGCAGGAACGCCACGCGCTCCGCCCCCGGAGCTCGAGCTGAGCACCCGGTCCGGTGCACCCGCGATTGAACCATGCGAAGGCGCGGGGCTCGGTCCGGCGCTCACGTGGGTAGCGACAGCGCCGGGGAGGATCATCAAGGAAGCAGCGACGACGACGAGGACGGCTGCGAGGCGGCTCAGCATGCCGCGACCATCGAAGTTCGGGTATAAGGTGGTGAAGGTCGCGGCATGGCTCGGCGCAGATGCGAAATGCCGCCGGACAGCTCATGAGCGAGTCGCGCCGTGCCGCGGACGATGATCGCCCTCGCGGACGTGGCGGTGGTAGTTTCGAGTGCGAAGCGCTCCGCCAGTTGGTGGAAGCAAACCCACGGGTTTCCCTCGTACACGGTCGGAGGGACCGGACATGCAGTGCACGTCGCACCTCCGGGGGACCGCTTCGTGTTGCACCTCTGCGAGGGGTTCGCCCCTCTCGAGCCCGGCGATACAGGCATCGCCTTCGTGACCGACGAGATCGACGCGCTCGTCGCGCGGATGGTCCATCGAGCGGTCGAGTTTCCGCTCCCGTTGCGTAAGGAGGACTGGGGGGCGATGGCCAAGTTCGCGGACCCCGACGGCAATGTGTTTTGGTTGATCGGGGTCCCTTCGTCCATGGTGCGTGCGACGCTGCGCTCCCGTGCGCCGGCGAAGCGCGCGTCGCCGGGCCGGCAGGCGAAACCGACGCGCCGCTCGCCGCGAACCCGCGCCCGACGGCGCAAGGGATAGGGGCTGGACGAACGGCCGCGTCGGCGCTCTCCGGAGCGACGCCGGTGATTGTACGCGGTTCAGACCGCATGAACGGGTGGAAGGGCGACCACCTGTTGCGGCGGTCTTTATACTCGCGGCGCGTAGCTCGGAATGAGTTGGGTCGCGTACCCGGCTCGGGACCACGATGCTCGCAACGCAGGCAAAGAAGGTCTGGATGGACGGGAACCTCGTCGACGCCGCCGATGCGCACATCCACGTGCTCAGCCACACCTTCCACTACGGGGTGGGCGTCTTCGAGGGGATCCGCTGCTACCCGACCGCGACCGGTCCTGCCATCTTCCGGCTGGACGAGCATGTCCAGCGGCTCCTGACCTCGGCCCGGCTCTACAAGCTCCCGTTGCCGTACGACGCCGGGGAGATCGTTTCCGCCATCGAGTCCGCCCAGAACGCGAACGGGATCCTTCCCTCGTACATCCGGCCGATCGTCTACCGCGGCGAGGCCTCGCTCGGCGTGAAGAACCTGAAGGGGAAGGTGTCGCTCGCCGTCGCCGTCATCCCGGCGCGGAAGTACTTGGGAGAGCACTCCGAGGACGGGGTGCGAGCGAAGATCTCTCCGTTCCGAAAGCCGCACTCGGACATGATCCCGACCTTCGCGAAGGCGGACGGGAACTACATCAACAGCTACCTCGCCGGCGTCGACGCCGCCCAGGACGGGTACGAGGAGGCCATCCTGCTCGACCAGAACGGCTACCTGGCCGAGGGCACGGGGGAGAACCTGTTCCTCGTCCGGGACGGGACGCTGTACACGCCGGGCCTCGAGTCGGACATCCTGCTCGGGATCACCCGGGACTCGGTGATGGAGATCGCGCGCGACCTCGGCATCCCTGTCGTCCCGAAGCTCCTCTCGGTGAACGAGCTCCTCACCGCGGACGAGGTCTTCTTCACCGGCACCTACGCGGAGATCGCCCCCGTGAGCGAGGTGAGCCACTACGCGGTCGGCAACGGCAAGCCGGGCCCCGTCACGCGCAAGGTGATGGAAGTGTTCTACCGCGTGATTGCAGGAAGGGAGCCGAAGTATGCGCGCTGGCTCCACCTAGTGCCGGGGGCGGAACGGACCGCCCCGATCCCGACCCCGCGCAGAACCGCCTCCAAGGGCGCGGCAGCGTAGGTTCCCTTCCTCCGGTTGGGGCGAGCTGTCCAGGCTTTCGCGCCGACCGGAGTCGTGTCGAGCTAGCTCGGTTCGAGTCCGCTGCCTACGTCGGGAAGCTCGACGGAGCCCCGGGCTGCGTCGAGAACGGGATGTAGAGATTCGCGTTCAGGTTGTTGAGCTGCGCGATGTTGATGTCGCCGGGCACCACGACCTGAAGCCCGCTGCCGGAGAGCGACTTCCAGATCGGATTACCGGGGCTGCCGCCGTTGGCCCGCGCCACGGACGACGAAGATGTATCTAGGGCACGGCTCAGCGCCGCGAACGAGTTGAGGCAGTTGCCGGTCGGCGAACTCAGATTCGAGGTGGTCGTGGCCGCGCACGTGCCGGTCGCGCGGTCGGGGAAGATGTTGGGGTCGAAGACGAGCACGACGATGGTCCCCCACTCCACGTTCGGCGTGTTCGCGGAGGTGTTGACCAGGTTGTCGTGCGCCGGAATCGGCAGGACCCCTTCCGGCAGTCCCCCGTAGCCGCTCGAGGTGTTGGTGAACTGTTCGACGGTCGTGAACGAAGGCGAGTA
>JAKIWX010000026.1 GCA_022749845.1 Thermoplasmata archaeon
CCGTCGAGCGTGTGGGAGAACGGGCCGTGGCCCACGTCGTGGAACAGCGCGGCGGCCGCCACCGTCTCGACGTCGACGGAAGGCCGGTCGAGGGCGTTCGCCATCCTCTGCGCGACCGAGAAGGCGCCGAGCGAGTGCTCGAGCCGGGTGTGGTTCGCCCCCGGGAACACGAGGTGGGCGAACCCAGTCTGTCGGATCCCCCAGAGCCGCTGGAAGGCGGGGGTCGAGACGAGGGCGAGCGCGACCCCTTCGAGCGAGATCGGTCCGTGCACGGGGTCGTAGATGCTCTTGCGAGCACGGTGACGGGCCCGGGACGCCACGCCGGGTGCGAGGCGGACCGGGGGATTAAGTCCCGGGCCACGAGCGAGAGGAGCCCGGCGCGAAAATGCGTCCACCCGACCGATGAGTTTAACCCGACGGCTTGGCTGATACGTGCCGATGGCGGCCCCGTCGAGTGGGGCCGGCCGCCCGGGCGCCGGCTCCCCTGCACTTCAGGAGGCGACCCGGCTCTACCGGGTCTCCGAGGAGTTCGAATCGCACCACGACGCGGCCCGGCAGGTGGAGTCGCTCAAGAGCTACCTCGCGCACGTGGAATCGCACCGCAAGCACCTCGAGGACGGGGGGGAGCTCCTCGCCGGCCAGTTGGACGAGGTTGCGATGGCGCTCTACCGCCAATCCCAGGCGGAGCTCGCCGGACGAGCGATCGACCTCGGCCTCACCTTTGCTCCTCAGGCGCCACGCCTGCTCCACCACAAGGCGCTCATCCTGCTGACCCAGAACCGGAACCTCGAGTACGTCCTCCCTCTCCTCGACCGGGCGCTCCAGGCCACCCCCAACGATCGGGGGATCTGGGTGACCCGCGCCGACGCTCTGCGCCTGCTGAAGCGTCCCGGAGACGCCGCGGACGCCTACGTACGCGCCCAGAAGCTCGACCCTTCCTCGAGCCAGTACGTCGACCGGGCCTTGAAGCTCGTCCCGAACCATCCGGAGGCGCTCCGCGTGAAGCTCCAGCTCGCCCGCGCTGCGGGCGGGGCTCGCCAAGCGCTCGAGGCCTGCGAGCTCCTCCTCGCGGCGAACCCCGACGATTCGGAGCTCCTGCTAACCCGGGCGGAGCTTTTGACCTCCCTCGGACAGCTCGAGCCGGCCCAGGGACTCATCGAAGGATTGCGGACCCGGCTCCCTTCGGACCCACGCGTCGCCGCACTCTACGCGCGGCTCCTCTTCGCGCTCGACCGGCCGAAGGAAGCGGTGGAGGAGGTGCGCAAGGTCCTTGACTCGAAGACCGCGATGGACCCCGAGATCCTGCTCCTACTCGCCGAGCGGGTCGCCGCGAGCCCCGACGGACGTCCGCTCGCCCTCGAGCTGCGTCGCCGGATACGGGAGGCGGCCCCCACGCACCTCGCCAACCTGCGCGAACTTCGGGCGCTCGCCACCGAGCTCGGGAAGGTCGACTACGCCGTGGAGGCGTCCCGGTCCCTCCTCGAGCAATCGCCCGGCAATCTCGAGGCGATGCGCGCCTACGCCGACCTCCTGCTCTCGGCGGGCCGTGCCGACGAGGCGTTCGACCAGTACCGCGAGCTCGCGCGAGCGCATCCGCGGGAACTCGTGGAGCTGCGCAAGGCGATGCTCTCGGCCAAGGCCGCCCACCGACCCCCCGTCGTGCGCGAGTTCGCCCACGCCATCCTCGCGAGCGCTCCGGGGGACGCGGCCGCGCGTGAGGCGCTCGCGCAGGCATACGCGGAGGACGGGGGGCTCACCGAAGCGCTCGCCGAGTACGACCGCCTCCTCGAGAAATCCCCGACGGAGGTGCGCTACCTCCTCGAGAAGCGGCGGCTCCTCACCGAGCTCGGACGGAACGACCTTCTGGCCCGGGTGCTGGACGAGATCTTCCGGCTCGACCCGACCCGCACCGATATCGCGCTCGAACGGGGGAACCTCTACCTCGGTCGAGGCTACGAGCTCGCCGAAGGCTCCCCCGACCGGGCGCAATCGGCCCGGACCGCGCTCGTCTCCTACGAGCGGGCGAGCCTCTCGACCGAACGCCGGGCGAGCGCGCTCCTCGGCCTCGCCCGAGCCTCTCGGCTCGTGCACCTCCCCGAACGGGCGGCCCACGCCTACCGCGACTTCCTCGAAGTACCCGGTCAGTCGGACCGCGCCGACGCTCGCAAGGAGCTCGGCCACGTCCTGCGCGAGCTCCACCGCTATCGCGAGGCAGAGCAGGAGTACGCCCGGGCCCTCTCCGCGGGAGGGGAGGACCTCGACCTCCTCTGGGGGGAGGTGGAGGTGCTCACCCAGCTCAACCAGGAGGAGGCGGCGTTACGGTACGTCGAGATCCTGCTGCACCGCGAGCCCCAGAATCCGCTCTTCCTGCGCCGCAAGGGCCAGCTCCTTCTCCAATCCGGACGGCGAGCCGAGGCACTTCCCGTCCTCGCCCAGGCGGTGGAGGCTTCCCGCGGAGACCCTCGCGCCCACTTCGAGGTGGGGGAGGCACTGCGGGCCCACGGGGCGTTCGCGGAGGCGATACCGCACCTGAACTCGGGACTCGCGCTCGACCCGAAAAGCCGCCCCGGATGGCTCGCGCTTGCGGGGACGTTGCACGACGCGGGACGGTTCAACGAGGTAGTCCCGATCGTCGACCGGCTGCTGCACGAGGACCCGAACGACCTCGTCGCCTGGCGACTTCGTGCCGAAGCGTTTCGCGCCCTCGACCGACGGCCCGAGCTGCTCTACTCGCTCCGCGGCATCCTGCTGCTCGACCCGCAGAACGCAAGCGCTCTCCTCGAGAAGGCGAAGCTCGAACTCGAGACCGGGGACAAGGAGGCGGCGTACGCGGGGTTCGTCCTCGTCACCCAGTCCGGCGAGGCGAGCGCCAACGACCCGGCGCTCTGGATGCAGGTCGCGGACCTCGCCTCGGAGCTGGGTCGCTCCGAGGACGCGAACCGGGCGTTCGACCGAGTGACGCAGCTCGACCCGAGCCGGTCGGGCGACATCACCACCCGGCGGGCCCGGCTGCGCCTCGGGGCGGGACGCCCCGACCTCGCCCTCGAACTGCTCGACGCGGTTCCCGCCACACCGGGCGCCGAGCCGGCCGCCGCTCAGGAGCTCCTGCGCGCCGAGATCCTCTCCGCCCTCGAACGACCCGCGGAGGCGCAGAAGGTCTACGAGAAGATCCTCGCCCAAACCCCGCACGATACTCCGGCGCTCGCGGGACTTGCTCGCTGCCTGCTCGACCAGGGCTCTGCGGCCGCCGCGCGGGACCGGTTGCGCGGCGAGCTTCACCAGGCCTCGCCGCAGCCCGCGATGTTCCTCCTCCTCGCCGAAGCCGAGAGCGCCCTCGGCGCCTTGCCCGAGGCCGGCAAGGTGCTCGAGAGCGGGGTGGGGGCCCTGCCGGCATCCCCCGAGCTCTGGGGGCGTCTAGGAGAGGTTCGGATCCGCGAGGAGCAGTGGCCCGGCGCGGCGGACGCGCTCGCTCACGCGATGGCGCTCGCTCCGCACGATACGGAGCTGCCGCTCCGCGCCGGGTTCGTCGCGGAGAAGCTCGGACACGAGCACGAGGCGCTCGCCCTCTACGAACATGCGACGCAGATCGCGGAGGGGAACAAGCAGGCGTGGACCTCCCAGGGGCTCGCGCTGCTCCGGCTCGGACGGCCCACAGAGGCGCTCCCCGCGTTCGCCCGGGCGCTGGCGCTCGACGCCGACTTCGACCCCGCGCTCGAGGGCAAGAAAGCCGCCGAGCAGAAGACCCGCGAGGCGACCGTGGAACGTCACGGACGGGAGGCCCTCCTTCTGGAATCGAAGCTCGGCCGTTCGGTGAACCGCAACGACCTGTTCGTCACCTTGCACGTCCCGTACGACCTTCTCGAGCCGGTACTCGCGGCGCTCGCGCGCACGCCTCGCATCGACCTCCACCGTCTCTCGGAGGAGGAGCTGCGCGACCTCGAGACCGCCTCCTGCCAGCTCATCTCGGGGGCGCTCGAACGGCGGCCGGAGGGGCTCGAGCGCCGGGGGCTCACCCTCGCCGACGTGGCGGTGCTCTCCCCACCGACCTTCACCCTCTCGGAGCTGCAACGCCTGTTCGGGTACATCCGGACCGTCCTCGACCTCGACCTCCGCCCCGAGAACCTGACCCTCACGCCCGACGTCGAGGAGCTCGCCCGCCGCGCGCTGCTGCTTCCGGAGTCCCAGCGCACCCTGTTCCAGATCTCGAAGACGCTCCGGGTGGGGCTGTACAAGGCGCGGGTGATCAAGACGGTCGAGATGGCGGGGAGCGCGGTCCACGCCCCGCTCCCGAGCGTGGACCTCGGGCAGTACACTCCCGAGTTCCGGGAGGCGGGCAGTGGGAGCGCCTCCGTCGCGCACGAGACGCACGGGGCAGCGCCGCCCCCCGAACCGTTCTTCCCTGTCGACGACGAGGCCGTGCACGCCGCGGTCCCGGCACCCGCTCCCACCTCCGAGCCGCTAGCCACCACCGCCCCTCCCGGCGGCGGTGCGCGATGTCTCGGTTGCGGAGGGCTCGCCGCGCTCGTCCACGTCTGCGGAGCTCCGCTCTGCAGCTCGTGCGTAGCTCAGTTTCCCGCGTGTCCGAAATGCCATCAAGCGGTCGCGCCTTCGAACTCCCGCTCCCTTACGGAGCACGGCACAGCCCGGGGTGCCGGCCGCGCGTCGGCTCCCCGTGCGTCCGCCCCCGCAGCGAAGCCCGCCGGGGTCCACCCGATCCGTGGACTGTTCAACCGTGCCCGCGGTGCTTCGGCCAAGCCGGCCGGTGGACGCCCGCGTCCCCGAGCGGCTGCGGATCCGGGAACGACGGCTCCAGTTCCTGAAGAGGAGCCCGATGCCCCGGCACCTCCGCCGCCGCCGAGAGTTCGCGAGAAGCGGGACGACGAGCCTCGGCTCTAGCCGGACCCCTTCGGCTCCGCCGGCGTCGCGGTCGGTTTCGCCGCCGCTCGGGCGAGGATGCCGAACGGCTTGGACGCCTCCACGAGCACGTAGGGCTGGACTCCCACCTTCCGAGCGAAATCGATGAAGGCGTACGACCAATCGATGTCGTCCGCCGCGAGGAACCCGCCGGGGGCGAGCTTGCCCCAGGCACTTCGGAATTCGAGCTCCATCCACTCGTAGCTGTGGTCGCTGTCGTGCAAGAACAGACCGATGCGTTCGAGCCCTTCCATCGCCCGCTCGAAGGCGGGAGCGGGCCGTCGTGCGGGCAGGATACGAAGGTCCCACCGATCACGAAGCTCGGGGGGGACGAGCTCCCCCGCGCCCGGTTCGATGTCGAAGCTCGTGAGCCTGCCCCGCTCGTTGCGACGCAGCGCCTCGAGAAGGACCGAGGAGGAGTGGCCGTTCGCCACACCTGTCTCGACGACCACCTCGGGGCGCTGGCGCCGAACGAGAGCGTAGAGCACCCACGCCTCGCCCCGGAGGAAGGCGGTGCGCGCTGCGAACCGGAGGCCGGGCCGCTCCCGCGCACTCAGCGCGCGGGCCGCTTCTTCGAACTCGCCCGCAAGGCTGCCGATCGGGGGTTCGCCGGACGGGAGGAGTTCGGCCAGCAGGTCGGAAGGGTCGGTCGACTGCAGTCGAGCGGCGCGGTGCGTCTCGACGAGCGTGGGATGGAGTCGACGATGGAAGAGTCCGCCGACCAGGACCTCGACCGGGTCGTCGAGGATCCGCTGCGCGAGGGAGCGCGGCCGCTCTTGCTTCGCCCCTGAGGCCGCCGGTCCGACGGAGGAGGAGTCGTCGTTCATGACGACGCCCGGGCCGCCGGGAGGATCCCCTCGGAAGCTGTCCCCGGCTCTGATCGCGTCTCCCTCAACTCAGGCTCCGCCCCTTCTGTAGTCGCCGCGCAGCGTTGCGGACCCGAGCTTCGAGTTAGCGGTTTCGCGCTGAACCCACAGACCGCGGGGGACGGAATCGACGATAGATGGCGCTTCGAAGCGACGCATCCCCCCCTCGGGGTCGGGCCCGAGCGAACCCTTCGCAGGCGAACTCTAGCCTCTCGTCAAACATGATATAATGGCCCCCTCATCATAGGCTCGCGATGGCGAGCTCTCCGCCCAACACCCTGGCCGGTCGTCTCTCGGGCGCGGTCGCGCTCGGAATCATCGTCGTCCTCGCGGCGATCGTGTTCTTTGCCCTTTGGCTCGCCTTTCCTAACGACGGGCACTTCGCGGGGCTGCTCGCGATCGGCGCGCTCGCCCTCGTCTTTGCGTTCCTGACGTACTTCCTGCAGGCGTTCACCTCCGACCCGAACCCGGTGCGGGCCGCCGGTTGGGGGCTCTTTGGGATGGGGGGAGCTGTCTTGCTGCTCACCCTGCTCCTCGACGCGCCCGCGAGCGTCTCCACCGGTGCGAAGCTCGCGGGAGTGGCGATCGTCCTCGTCGTCCTCCTGTTCGGCTTCCTCGGCGCCGCCTGGCGCGGCCGAACGAGGGCCACCGAGACCAACCGGCAGCGGGCCCAAGCGAGCTGGCGACAGAAACCGGTCAGTTCGGCCTTCTCCTACTCGAGCGCACAACCTCCGGCGGTCGCTCCCCCGCCACCTCCGGGAACTCCCCCGCCCGGCGCGAGCGGAGGGCCGTAAGTGTCCGCTCCCCCCGCTGGACCGACCTGCCCCTCCTGCAACGCTCCGCTGCCTGCCGGTGTTCGATTCTGCCCCCAGTGCGGTGCGGCGACCGGCGTCTCTCCTCCTACCGCGCAAGCCCCTTCCCCGGCCGCTCCCGCAGCTTCTCCTCCTAGTCCCGCTGGTGCGTCCCCCGTGGACATCCGCGAGCGCGTGACCGAGAGCCGGGGAACGCTTCAGAAGCTCCAGCTGCTCCTCCCGGGATTCCACGGCTACCGTCAGGGCGAGGATGCCCGCATGGCCGACGAGCTCCTCCGTACGCAGGTGGCGAACAAGGTGCACGGTTCGCTCGCCTCGGTGCAGGGGATCCGGCAATCGCTCACCCAGGCGAGCCAGTTCGGAAGCCTGAACGACCTCGCCTACATCATCACCGACCTCCAGACGCTCGAGGGCCAGATCCGCCACGCCGAGCAAGGGTACTCGGGGATCGCGGCCGCCATCCGGGTCGGGGCGAGCCAGCTCGACCGGCTCTACGAGTACGACTACGGGTTTGTCCTCGCGAGCGACCAGCTCCGCGTCGCCATCGGTCCGCTCCAGGACGCGGCGGGGGCGAACGACGCTGCCCGGATCCGGGCGGAGGTCGACCGGCTGCGCGCGCTCGTGCAGGAGCTCAAGAACGCCTTCTCCGCCCGTACCACCACCGTCGAGGGCATCCAGGTTTAGAGGGAGCAGATCAACATGGTCACCAACCAACCCGTACCGCAGAAGGGCGGCAGCCTGATCGGCGCCACCACCGTCGCGTGGGAGGACGTCTACAAGGGCGGGAACGTGATGTGGCGGGTTCCCCGCAACATCCGCTACGGCGACAACATCGTGGTCCGCGAGGACGAGAGCGCGGTGTTCTTCCGGGACGGAAAGGCCCTTTCCTACATCACCCAGCCCGGCCGGTTCGCGCTGACGAGCCTCAACGCGGGGATCCTGGGGAACCTCATCCAGGCGATCTCGGGGGTCCGCCAAGAGGCCGAAGTGTACTACCTCCAGCGCCGCATCTTCGACGGCAAGTTCGGCAGCGCCGAGCCGTACGTCTTCCGCGACCCGGACTTCGGGCTCGTCAACCTGCGCCTGTTCGGCGAGTTCCGCTGGAAGGTCGCAAAACCGGACCTGTTCATCAACGAGTTCGTCGGCACCTTCGGCGCCGTCACGACCGACCAGGTGGTCGGGCGGCTGCGCGACCAGGTGGTGATCCTCGTCTACAACACCCTCGGCAAGCTGAAGGACCAGGGCATGCGGGTCACCGACCTCGCGGGCCAGCTCACGACGATCGAGCAGGCGGTCCTAGGCTCCGCTCCGCAACACTTCGACCCGTTCGGGATCGAGCTCAACCAGCTGCAGGGGCTCTCGGTGAGCCTGCCGGACGACGTCCAGGCGGCGATCGACACCCGGTCGAAGATGGGCGTGCTCGGCGTGAACTACATGCAGTACCAGGCTGGCCAAGCGATGACCACCGCCGCCGCGAACCCGAGCGGCGGCGCGGGTGCGCTCGCGGGCGCCGGGGTGGGACTTGGCGCCGGGCTCGGGATGGGTTACGGCATGACCGGTGCGATGCAGGGCAGCATGCAGCAGGGCGCCCAGAGCCCGTGCCCCAAGTGCGGAACGATGATCCCGGCGGGAAGCAGGTTCTGTCCTTCCTGCGGCCAGTCGATGGCCCCTCCCGCTCCGCCGGCGGCCGCGGCCACCCCGACCATCACCTGCGCCAAGTGCAGCACGCCGTTCCCGAGCACCGCGAAGTTCTGCCCCAACTGCGGCACACCGGCCCCCGCGCCCCGGGCCTGCCCGAAGTGCTCGACCCCGGTCCCGACCGGCAAGTTCTGCCCGAACTGCGGCACGGCTGTTCCCTAGCTGGCGCGGCGAGGCTCGGATGAACTGTCCCAACTGCTCCACCACGCTCCCCGACGGCGCGAAGTTCTGCTACGCGTGCGGCAAGGCGATCTCGGCCGCTGCCCCCGCACCCGCGGCGGCCGTGGCTCCCAGCGGACCGGTTGAGCTGAAGTGCAAGGCGTGCGGCGCCCCGCTCCACCCGGTCTTCGGAGAGATGGTCGTGAGCTGCGACTACTGCGGTGCCTCCATCTCGCTCGCGGGCGGAAGCTGGAAGGAGATCTCGAAGCACTCGATGCTCCCTCCGAAGGTGACGGAGCCCGGCCAGGCGCTCGACATCATCCGTGGGTTCCTCGACCAGGGGCTCTTCCACAAGCACGCGTTCGAGGAAGCGAAGGTGGAGGAGCAGCGGCTCACCTTCGTTCCGTTCTGGGTCGTCCCGGTCTCCGCCTCTACGACCTTCCAGTACCAGGATCTCGCCGTCGGCATCGGGGGCACCGTCGCCTCCGTGGCGGCCGGGGCCGTGATCGGGAGCGCGCTCAGCGGGGCGCTCGGCGGCGGCCGCCGCGGTGGGGGGGTCGCCGTCGTGCCGGTGATGTTCGGCGGCGGAGTCAACGCGACCCGGGCCGGCACCATCTCGCAGCAGTACGAGTACCCGGTGGTCGCGGTGAAGGGAATGAGCATGTACCAGCCGCACAACTACACCTTCGGCCTCGCGGACCGCGGCTTCTACGACAAGAAGTCGGTCCCCGACGGCGCGCAAGTGCTCAACGGGGACCTCGGGGAGGACGCGGCCGCGCACGCTGCGCAGGCGTTCGTGAGCCAGCTCCAATTCGAGGCGGCGCACAAGCAGCATCACATGGTGAGCTCGCTCCAGACCCAGGTGCAGGTCTCGGAGGCGGAGCTGCTGCACGTGCCGGTATGGTACGTCCGGCTCGACCGCAAGGGCGAGAAGATCGAGCTCCTCATCGATGCCCACGCCGGCAAGGTCATGCAGACCGTCGGGAACCCGGCGGCCTGACGGCATTCGGCGGCGAAACGGGCGGCGCCTTCACGCCCCGGTGGCTTGAGCTCCCCGCGGACACCGATCCCGGGCAAGAACCGCGCGCTACCTAGCGCTGGTCACTCCGCTCCGCCCCGCTCGGCCGCGGAGGAAACGGTACCTCACCGGGACGCGACGCTCGAGGTGCGTCCAGTACGCGCAGCGCGTGCATCGGAATCCGAGGGTGACCACGCCGTCGAAGAGCGTGCGGTTGCGGATCGGTACGAGCGGCGAGCCGCAGACGGGGCAACGCTCGAGCGGTGCACCCCCCGGCCGCTTGGCGTACCGCACCTCGAGGCGCACCGCCGGCGAGTCGAGCAGAAGCCGGCGCATCCGGCCTCCGCCGAGCGCGAAGGCCGCATCCTCGTCGCGGAGCAGCGGAAGCATCGCTCGGCGGAGCGCCTCCTGCGACTCGAAGGGTCGGCCGGCCTTACGAAGCGCGCGCAGCGCGGCGACGCGAACGACCTCAGCCTCCGGTCGGTGGAACCGGCGTGGGCCGGACAGCTCGGGGGGAGCGGCCCGCCTACGCCGCGCTGCCCCGCCTGCCCTCGCGCGTCCGGATCTCTTCGGCATAGAACCGCTCGGCGAGCTCCGCCTCGGCCTGGCCGATGGGGAGCGACTCCTCCGCTTCCGCCCCGAAGTAACCCACGAGCGCGGAGGCAGCCGCGAGCCGCACCGCGCGAGACCGCAGGCGCGGTGAGAATACCGGGTACGCGCTCCGTTCGAGCGCTCGGTCGGTGACCTTGCGAAGCCGATCGTAAAGGGAACGAGGAAGGCGGACCCCCTTCGACCGGAACCTGTGGGCCACGAGCGGATGGCGAGACTGAATCGCGTGGAGAAGGGTGAGCTGGTCCCGGATCGGCTCCGCGAGGTGGAAATCGAGCCCGCCTAGCTCGAGCTTCTCCGCGCTACGCTCGACCGCGCGGAACCGTTCGCGGGTCATCGCGTGGAAGCGCAGCAGCATCCGGTCCTCGAGGGCCGCGAAGTTCGGGTCGGCGACGGTGGTCCAGTAATCCGCGGCGCTTCCGGTCCGGACGTTGTAGTTTACCGAGAAGAAGGAGTGGAAGGTGTAGGGGCCGACGGTGCCGAACGTCGTCTCCCACTTCACCTCGCGTTGCTCCATCACGAGCTTGAGCGGCTCCACCATGCCCCGGTACTTGAACCAGTCATTGAACTCCGGTACAATGAAGTTGAACGTCCGACCCGTGTAGTAGGCGCCCACCCGCAGGAACTGGACCGGCGTGATGCCTCCGCAGTACCGGTTGCGGCCGGGAAGGCCGTGCGCAGGCACCGCCGTCCTCGGATTCCCGCGGATGAGGTCGTCGATCGCAAAGGTCTTACCGGTGCCGGCGGGCCCGAAGAGGGCGAGATGGAATCCCGTGCTCCCCGTCGAGCGGCCGGTCGGCGCTACGAGCGGGACGTCGACGAGCGCGTACTGCTGCAGGAGCGAGAGGAGCGGGTCGAGGTAGAGCTCCTTCCCGAACAGGCCCTCGAGGTACTCCGCGAGGGTCCGGACCGAGAAGCTACGGCCGAACTCGAGGGTCTCCTCGAGACGGCGGTCGAGGATCTCTCGCAGGCGGGTGAGGAACTCCGAGTCCATCGAGCGGATCTCCTCCCCCTCGTCCGGCACCGGGCCGTACGCCCCTTCGGGGAGCGGCTCGCGCGTCATCTCGCCGAGGAGCATCTCGCGCAGCAGCTCGGGCGCCGGCACCGCGTACGCCCGGTCGGTCCGTGCGTCGGCGAGCTGCTCGAGGAGTCCTCGCCGTCGGAGTCGATGCAGGAGTCTCGACGGATCCTCGAACACCCTCTCCCGGCGCAGCCGGCTCTGGAGCTCCTCGAGGGTGAACCGCGCCGCCTGGGTCGCGACGCCGCGGGTCGAGCGACGGCGGTCGGCGTCCCCGACGAGGTCGGCGAGCACGCGCGCGACGCCGCGCTCCTCCTCGCCCACGTCGAGTGCGCCCGCTGCCACGCTCGCCGTTCGAGTCGCCACGAGGGTATAATTACTCCGAAACGCACGCAAGCCCGTGAGCCGGAGCTCCTCGGCGTACGAACGGGAGCTCAAGCAGATCCTTCAGGGCGAGGACCAACCCGGCGCCTCCAAACCGGGACGCTCGAACGGCTCCGCGAAATTTCTGGTGGTCCGGGCCGCGGGCTCGCTCGGATTCGACCTGGTCGCGCTTCGCCCGGAGTTCGCCTTCCCTATCGAAGTGAAGTCCTCCCACGCGGACACCATCCACTTCTCCGCCGCGAGCGGTCGCTCCTCCGAGCAGCTCGAGGCGCATCGCCAGGCGGTGGAGCGTGTGGGGCTGGTCGCGCTGTACGCCTTCCGTCGCCTAGGCCGACGCTCGGGGGACCCCTGGCGTGTCTTCGTGGCGCCCGGACCGCCGCGTCGCGGGATGCTCGGTCTGCTGCGCCGCCGCCTTCCCGCCATCGACTCGACCCGGAGCGGCAACGCGGTCCTCCGTTGGGAGGAGGGGATGGCGCTCACGGAGTTCCTCTCCTGCGTCGGAGAGCTCGTGGAGCAGCCCGCGTAGGCGCCGGGGCGCAATGCCGGTCCACGTGAGCGCTGCGGTCGCGGGCCGCGTGGGCCGCCGCCCCGAAGGTCTCGTCGACCTGCTGGTCGAGGTGGGCGACCGGGCCCTCGACCTCGCCGGTCGGAAACCGGTCGACCTTCTCTTCGTGGGCGCAATGGCGGCGGAGGCGCTCGGGGAGACCGAGAACCTTGTGCCGCAGCTCGCGGACCGGCTCAATCTCGAGGGCGCGGGCGGCGTCCGCGTCGACGCCGCTTCCGCGAGCGGTGCCGCGGTGTTCCACACCGCGGTCCAAGAGCTCGCGGCGGGGCGGGCCGAGCGCGCGCTCGTCCTCGCGGGGGAGAAGATGACCTCCCAGCCCGTCGCCGAGGTGACCCGGGTGCTCGCCCGCTCGCTCGCCCCGTCGGAGCAGGCGGCCGGCGCTTCGATGCCGGCGCTCGCGGCGCTCGTCGCCCAGCGGTACGTGAGTCGGTTTGCCTCGGACCCCGCGGCGTTCGATGCCGTCACGGTCCAGTTCCGTCGCTCGGCGCAAGGGAACGCGAATGCGCAGTTCCCCACGCCGGTCTCCCCCGAGGAGGTGGCCTCGAGTCGCCTGATCGCCTCGCCGCTGCGGCTCCTCCACTGCTCCGCCATCTCCGACGGTGCGGCGGCGGTCGTCCTCGAGCGGGGCACGGGCCCCGCGACGGTGCTCGGGCTCGGTCAGGGTCTCGACGCCCTCGCGCTCGTCGACCGTACCGAGCTGACGAGCTTCAAGGCCACCCGCACAGCGGCCCGACGTGCGTACGAGAACGCCCACCTGACCCGCAAGGAGGTGGAGTTCGCCGAGCTGCACGACGCCTTCGCGCCGTTCGCGCTCATCGACCTCGAGGATCTCGGCTTCTGCGGGGCGGGTGAGGCCGCGGCGTGGTTCCTCGACGGCCGCACGGCCCCCGACGGGAGGTTCCCCGTGAACCCATCCGGCGGCCTGCTGGGCCGAGGCCATCCCGTAGGCGCTTCGGGGCTCCTCCAGCTGGTCGAGGTGGCCCGCCAGCTCCGCGGCGAGTCCGGTTCGCTTGCGCTTCCGAGCGCACCCAAGACCGGCCTCGCCCAGTCGATCGGGGGGCTGGGAACGCACGTCTTCGTCACGTTGCTCGGGAGTGCGGGCACCGAGGCCGCCGCTTGAGCGAGGCCGTCGGCCTCCTCGTGAACGGCTGTGCCACCTGCCACGGACGGTACTTGCCACGCCCGGGCCGCTGTCCCCGCTGCGGGAGCGACCGGGTGAGCCCACTCCGAATCCCACCGAAGGGGACAGTTCTCGCCGCTACCGAACTCTCCGTAGCGCCGGCAGGATTCACGGCCCCGCACCGACTCGCGCTTCTCGAGGCGTCGGACGGCGTGCGGATACTTGCGGTGGTCCGGGGCGCCCTTCCCACGATCGGCTCGGTTGTGAATGTGATACGGGACGCCGACGTCTACGTCGTCGTGGACGACGGCTCTCCCGTTCCCGGCGGCGGCCCAGCCTAGTCCTCTGGGAGACGCGGGGAGGGGGAGCTTCCGGAGGACGGTCGCTTCCGTCCCCCCTTTGAACCCCCGAGGTGAAATCACCACAGGATTAGCAATCCTGCGCCTTACCGGGCTGGGCCATCCCCGCGCAAAGCGACCCACGAGGGCCGCCAGTTTAAAGGTTCTCGAATGCGGAGAGTTGCCGTTAGGTAGCGACGCGCCGCTCGCGGCCCGGATCTGAGCGCGCGCTAGCCGGGGGCGGCCGTAGGCAGGTGCGATGGCGCCTCGACCTTGGGTGGGCCGGTAGGGGCAACTGCTGGAGCCACCGGGGCCGGCACGGTCCTAGGTGCCGGCGGCTTGGGCGGGGGCGGGAGCAAGCGCGTGTGCAGGAAGGCCAACAGCTTCCGCCACGACTCCTCGGCCGGACCCACGGTGTATCCCGAGAGGTCCCGGGCGAGGTAACGGGGCCCCGCGCCCGGCTCGAGCCGGACCTCGAACGGGGTCTGGGCCTCGGCAAGGATGGGCGCCCAGCGTGCCGCGCACGCTGCCGCTGCCCGCTCCCGCTCGCCCCCCAACACCAAGACGGGCGCGCTCACGAGACGCAAGTACTCGGGCGGGCGGACCGCGACCGGACTCGCTAGCGCGACCGCGGCGGTCTTGCGGTCCGCTCCGGCGAGACCGATCGCGAACGCGGCGCCGTAGAACGCCCCGAACAGGGCGACCTTCTCCGGGTCGGCGAGCGGGCGCGCCCGGAGGAAGCGAAGGGCATCCGCGTATAGCGCGACAAGGCGGAGCACCCGGGGCGACTCGAGACGGACCCCGCCGCGGAATCGCAGGTCGGTTCGCAGCGAGATATGGTCCGCCGGCGAGAGCCCGTCGACCTTGGTTAGGTCCGGGAGAAGCACCTCGAACCCTGCCTTCGCCATGCGGATCCCCGCGTCGAGGAGCGTTGTCGTGAGCCCGTAGATGTCGGGCGTGACGAGCACCCCGGGGCGGCGGACCTCCTTGGTCGGGCTGAGCACGATGGCCGAGCCCTTGCCCGAGGGAGAGAACTCCGTGGGGAAGTCGAACCGTTCGCTACGGTAGGCGGGAAGCGGCCGTCCCGGAGTGGCCTTGCTCCCAATCCAGCTCTTGTTGAGGAAATCGAGCACGCAGAGCTTGTACCGCTCCTCGGCAAGGACGATGACCGCCTGGCGACGTCCGCAGATGTCGCAGACGCCGATCACCCCGCTCCCGAAGCTCCCCGGGGCCACGGCGAGCATGCGGTCCTCGTCGCTCATCTCGCGCCCTTCCTCCGCCGCATCGACATCGAGGAGAGGTGCTCTCTTAACCGTACCCCGTGACAGAGCCGTCCCGGGTCGAGCTCCAACCGGTTTCCGCCCCGGGGGAACAGGACCGAGACGCCGGAATCCACGAGCCGTCGACGGAGCGGCTGATCCCCCGTGGCAACTACGGCGCCGCGTCGGAGGGCGAGCTCGAGGAGCCCACCGTCCCCTCCAGCTCGGCTAGGGATTCGTTCGAATCGCCCCGCGAACTCGAGTGCGCTCCGCGCTCCCGCCACGCCTCTACGCTCCAGCCGTTCGAGCTCCCCACTCACCGCGGAGGGCACTCGGAGCGAGGAGGGCGCGCACCAGCGAGCGAGCGCCTCGATCATCGGAAACGGCTGCTGGAAAGGGAGCAGGAGGAGATTGGTGTCGAGGAGCACGAGCGGGAACGGCGGGCTCGGGTGGGACGGCTCGTGAGGTCGGCGGGCCCTCAGCCTCGCGGCAGGGCTGGGGCTCGGGGGGTGCGAACGACGAGTAGCAGTACCCGGCATCCAGATGGGGGAGGCCATCGCCCTCCCTTTATTGTGCCCGGGGACTCCGGCCCCCGCTCAGCGCACGGACCGGAATGGAATCGCTCGAATCCCTCAAGTCGGAGATCATCGCCTGTCGCCGTTGCCCCCGTCTCGTTCGTTGTCGGGAGCGAATCGCCCAGGAAAAGAAGCGGGAGTTCCGGACCGAGACGTACTGGGGTCGGCCCGTCCCGGGGTTCGGCGACCCGAACGCGCGCCTCATCGTGGTCGGGCTCGCGCCGGCGCCCCACGGTGGCAATCGGACCGGACGCGTGTTCACGGGGGATCGCTCGGCCGCGTTCCTCGTGCGAGCGCTCCACTCCGCGGGATTCGCGAACCAACCCACTTCGCTCCGCGCGCACGACGGCCTCCGCTACTCGGACGCTTGGGTGACCGCAGCCGTCCGCTGCGCTCCCCCCGACAATCGACCCACACCGCAGGAACGGGACACGTGTCTTCCCTTCCTCGTCCGAGAGCTCGCAGAGCTTCGGCGTGCCCGTGCCTACCTCGCCCTCGGCGGCTTCGCATGGGAGGCGCTTCGGCGTGCGAGCGCGGAGCTCTTTGACGTTCCCCGCCCCACGACTCCGTTCGCCCACGGGGCGTGCGCCCCGCTCGGGCCGGGTCGCCCGCTGTTGTGGGGGGCGTACCACCCTAGCCCGCTCAACACGAACACCGGCAAGCTCACTCCGACGATGTTCTCGGAGCTCCTCGTGAGGATCCGGGGGAGCTGGGAATAGGCCGTCATATCCCTGCGCGGCCCGCCGGACCCGGATGCGCGAGTTCGAGCTCCTCGAACGGGACGGCTTCGCCCGGCTAGGGCGGTTTCCGACTCCGCACGGGACGATCGAGACCCCCGCGCTCCTCCCGGTCCTCCACCCGGATCCGAAGAGACAAGTGATCCCGGCGCGGGAGATCCGGGACCGGTTTGGCCTTCGCGCGGCGATCACCTCCTCCTACATCCTCTGGCGAAGCCCCGAGCTCCGCGCGCGCGCGGAGACGGAGGGACTCCACCGGCTCTTGGACTTCGAAGGCCCACTCATGACGGACTCCGGGGCGTTCCAACAGCACGCTTATGGATCCGTAGAAGCGGGGCCCGAGGAGATCCTCGACTTCCAGGAGCGCATCGGAAGCGACATCGCGACGGTGCTCGACATCTTTGTCGAGCCGGGCGCCTCCCCCGAGGCTGCGCAGCGGGGCGTCGAGGAAACGGCCGAGCGCGCGCGGCGCGCGCGCGAACGGCGGAAAGGACTCCTCGCCGTCCCGGTGCAAGGGGGAGCGTTCCCCGAGCTCCGCTACCGGAGCGCCCAGGTCGCCTCGGAGCTCGGAGACCTCCTCGCCATCGGAGGCGTCGTCCCGCTCCTCGAGCAGTACCGGTTCCCCGAGCTCGCTCAGTTGCTGCTCGCCGCTCGACCCGCACTCGCCCCTCAGCGACCCGTGCATCTCTTCGGTGCAGGACATCCGGTCGTCTTCGCCTTCGCCGCCCTGTTCGGGGTCGACCTGTTTGACTCCTCTTCCTACCACAAGTTCGCGCGGCGTGATGCGGTGATGCTGCCGGAGGGAACGGTTGCCCTCGCGTCCATCCGCGAGCCAATCTGCGACTGCCTCGCCTGCCAGGAGGTGCCGCTCCCAGAGCTGCGCGAGCGTCCACCGGAGGAGCGGGAGCGCCAGCTCGCTCGTCACAACCTCGCCGCTTGTGCCAAAGAGCTTTCCCGAGTTCGGCAGGCGATCCGGGACGGGACGCTCTGGGAGCTCGCGGAGCGCCGGGCCTCGGGCCACCCCGCGCTCTACCAGGGTCTCAAGGCCGCCGTGCGCGGTGCCCGCTGGTTCGTCCCGGTCGAGCCGGACAGCAGGCCCAGTTTCCGGTGGAGCTCTCCACTCTCGGGACTCCGTCCTTCGGTGATACGGTTCCTCGCTCGCCTCGCGCTTTGGAGCGCGGGCAAGGGTCCGTTCCACCAGTTCCCGAGGATCACGCTCACCCCGGGCTCTCTCCGCTCGGTCCCGTCCTCGGACTCCGTCGGCGCGCCCCTCTGGTGGGAGGCGGCCACCCCCATCGGCCCTGTCCCCCTCGAGCTGCTCGAAGTGTACCCGGTCGGCTGCTGGGTCGGACCCGAGCTGTTCGACCCGGACCTGCGACGGGTGGCGCCCGATCTCGTTGAGGAGGACCCCGCCGAAGCGCCGGAACTTCGCGTAGCGCGTTGGACCGGACGGCACGTCGGCGCGCTGTACGCCTGGTGCTACGGTGCGAGCGCCGCTGCCAAGTTGGGCGAGCTTCACCTCCAGGCGATCCGGTCGGCCCGCACCGGTCGGCTGCGCCGACTCGACCGGGAGGGACACACGTGGTTCGTCGTCGGGAACGACGGCATCCCGTACCCGACGTGGGCCGGGGCAAAGGAGCTCCACCGCACCCTGCCGGCTCCGCAGGGGCGGGTGGTCGTGGCGAGCGACGCCGTGCCGTTCGTAGAGGCCGGCCGGACCCTCTTCGCCGGCTTCGCGGCCTCGGCAGACTGGGGGCTCTCCCCCGGCTCCGCGGCGCTGCTCGTCGATGGGGAGGACCGCCTTCTCGCGGTCGGACGACTGCGCCTGGCGCCTCCCGAGTTCGGGCGGTTCCGACGAGGGGTCGCCGCCGAGATCCTGAGCCACGCCCGCTCCCCCCCGCCGGTGGTCGAAGAGCCTTCCCCCGCGGCGTGGCCGCCCGAGAATCCGGCGGAGGGTGCGTGAGCTTAATGGGCGCTCCGCGGCTCGCAGGACGGACGGGCGGGTGCGCATGAAGACCTACCTTCTCCTCCAGCTCGACAGCGAGGGGGCGCCCCTCTCGGAAGTCGCCGAGATCCTGGAGAACCTAGGATTCCGGCCCCACTCGGGCGGGTACGACTTCGTCTACGACTGGGCGCGCGAGGCGACGGTCCGCGAATCCCTCGAATTCGCCGACCGCATCCAGACCGCCCTCCGCGGAACGCGGGTGTTCTTCCGCATCGAATCCGTCGAGGAGTGACCTCGCCCCCCAGGGGGGCCCTGCGGATGATCGTCCTTGGAGTGGAGTCGACCGCCCACACCGCCTCGGTGGGGATCGTCGACGAGACCGCGCGGGTGCTCGGTCAGGCGGGGGACATGTACCGGCCCGCGACCGGCGGGATCCATCCCCGCGAGGCCGCGAACCACCACGTCGAAACCCTCCCCGGTATCGTACGCGCGGCCCTCGACGCGGCTCACCTCCGTCCGTCGGAGGTGGACGCGGTCTCCTTCGCGCAGGGGCCCGGGCTCGGGCCCTGTCTGCGCGCCGGCGCGACGGTCGCGCGGACCCTCGCGCTGCTCTGGGAACGACCGCTCGTCCCCGTGAACCACTGCGTCGCCCACGTCGAGATCGCCCGCGTCCTGAGCGGTCTTGAGGACCCGATGCTGCTCTACGCGAGCGGCGGGAACACGCAGGTGATCGTCTACGGCGCGGGCCGGTACCGTGTGCTCGGCGAGACGCTCGACATCGGGATCGGGAACTTCCTCGACAAGCTCTGGATCGCGTTGGGCGGGAGCTTTCCTGGAGGACCCGCGCTCGAAGCCGAGGCGAAGCTCGGGGGGGAGCTGCTCACGCTCCCGTACTCCGTCCACGGGATGGACGTCGCGTTCTCGGGCATGCTCACCGCCGCGCTCGCCTTCTACCGGGACGGCGCGAGCCGCGCCGACATCGCCTACTCCGTCGAGGCGACCGCGTACAGCATGCTCACCGAAATCACCGAGCGCGCCCTCGCCCACCGGCGGCGCGAGGAGGTGGTCCTCGGCGGGGGCGTGGCCTGCAACCAGCGGCTCCAAGGGATGGTGCGGGCGATGGCCGAGGGACGCGGGGGCCACAGCTTCGCCCCGCCCCGTGCGCTGTGTGTGGACAACGGCTCGATGATCGCTTGGACAGGACTACTCGCCCACCGAGCCGGACTCGCCGTGCCGGTGGAGCGCTCGGCCGTGCTGCCCCGGCAGCGGACCGACCAGGTGCCCGTCCCGTGGCGGGACA
>JAKIWX010000027.1 GCA_022749845.1 Thermoplasmata archaeon
ATAGGGCTTCGAGGGCGACCAGGCCGGCCAAGCGGACGATCTGGCTCGGGCACCGATAGAAGCAAATCCCACAGCAGGGGGTCGAACTCGAGCGCTTCGTTCTTTCGTGACGCCGAGTACTTGGGCCAGTCACGCCGATCAGCGAATGTGGGCTCGGACTTCCCCGGAGCGAGAACTGACGCGTACTCCGCCGGGTGGCGCGAGATGACCACCGCCCAGACGTGTTTGCAGTCGAGATGGCGGGCGTCTTGGTCCCCGCACTCGCACTTCCACCCTTTTGGAGTCTTTACACACCGATAGAACCCGTGACCGGTCGGTGATTGAACACGCCATTCATCCTTCCTGATTTGGGTAGCCGCGTCTGGGAAGGCCTCGCGGAGCGCGGCTGCCCGGACCCGTCGCGGATGTTCATCGGAGTAAGGCGCGCCCATCGTTCGAGTCAGCCCTATGTTTACCTATATATGTCAATACTGACCCATATAGGATATTTACCTTGAGGGACCAACAATGCCCTCGACAGGATTATATCCTGACCTTCAGTGACCTACATTGCCCTCGGGTCGAAGATGGTCGAACGGAGGATCGAGACGGCCATCGTCAAGTCGGTGTCTGGCTCAGAGTCGCTGCGCACAACGGTCCCACAGCCAGTTGCCGCCCTGATGGGCCTCGAGCAGGGGGATCACATGGTTTGGGTCGTTGATTCCCAAGCAGGCACAATCGGGGTTACAGCGATCCACAAGAAGGACCTTGAGCCGAGCCCAGGAGGGGCCGTCGAAGCACGCGTAGTCGCTCCATCGAAAAGGCGGTAGTCGCCCGCCGGTTCGTCGGACAATGCAGTTCTTCAGACTCGGCAACGCCGCGCAGCTGCGATGGCACGCCCGGAAAGGGGGGAGTTTCGTCCCTCTCTTGGGTTGAAACTCTGCCCTCCTTGGCTCGCCCCGCCGACGTCGCAGCAACCTACCTGCTGTTGACCCTTACTCCACGCTCGGAGCGCATCCGCGAGTCAGAAATGGACTCGCGCGCTCGGCGCTAAACCAGGCCCCTCCCGCCTGGCCACCGCCGAGACGGCAGCGCAATCGGGGTCTGCCCAGGAAGCGGCGGCACGCAGTTGCGCACGCCCTCACGGTCATAGATAAAAGAATATCTGAGCCTCCAAGTCAAGTCCGGAGCAGAGATTCAGCAGGTCCAAATCACGCTCGCCGGGGAAGGCGGCTAGTTGAAGCGTCTTCCCCGAACGTAACAGACCTGACAGAGGTGAGTGCCTCCCTTCTGGATGCCGTAGCTTTCCTTGTGCCTGCATCCGCCGCATCGGGCTGAATCGTTCTTCCATATCGAACCCCCAATACTTTCGGCGTACTCCCCCATCTCCCGATCTAGCTCGGCCTGGGATCGGACGCGGGACCCAGTAGTCTCAATCGCACGACCCGGGTCGGAAGGAGGAGAGATGATCACTCGGGCAGTAGCAGCACCCTCAAATGTCAGGAGATAGCCGCCGCCATGGCCCCGGGTGAGTAGCGGTGGGAGGAACTGCGTCAGATATCGTATCGCGTCGACGACCTTGCGGGCATCCTCATCAGGGAGTTGGGAGGCGATCTGCTCCTTAGAGCACTCGTTCTCTGCGGACATCCCGCTTACGACTGCCGCGATTAATGTCCGTCTTCCTAACTCGGATAGACGAGGAGTTGCACTGTACTTTGAGTCTGAACTCAAGTCGTCTCCCGGTCGAGTCCTCTCGAGCCTATCCTATGGAGGGTGTTAGCCCTCCACACGGCCAAACATCATATATCAGTTTTGAGTTTAGGAAAACCAATGACGCCGCCCCAGCGGTCTCTTGCAAGTCTGCTCGGCGGGAGCAAGGAGTTGGCACTGTTCGAAGCAATGGCGATTCGACGGGACATATCGCTAAGTGCGGCGGAGATTTCGCGGCTCTCTGGGGTCGCTTGGGCCACGACTCACCGCAAGCTCAAGGCTTGGGAGCCTCTTGGCGTAGTGGTTTGGTCTGGCCGCGAGGGCAAGGCCGACAAGTTTGCGCTCAACATGCAAAGCCCCGCGATTCGATCACTGTCTCAGGCGGTCGCCGCGATAGCGGTCGAGATGCTCGACACTGATCTCCTTCATGAAGGAGCACCAGCGGAGAGCCTCGGCGACTGTCTCCCGTTCTTCCACGTGACCGGTGAGTCCCTCGAACGCGTCAGGTGGGAGGAGTCCACCACTTCTACCGTCACGTGCCAAGGTGTTAGGATGCCTCAACTGCCTACCTGACCCGGAAGGTGGGCCGTTGAGGACGACTTACTTCACCGCTGTAGAGCTACGGCGCAAGATTCCATACGACCCTAACTTCCACGGCCTGGTAGAGAAGCGCGTCGAGATTACTCTGGACGTCGACAAATCTGAGCTTCAGGACGCGCTCTTCCGGATAAAGCTCCGAATCAGGTTCGTCCTCGCAGGTTCGGATGAAGAGATGGGGTTCGTTTCGGCAACTGCAGAGTCGAGAATCACCGGGATGGCTCCCCCCAGGACTCCAGAGGGCACCCTCGACTCCAACCAGCTCTCTCCAGAGTTCATGAGGGTGGTAGATGGGGCGGTTGGCGAGGACATGCTGATTCCCCTCTCTATTCTGGCTCGCCAGGCGCACTTGCCGAGCCTTCTGCCTATCCCCGAGATTATTCGCCGCCCCGCGACGCTTCCGTCTTCAGAGAAGCCTACTGCTTCCCCCCGCGCGGGAACCAAGAGACTCGCGAAGCCACCGATTCGCCGGAAGGCTGCTCCAGCAACCTAGCCCGGGATTCAATCCACAAGCTGGCCGACTGGCCTGATTGTCGAGCTCACCGGGTGATCTGCATAAGACCCTCGGGCCTCCCCGGGCTTGTTTGGCTGGACTTCCTTCATCCGCTGAGCACTGAGAGCGCCCGCTCGGGCAGAATTCACATCTGGAGCGCCACTACACTTCTCCACTAGGGAGAAGTATCGCCTGTAGGTAACCATACTTTGCGTGAGAAGTAAGGAGAAGTGCGAGCGGCTTTAGGAGAAGTGTTATCTACTTCTCCGCGCCTAACCAGGCCGGATATGGCGACACTCGGAAGCCGAGAGTATCCGGAGTACTCGTTCAGCCAGTGCCTTCGATACGTCGATGAGGCGAAGAAACAGAAGATCACGACGTTGGCCGCGTTTCTCCCAATACTCGGCCACACCAACCCGAACAGTGGTGGAGTCGGGTTGAAGTTGAGCTCGATGGGGAAGTTCTACAGAATTCTCGAGAAGGATGGAAAGTCGATCAAATTCACGCCGCTCGGAGAGAAAATCGTGTATGATGTTGGTGGTCGCGGGCGGGCACATGCGTGCTTCGAGGCAGTCAGTGGAGTATCCCTGCTGAAGGACCTCTACAGTCGATTGGGTCCAGACTACAACTCCCAGGACTTCTCGCCTGTGTTGCAGGAATTGTCGGGAGCGAAGCCGGCAGAGCTCGAGCTCAGGGCCGAGGATATCGAGAAGCTCTACCGTGATGCAGTCCAGTACCTTCGCACTCCGGACGCAGGTGGCGGAACTGGTGCCGAGCTCCGTCGGGAGCCGTCAACCGCGAGCCTAGCCCAGGACAACTCGAAGGAAGAGCTAGCTGACGCCAGCTCTCGAGCCAGTGCCCTGGTACCCCGGCTCCCCGAAGGGGACAACTCAGAGAACTATCACATCTACACCTCTGGAGGGACATATGTCCGGGTAGCAAAGGACCCCGAGGTCCTCAGCGGAATCCAGTGGATGGTCAGAGGCTGGCTGAAACAGGAAGGCGGGGCGGCTCGGAGATCGAAGCGAAAGGATACTTCGAATCCTACGGCACCCCCCCCAACCGGGTAGTCCATGACCGATTCGCCCGCGTCGCGCGGAGATTCCAAGGGCGTGGTGCTCGTGCTTCCTGCGACGTTCTTTCATCGAACCCTTCTCATTACGCACGGCGGTGCAGGCGCGTTTAAGGAACAGAACTGCTACCACTTCATCGCAAATCTCCTGATTGAGGTAACGGCTGGGCTACCTGAGAACAGGCAAATGGCCGTAACTTCAGAAAGGGCGTTCGATGAGCTCGAGGCGAGCCTGGTTGACAGAGCGCTTGTGAGGGGTGCGCCAGAGTTGCTCGAGATTTTTCGAAACCTAGTTGTAATCATCTCTACGGCCAGCATCAACGCCCTCGGAGATTGCGAATCGATGATCGCAATCGCCGACCGGCTGAACGCATCTTCCAGCTACGATCCGGTGATCGTCGCCAACGCGGATGGCATGGAGAACTACCGGGCTGCGGCTGCCAAGTACTACGGGATCGACCCGAAGGGGTTTAGCTCGCTCGACATCCCCTTCAAGATCTTGGATCCCCGAGAGGCCAAAGTTTACCTCGAGGCGAAATACCCGCTAGAGAGCCTTGAGGTACTGAAGCGGACCGATCTGCCCTTTAGGATGTTCTGAACTCTCTGGCTACCCAAGGTAGCCGCGGAGGCTTGAGGCGGCGCGTGATTCGCGCCAGCACCTCTTGCCGGGCGCGGCTCAATCAGGCTTGGTCTGGCCGTTCTTGACCCTCAAGAGGTGGACCATTGGATCGCCCTGGATTTTTTCGGCGACATACTCGGGCTGCGAGTGGTAATTCGAGGTCTTGAGGATGACTAGATCGTCGTCCTTCGCGCCGACCGCGTCGGCGGCTTCCCGTGCCTTACCCTGGAGAATCCTAGCCTTGCGAATGCGAATGTCGGAGTACTGCTCGGTCATGACCGTCTCGTGATGAGTTTCCCACCCTTAAGGCTTTATACACGATGATTACGGATTCCACCGTATGTAATCGAGCATCAACGGCCTTTCGCTCATCTCACGTCCCAGGAGCCGAGTCTCCATGAAGAGCCCGACTGCATCCCCCCGAGTCCCCAGTGACTTTGTAACGCAACACTTCAGCGAGTCGTTGGGCCGGCGACATGCCGCCGCAATCGCCCAGTCGGTGCGTGAGCTGGCTATCGTATTGATTCATTCCGAGGGGCAGATACATTCTCACAGCCACCTAGTGCCGAAAGGTTAAAAAAGGCACTTAAATACCCCGCGGCACAGGAAGACGCATGCCGAAGATTCGCATCGAGAACGTTGTTGCTTCGACCTCACTCGGGGATGAACTCGACTTGCAGTCGATCGCGCTCGGACTCGACGGCGCAGAGTACGAGCCGGAGCAGTTCCCCGGCCTCATCTATCGTCTGAAAGAACCGAAGACGGCGATCCTCCTGTTCCGGTCGGGGAAGGTCGTGTGCACCGGCGCGAAGAGCATGACGGAGGTCGAGAACTCGATCAAGACCGTCGCGCAGCAGATTCGCAAGGGAGGCCAGAAGATCACGATGAAGCCCCGCATCGAGGTCCAGAACATCGTCGCGAGCTCCGACCTCGGCTCGGAGATCAACCTGAACGCCATTGCGGTCACGCTTGGCTTGGACCGGGTCGAGTACGAGCCGGAGCAGTTCCCAGGGCTTGTCTGCCGGATCGAGGAGCCTCGCGTAGTCGTTCTCCTCTTCGGCAGCGGGAAGCTTGTCTGCACGGGCGCCCGCAAGCCTTCCGACGTGGAGCTCGCGGTGAAGAAGATCACACAGGAGCTCCGCGGGGCGGGACTCCTGCGCTAAGGAACAGCCGACGGGGACCATGCCGCTCCCCGCCGACCTCCCGGTGGTCGACCATCACTGCCACCTTGCCCCGAGCGGGGAATCCGTCGAGGCCGCCCGCCGTTTCGCCTCCGCCGGCGGCACCCACCTATTCCTGGCGACGCAGAACTACACCGCGGAACCGCCCACCTCGCTCGCCGGCTATCAAGAGCAGTTCGCCACCACGGTCGGGCTCGCCGAGAGGGTCGAGCGGGAAGCGGCCGTCACGTGCTACTCTGTCCTCGCGCCGTATCCTGTGGACCTGCTAGCCCAGGCGAAGCAGCTCGGCGCCCGCGAGGCGATGGAGCTGCAGTTCGCCGCCCTCGAACATGCGGGACGAGAGGTGGAAGAAGGCCGGGCGGTCGCCCTCGGGGAGGTCGGCCGCCCCCACTTCCCTTACCCTGCCGAGCTCAGCGAGTACGTCGACGCGGTCTTCCGTCACGCCCTCGAGGTCGCCCGGGACGCCGGGTGCCCGGCGATCGTGCATTGCGAGGAGCTTGACGCAGCGGGATTTCAGTCGCTCGCGAACCTCGCCTCGAGCACCCTCTTCCCAGTCCAGAAGCTCGTGAAGCACTATCACCGACGTCCGCTCCCCCCGACCGAGTACGCGGGACTCGTTCCATCCTACCTCGCACGGCGGGGCATTCTGGAAGAGGTTCTCGACCGACCGGCGCCGTGGTTTCTGGAAACCGATTTCCTCGATGACCCGCGGCGTCCGGGGGCGGTGCTCGACCTCGCCACGATCCCGCGCCGGGTGAGCACGCTGCTCGATCGCGACCCATCTTCGGTCGAGAGGTTGCGCCAGCCGTTCGTGGAATCTGTGGAAGCGGTCTACGGTTTCCGGCCCGATCCGACGCGCCCGGGGCGGAAGTGACGCGGGCGCGAACTTCGAGCGGACTCCTCGTCTTCATCGAGGGGATCGACGGGGCCGGCAAGAGTACGCTTGCGCGTCGGCTGGGTCGTCGGCTTCGGGCGGAAGGTGTTCGGGTCGCGGCGCACCGCGAACCTTCGGACGCCTCGATCGGGGCGGAGGCGGTGCGACGTTCGCCGAGCGACCCGCTCGGTGCTGCGCTCCTCTTCACGTTGGACCGGTCCCTCGCCCGAGCTCGGGTGGAGCGGCTCCTCCGGCGCTACCGAGTGGTCCTTCAGGATCGGTCGTACTTCTCCACCCTCGCTTACCAGGGAGCAAGGCTCCAAGCCCCGGTCCGGCGACTCCTCCTCGAAGCTCAGACGGCGGCCTCCCCTGGCCCCGACCTCGTCCTCTGGCTCGACCTGCCGGTACGGGAGGCGCTCCTGCGAATACGGGGTCGCGGCCGCCGGACGGTGCTCGAACGGGAGCGGACCCTCGCGGCAGCTCGGCGAAGTTACCTCAGGCTCCGACGCGAGGGCGGCTGGACGCGACTCGATGCCCAGGCGAAGCCGGACGCGATCGCCGAGGTGGCGACCCGCCTGGTAATCGCCCGACTCCGCTCCCGGGTCCGCGGCTCGCGGGGCGGAAGATAATCTACCCGGAGCGCTGGGGGTCGCTGCCCGATGGCAACCGTACTCGTCCGCGAGGAGACCCTCGACCCTTCGTTCGTGCCCCCGAGCCTCCCCGGGAGGGAGCGGGAGTACGGGGCGCTCTTCCAGCGCTACCGAGGAGCGATCTCGAAGGGGCTCTCGCATCACCAGCTCCTTACGGGGGGGATCGGGAGTGGGAAGACCGCGCTCGCCCGCCGGCTGGGGGAGGAGCTTCGCCGTCCTATCCGCGCCGGCGCCGCGTCGCTCCAGGTCATTTACGTCAACTGCTGGCGCCGCGCGAACGACCGGTCGATCCTGCTCGAGCTCCTGCGAAGCGTAGGTGTCTCGCTCCCGGATCGAGGCTACTCCCTGACCGAGATGCTTGACGTCTTCGAGCAGGGACTGCGCCGGACGCCGGGACCCCGTCTCATCGTGCTCGACGAGGTGGGCGCCCTCGTCCGGCAGGGCACGAAACTCGTCTACTTCTTCTCCCGAGCCCGGGAGATCGCCCTCGGATCTCTCTCCCTGCTCCTCGTGGCTCCCGAGGACGTGCTCCCGTACCTCGACGGAGCGAGCCGATCGAGCTTCGGCATTACCCACAGCCTCCACCTCGAGCCCTACGACGAGGCCGCCCTCCACAAGATCCTCCTCGCCCGCGCTGCGCTCGCGCTCCGGCCCGGAAGCTATTCACCCGAGCTGCTGCTCCCGCTCGCCCGGGCCGCCGCTCCCCGAGGTGACGCGCGCTTTGCCCTCGAGCTGCTTGCAAACGCCGCCCGCGCTGCGGAGCTCGAGGGTCGAGGTGAGCTCACCCCCGAGGACGCACGGAGGGCCCGGAGCTCGCTCGTGCCGGGGGAGAGCGAGCTGCGGCTCGACGAGCTCCCCCCACCTGTTCTTCTCGCCCTCCTCGCCGTCGCCCGTACGCTTCGTGGCCCGCGCTCCGGCGCGACCACCGAGCGTATCCGCCAGACTTACGGCACGCTCGCCGAAGAGTACGGCGTCACGGCCGTGAGCCGGGTCACCTTCTGGCGGACGATACGCCAACTCGAGCGGGAGGGGCTCATCGAGCTCGAGCCGGCGTCGGTGGGGCGTCCGGCGCGCGTTACCCTCTCCGATGTTCCGGTGAGCCACCTCGAGATGCTGCTCGAGGGCCGGCTCAAGCGCGCAAAGCCTAAGTCGCGCCCCTCGGTCCGCGCGACGTGAGCGCGGCCGAACGGCTCGAAGAGCTGCCCGTCGTCGGGGCCGGCCGCTTGCCCGAGTGGATACGGGTGGCTCCTCCGCGGGGAGCCGCGTACCCCGAGGTGAAAGCTCTCCTAGCGGAACTTCGCCTCGAGACGGTCTGCCGCGAGGCGCGCTGCCCGAACCTCCCCGAGTGCTGGTCCGCGGGCACCGCGACGCTCATGCTCCTCGGGACCGACTGTACGCGACGGTGCGCCTTCTGCGCGGTGACAACCCGCTCCCCGCACGGGGTGGTCGATCTCGGCGAGCCGGCTCGCGTGGCCGAGGGGGTCCGCCGGTGGGGCCTCAAGTACGTCGTGCTCACCCAAGTCTGCCGGGACGACCTACAGGACGGTGGTGCGGCGCTCCTCGCCTCAACGGTGACGGCCATTCGCCGCGAATCTCCCGCCACCCGTGTCGAGCTCCTCGTGGGAGACCTCGCCGGGAAGGAGAGCTCGCTCCGGACCGTACTCCAAGCCCGGCCCGATGTCCTCGCGCACAACGTGGAGACCGTGGAGCGGCTTTCCGCCGGTCTACGAGACCGACGGGCCTCGTACCCGAGCTCCCTCGAGTTGCTCACCCGGGCCGCCGCGAGCTCGCCGGCGCTGATCACGAAGAGCTCGATCATGCTCGGCCTCGGGGAAACGAACTCGGAGATGGACCACGCGCTCCGGGACCTGCGCTCGGCCGGCGTCCGGCTGCTCACGTTAGGCCAGTACCTGCGTCCGTCCCCCGGTCACCGCCCCGTGGAGCGGTACGTTCCCCCCGAGGAGTTCGGGGATTGGAAGGAACGCGCCCTAGAGCTCGGCTTTGCGGGCGTCGAGTCGGGGCCGCTCGTGCGCAGCTCGTACCGGGCCGAGGAGCTCTTCGCCCGGGCGATCGGGGGCGTCTGACGTGGCGAAGAAGGGCCGGCAGAAGATCGAGGAGCGGGAGAGCGCGGCGTTCGAATTCCCCGTGTTCGACGAGAGCGCCTTCATCCGTCACGAGCTCGAACTCTCCTGGGCGACGATCATCGGGCTGCTGGTCGCGCTCCTCCTCGGCGTGGCCTCGGCGGCGGTGATCGGCGTCGGACTTCCGATCGCGATCCCCATCCTGGTGGGCCTCGTCGGACTCCTTGGGACGCCGTTCCTCATCCAACGGCTCCGTTCGGGCGCCACCACATACACCAAAGGCGACTGGGCGGGGGTGATCGCGGTCGAGATCTTCGTGTGGCTCGCCGTCTGGTTCCTGCTTTCCGGCGCCCTCTAGCGGCGGCAGCCCCGCCGCCGCGAGCTGGCTAGCGCGAACGCCACGGGAGCCTTTTCTCGAGCAGCTCCCCGAGGGCGAGGGAGAGCTCGGGGGTGGCCGCGAGGGCGCGTAGCGTCAGGAACCTGTGCTCGGGGCGGAGCTCGCGCACCAGGTCCTTGCCGAGGGGGAGCCGCGGCAGCGCGTCGGTGAGCAGCGCTTCAACCTCCCTGAGGGCGCGCCGGGTCTCTACCCCCATCGACCCGTCGGGACGGACGTACGGTCCTTGGAGAACGGGGGCCGCCGGCGCTTCCCACTTCTCGAGGAAGGAACCGACCCGGTCGAGCCCGACGGGCGGCCCCCGCTGGGCGCGCACGGCGGGGAGTTCGCCTTGCTCGACTTCGAGGAGGAGGACGACGGTCTCCTCGCCCGCGGCGCTCGCCGTGCCCATCGGTCGAAAGCCGAGTCGTTCGGACTCCTCCGCGATCGCCCGTTCGGCCTTGTAGAGCTGCGGGTAGACGATGTCGTCGACGAGCCGAGGCCGGGGGAGGGCGAGGCCCGAGACATGAGTGCCGCGCTCTTTCACTCGGGTGAGAGCTTCTTCGGGAGGCAGGGTGCGTGTAGGCACGAGGGTGAAGAACGCCTCGGACGGACGGGCGAGGTACTCCTGCGCCGCGAGCTGGAAGAGAGCCAGATTCCGGATCGACAGGGCGCTTGCCACGTTGCGATGCGGGTCGACCGGGTCGTCGACGATGAGGGGGAGGCCTGGAGGCACACGCGGTTCCGAACCGGCCGTGAAGTGGACGCGGACGGGCGGTCGCCAATCCCGGACCGCCCGGAGGAGCGGACGGAAGCCTCCGAACTTGAGCACGAGCAGCTCGACGAGGTACCCCGACAGGCCCTGGGTCTTCGCCTCGGAGCCGTAGACGCCGATCGAGCGGAGGAACCGCTTGGTGAGGCGGACCTCGTCCACGAGCACCGGGGTCTCGCGGGCAAGGAGGTACGCCTGGTGGAACGGAGTACGGTCGACGGCGCTCAGGGGATGAGAAGGGTCGCTTACGTCGTACCCGGGGACGGCGTCGACGTTGAACCCCCCGGACTTCCCCCGAAGGTACGGGTGCTCGGCGTACCGCACCTCGGGAGACTCGACGAGCCGACCCGCGAGCGCGAGTCCGTCGCGTTCGAGCGCTTCGCGCGAATGCTCGGGGGAAAAGAGGAGGAACAGGTCGACGTCGACCCTGTCCTCGAGGAACGTCTCGCGGGCAGCGCTCCCCGCGACGAGCGCCCGGCGGAGCGGAATGCCGAGCTGCTTCGCCTCGGCCTGCGCGCGAGCCACGAGGTCCTCGCGGACCGTGGCGAGTCGCCGCAAGGTCTCGGGACGTGGGGCGATCTCGCGCCGGACCCTCGCCTCGAGTTCGCTCGCATCCGCCTCCGGTGGTGCGTCGCGCGGGGGTCGTCCCATGCGCTGCGCGAGGGACTGGACGGCTTGAGAGTTTGGTCGGAGGCGCCGCCGCCGGTCCCGAACGGTTATCGCACACGGCGGGCTATCGGGGATCGAGAGGGGCGGTGGCGCACGAGGCAACGCTCTACACGCGAGTGGCGGGCGGCAAGGTGCGATGCACCGCGTGCGCCCGCTACTGCGTGATCCCGGAAGGGTCGCACGGGTTCTGCTACGTCCGGAAGAATACCGCCGGGCGGCTCGACCTCCTCACCTACGGCCTCGCAGCGGCCCTCCAGGTGGACCCAATCGAGAAGAAGCCGCTCTCGCACTTTCGGCCCGGCGCGAGGGTGTACTCCATCGGAACGGTCGGATGCAACTGGCGCTGCCTCTACTGTCAGAACGCGGAGATCTCCCAGGAGCACGCGATCCAGGGGCGGCCGCTCTCGCCGCGGGAGGCCGTCCGCCAGGCGCTCGAGCTCGGATGCGACGGGCTGACCTTCACCTACAACGAGCCGACCATCTTCGCCGAGTACGCGCTCGATGTGATTCGAGAAGCTCACACCCATGGCCTCTTCGGCAACTTCGTCACGAACGGCTACATGACGCCGGAGGCGGTCGACTATCTCGTGCCGCACCTCGACGCCATTTCGGTGGACTTCAAGGGGAGCGGAGAGGAGCGGTTCATGCGAAAGTACATCACCGCCAAGGGGCCGGCGCCTATCCTCTCGACCCTCCAGGGCCTACGCAAGGGCGGGGTGCACATCGAGGTGACCGACCTCATCGTTCCCCAGGTGGGCGACGACCCGGACGCGTTGCGCTCGTTGGCGCGGTTCGTAGTGACCGAACTCGGGGCGGATACGCCGTTCCACCTTCTGCGCTGGCACCCGGACTACAAGATGATGGACCTGCCTCAGACCCCTATCCGTACGCTCGAGCGCTTGCACGCTGTCGCCCGTGCTGAGGGGCTCGAGTACGTTTACCTCGGGAATGTCTGGGGCCATCCGCTCGAGCATACGTACTGCCCCGGCTGCAAGACCATCGCGGTCGAGCGGTACGGGTTCCTCATCCGGAGCTGGAACCTGGACAAGGACAATCGGTGCCGCGCCTGCGGACACCCGATCCCGATCGTGGGTCGGCTCTCTCCGGAATACTCCCCGCAGGGGATCCTGCCGCTCATCTAGAACCCGTGCCACCGTGGGGTACGCCGCCCCCTCCCCTTGGGCGGCGTCAAGCAACGCCCTCCGGCGAGCGATCTCCGTCGCCGCCCCGATCGGGAGGTGGCCTCCGAAGTCGGACTCTGAGACGCTCGATCCCCCCTCCGCGTGGGCCCGGCGGAAGTTCGGGGAGACGTGCGCTACAGGAGGTTCGACGTGAGGGCGATCCAGAGCGCCGCACCAGCTCCGCCGACGATGGCGGTTCCGCCGATGAGTCGGGCGAGGAGGTCCCCGCGGCTCCAGACCTTTTCGGCAAGGACGAGCGCCGAGAACCCGGCCATCCAAAGGAGGCTCATGGCCCCCGTGACGAACACGACGAGCATCAGCACCCAGCAGCAGCCGAGGCAGTAGATCCCGTGGGCGAAGCCCATGCGCACGGCGCCCTTTCGTCCCCCCCGCCAATGCTCGAGGATGAACCCCACCGGCGTCCGGCACTTCGTAAGGCAGTAGGATTTCCACCAGCTGAACTGATAGACCCCCGCGCCGACGAGCAGGAGGCCCGGCACGAGGAGACCGATCCCCGACAGCATCTGGAGCACTCCCAGCGCCAGCAGCACGACGAGCGCGGCTCCGGTGAAGACGAGCCAGAGCAGGAGATACGTCCCCGAGAAGAGCGCCGTGCGAACCGTTCCCTCGCGGCGGCTTGAATCCAGCGTGGCGAGCCCCCGATACGCGCTCAGCATCGGGACGGCGGAAGGGAGCATCATCGCCCCCATCATCACCCCGACCAGCGCCAGGAACGTCACCCGTTCGACGGGTGCGGCTCCGCCCAGCTGGAGCATGAGGAGCGTGTTCAGATTGTTCGCAGTCGCGATGGTCACGACCCAAGCAAGACCCACGAGGATTGCGAAGAGGGCGATGACAGGGGCACCCGGGGCTTTCCAGGCTAGCGAAGCCCGGCCGTCCGCCGAGGCCACGACTCCGGCATCGAACCCCGGAGTTAAGCCTTCCTCCGCCAGACGGGCGCGCCGGAGCGGCGCAGGAACATCCCAGTTTATCTAGCGCGACGGCATCTTGCCCATGGCCATGACGGAGCTGTGGAACATCGAGGCTCAGTACATCCAGAGCTGCAACTGCGACTACGGCTGCCCGTGCAATTTCAACGGGTATCCGACGACGGGAAACTGCGAAGCTCTTGTCGGCTACCATGTCGTGCGTGGCCAGTTCGGGAAGACGAAGCTGGACGGAACCACGTTTGCCTGGGCCCTCTGGTGGCCGAAGGCGATCCACGAGGGGCACGGTGTGGGCCGGGTGTACGTCGATCCGAAGGCGTCCCCTGGGCAGCGCAAGGCGGTGGAGGAGATCACGGGCGGAAAGCATGGCGGCGGGGTGTTCGAGATCTTCCCGAAGACGTTCGCCAAGACGTATCCGATCCGGGCGACGCCAATCGATTTTCATTACGACGGGGCGAACAGCTGGTTCAAGGTCGACGGGATCGGCGAGGTTTTCTCCGAACCTCACAAGAACCCGGTGACCGGCGCGGCCGTCGACACCTACGTTCGGCTCCCTAAGGGCCTCGCGTTCAAGGAGGCGCCGGTGACGAACATCCGGCGCTGGTGGATGCGGGACGAGGACCTGCTCGCCGTCCACGAGAACGTGAACGGCCACGTCACGATGATCAAGGTCGACCAGACTGGGGTCGTTGGGTAGTCGGCCCGGCCGGTCCGTCTCCTCCCCCGGCCTCGTGCGCTACTCAACGGCGCCGCGTCGGGCAAGGGTCGACGGAGGGAGGTGTCGTCCTTCGTGCAGACCGAGCACGTCCGGCGGGATGGAAGAGTACCTTCCGCCGCCGGCTCGCCAAGCTCCGACGGGGCTGGATCGACCGGGTGGTTCCACATCCCGCCGGCTGTGACCGGGCTTGCCCCGAAGGTCCGTTGGACCCGGGTCCTCGATGGGTCGCACATCATTTAAACCACGGATGTCATGGAGTACATTGATGGCATCAACCCTGACGACGGTCCCCGTGAAGGGAGATACCCTCCGCCGACTACGGAGCTACAAGTCCGGAGGTGCGAGTTTCGACGAGGTCCTCAACGAAATGATGGACGAGATTCCTCCGGGGTCCTTCGTCAAGGAACACCTACGTCGGTTGCACGAGGAAGATACTGTCTCGTGGGATTCCGTAAAGGCGCGCCTAAAGCTGTGAGCAGTGGCGGACATTGAGATCCGCCTAACCAAGAGTGCCGAACGAGAGTTCGAGCGGCTCGGACGGGAAACCCAACGGAGATTCGCGGAGGCAATCGAGCTTCTCCGCGAGAACGCCCCCAAGCCGCGCCCCGGGTTGGACGTTCGTACCTTGAAGGGCCTCAAGGGGATGTGGCGGTTGCGGGTCGGCGACTATCGGGGGATCTACCAGCGGGAGGGTTCAACGGCGACTTTCACCCGATTTTCGCATAGGTCAAAGGTCTACTGAATCGAAGCCTTGATCGGGTGCCGGGGCCAGGATTCGAACCTGGGAACTCCTGCGAGAGCAGATCTTGAGTCTGCCGCCTTTGGCCGCTCGGCCACCCCGGCGCTCGGCCCCAGTTGGAGGCGGGGCTTATTCGCCTTCCTCTCCGTCCTCGAGCTCGGCCCGGGCCTCCTCCTCGACCTCGTCGAAGGCAAGCTGGGGTTCGTTCGGAGCCGCGGGCGTGGGCGGCGCGTGGCTGGCGTCCGTCCCGGTGAGCGCCGGGGGTGCGAGAATCCGCCGTACAACCGCTCCGCACGCGAGGCAGGTCCGGCTTCGTCGACCCGCGCGGAGTCGGGTCCGGACCGTCCGCCCTTCCACCCAGTAGATGGAGCACCGACGGCAGTAGAGCTCGCGGTACTCGGCTGGGACTCGCACGTTGTAACGCGTTCCGATCCGGCGCGCGAGCGCCACGTACCGGTTCGGTAGGCCGCTCGGACTCCGCCGGGACTCGGATTCCGCGAGCGCAAACAGCCGGTGGATCCGCTCGCCCGCGATGCGGGTCATCTCGGTGGTGCGGCGTCCGCGACGGCCCCGCCGGCTGTGGGCTGGGCCCTCCCGCATGCCGGGCAGTAGACCGCCGCCCACGATATCAGCGTGTTGCACTCCGCACAGTGTTTCGCGTGGCCCTCGAGGCGCGGAGGGATCCACTCGGGGGGCGGCCCTGGAGGCCCCGGAGGCGGAGGGAGCGGGTATCCGAATCCCCCTGTCCCCTGGGTGGGTATCGCGGAAGGCCTCGTGGCGGGGGGCGTGGCCGCGCCGAGAGCTTGGGCGTGGACGCGGGAGATGGTCCCCCCGCAATTCCGGCAGAAGAGGAGGTCGTCGGCGACCTCGTTGCCGCAGTGCGGACATGCGGCCATCCGCCGCTAAACTATATCGGCCTATTTGACCGTCCCGAGCTGTTGCGGTCTAGAAGCGTCGCCCTGATGACCAGCGACCCGGCACTCTACGCCGAGCTTGCTGCTCTGCTGCGCGATCTCCGCCTCCCCTCGGTCAGCCTTCTGCCAGGTCAGAGAGTGCCGAAGCGTGTGGCGGTGATTCTGACCTCCACGCAGGAAGTACCGAAGGTTTCCTACCCGAAGGTGCTCGGCGTGGTCCCCGGCGCCGACCGGGCGAGCCTACTTGCTGCGCTACGGAGCGCGCTGGGGGAGGGACCTTCGGACACGGGACTCGTGGTTGGAATCGACCCCGGCCCGACGCCGGGGTATGCGGTGCTCGCGGGCGATGCGGTGCTCTCCGAGGGGATCATCTCTGCCCCCGAGGTTACGGCAAAGTTTGCCGTTGAACTCCGCGAACGTTTCCCGTCGCGACCGTGCCTGTTCCGCGTAGGGCTCGGGGATCGAGTCGCCCGCACCCGGATCGTGAACGCCCTCTGGAAGGTCTCTCACAACATCGAGCTCGTCGATGAGCACGGAACGACGCCGCGGGGCCACCGTCGGCCGCGGGACGCCGCGGCCGCGCGTCGGATCGCGGGCCTGCCCGGTCGCCCGGTCCGGGGAACCTCCGAGCTCCAGATCCGCCCGGGCGAGATCGCGAACCTCCAGCGTGAGTCGCGCATCTCGAGCGGGGGAACGCACACCATCCCTCGCTCGCTCGCGGTTTGCGTGCTCGAGGGGTCGTTGAGCCTCGCGGATGCGGTCGAGGCAAGCCGGCCCGACCCGAGGCTCCGCAGCGCGCACGGGGCCTCGCGCGGGCAACGGTATTAGCCGCGCCCCGTTCGTCGGCGGACCGGTTCCATGACGGCCGAGCTCGAGCTGCGGGTCCGCCGCCTGGCCCTCACCAACGCCGCGGAACACGCGGGAGAGATCCGGCCGGGCCCCGTCCTCGCGCGACTACTCGCGACCGACCCGGCACTTCGGTCACAGGCCGCGGAGCTGGGTAGGCTCGTCGGGCGCGTCGTAGCGGGGGTGGGGACGATGAGCCCCGAGGCTCGGGACGCTGAGCTGGCCCGATTGGGGGGGCCCATCGAGAGTACGCGCCCGGCGACTAGCGACCGCGCGGAGCTTCCGCCGCTTCCAGGGGCCGTGGACGGGAAGGTCGTGCTCCGCCTCGCACCGTTCCCGAACGGCGCGCTCCACATTGGGAACGCCCGGATGCTCTACGTGAACGACGAGTATCGCCGCCGCTACCGAGGCAAGCTCTACCTCGTGTTCGACGATACGATCGGCTCGGAGGAGAAGCGGGTCGATCCCGCGATCTTCGACGTCATTCAGAACGATCTCGTCCTCGCGGGGGTCCCGCCGGACGACGTGTTCTACAAGTCCGACCGCATCCCGAGGTTCTACCCGTGGGCGGTGCGGGTCATCGAGCGGGGCGCCGCGTACGTCTGTCGCTGTCCAGCGGAGCTGTTGAGGAAGAACAGGGAGTCGGGAACCGCGTGCCCCGAACGCTCCCAGTCCCTCGAGGAGACGCTCGAGGGCTGGGAGAAGATGCTCGCCGGAGCGTTCGGACCGGGGGAGGCCGTGCTGCGACTACGCACCGACCTTGCCGATCCGGATCCCGCCTTCCGCGACCGCGTGCTCATGCGAATTAGCGACCTCGAGCACCCGCGGGTCGGCCGGAAGTACCGTGTCTGGCCGATGCTCGAGTTCTCGTGGGCCGTCGACGATGTCGAGCTCGGTCTCACGCACGTCCTGCGGGGCAAGGACCTCGTGATCGAAGACCGGATGGAGGAGTTCATCTGGAAACTTCTGGGCATCCAGGGCCCCCCGTTCCTCCACTGGGGGTTGCTTCGGCTCCGCGAGGCGAAGATTGCGAAGAGCAAGTCGTTCAAGGAGGTAAAGAGCGGCGTCTACGACGGCTGGTCCGACCCCCGGACCTGGTCGATCGATTCCCTCGCGCGCCGGGGCATTCGCGCCGAAGCCCTGCGGCGGTTCACCCTCTCCTTCGGGCTCTCGCTCTCGGACATCGAGGTGCCGGCCGAGACGCTCTACGCCGAGAACCGTCAGCTCATCGATCCGACCACCGCCCGACGGGCGTTCGTTCCCGACCCGGTGCTCGTCGAGGTGGAGGGGGCGCCCGAGCTCGGTGTCATCGAGCTCCCCAACCATCCCGACCGCCCCGAGCTCGGTCGCCGCGAGGTCGTCGCCGCCCCGCCGTACTGGCTCCCGCGAGCCGAGCTCGAGCGGCACGCGGGGGAGGAGATCCGGCTCAAGGATCTGCTCAACCTGAAACTGCCGCTAGAGAGGATCGCCGGCGACGCGACTAGACTCGTTGCGCGTTTCACCGGACGGGAGAACAAGAAGCTCCCGCGGATCCAGTGGGTCGCTCGCGAAAGTTCGATCCCGGTCGAGCTTCTCGAGCTGGACGGTAGCCGGCGCACGGGTCAGGGGGAGGGTAGCCTACGCTCATCCGCCCCGGGCGACGTGCTCCAATTCGAGCGCGTCGGTTTTGTCCGGCTCGAGGATAAATGGAAGCCCGGAACCGAGCCCGTGCTCGCCTGCTTCGGCCACCCCTGACGGCTGCGCCAGCAGGTTGATAGCGCGGAGGCGCTGTTTTCCTCCGCGAGGAACGTGCGGCTCCTTCACACCTCGATCACCGTCCGGGACATGGAGGAGAGCCTCCGATTCTACACCGAGGTGCTGGGACTCGAGTTCGAGCGACGCCACAAGATCCCCGAGAACAAGGCGGAGATCGCTTTCTTGAAGGATCCCGTGAGCGGAGGAAGGATCGAGCTCACGCACTGGGAAGGGAAGGTCGGGTACGACCCGGGGGAGCAGCTCGACCACCTCGCCTTCGAGATCCCCGACCTCGACGGCTTTCTCGCCCAGGTTCGCGCCCAGGGGGTTCGCGTCGCCAAGGAGCCGTACCGCCTCGCGGGCGGCTCCGGGCGCCTCGCCTTCCTCCTCGACCCCAACGAGATCTGGATCGAGCTCATCGAACCCGGAGCGGGCCGGAGCTAGCGCGTGGCCACGGTGCCCACGCCCGCGGTCCCCGAGGGCGCGCCGCTCCTCCTCCGCGCCGTCTTCGGGGCGACCTTCTTCGTACGGTTCGCCTTCGGCCTCACCGTCTCGGTCTTCGCCGCCTACGTCGAGGGCCACTCCTCGGGCCTCGTGGGGAGCGAGGTGGGGCTCGTGGGACTCGTCACGGCGGCCTCCCCCATCGGGGAGCTCTCCACCGTCCTTCTGTCCGGCATGCACGCGGACCGGTACGGACGGGGACCCGTCCTGCTCGCCGGCACCGGCGCGGCCCTCCTCCTGTTCCTCACCCTCTCCTTCACCCGCTCTCCCCCCCTGCTCGGCCTAGGGAACCTTCTCTTCGGTGTCGCGAGCGGCGCGATCCTCGCGGCGAGCCTCGCCGCCGTGGGGGATGCCTCGCAGCGCGAGGAGCGCGGCTTCGAGATGGGCCGGTTCGACGCGGTGAACCTGCTCGGGTGGGTCCTGG
>JAKIWX010000028.1 GCA_022749845.1 Thermoplasmata archaeon
CTTGAAGAACAGGCCGTGGCAGGCGTGCGACATGACCCCCTCGTAGAGGTCCTTGATCTTGTGGAGCTCCTGCTGGTTGAGCTTCACATACCGCATGGACGGGCGGGGAGCGAGGCGTTCCATATATAGCCGTTGGCGCGGTCCGCAACGTCATCTCACCTCGACCGGGGCGGTTGCCGGTCCGGCCTCTCCAACACTAGTTTCGACGCGACGGAGCCGAAGCGGCACGGAGCCTCCCGGGTCCTCGGCCCTCTCGAAGCGCGGACCCTAGTAGAGGCTTCGAATCGGGAGCGCTAACCCCGGCCACCTTTCTGCAGATCGAGGAGGTCCTCCGTCGACACCTTCTCGCCCTTCTTGAGCCGGGCGAGGAAATCCTCCTCGCGGGCAGGCTCCTCCTGGCCGTAGGAGACCGACGCCCGCCCACCGCGGGAGGCGTAGAGCATCTTCTCGATATCCCTCACCTCCTCGATGGCGGCGATGTGGGCGCGGTGCTCCTCGTCTGCGTTCCCCTTCACCTCGATGAGTTTCGCCTGGACCTCGTCCGCCTGCCGGCGCAGCTCGTCGACGCCCATGTAGAGGGTGACCATCCCTTCGTGCTCCCGCTGCGCGTCCTCGGCCAGTTGCCCGACCGCTGCGTGGTGCCGTTCGGCGTCGGTCCTCGCGGTGGCGAGCTCCTGCAGCGTGCCTTCGATCTCGGGGTCCTTCCGGAACTGATCGTCTTGCTCGCGGATCGCGAGCTCGAGGCGCTGCATCTCCCCTACGAGGCGCTTCTCCTGGTCGGGGGTGAGGGCGCTCGTCATGTGCCGGAACTCGAGCTCCCGCAGCTCCTTGCGCAGGCGCCAGACTGGTACGGCGCCCTGGCGAGGAGGTCGGCTGCGCTTCAATCCCTCGAGCTTGTCGGAGGCTTCCTGCAGCCGTCGGTTGCTCTCCTCGCGCAGCCGCTTCGCCTCGCGCACCTGCTCGTTCAGCTCGTCGCGGTGGTGGCGGTGGTCCTGGGCTTCCGCGCTCTTCGCGTGGAGCTCGTCGAGGATCGAGCCGCGACGGTCCGCGAGGGTGCGCGCCTCGGCGTTCAAGCGGTCGCGGGTGGCCCGATGCGCGTCCGCGCGCTCGTTGCACTCGGCGCGCTTGTGTTCCAGTTCCTCGACGGCGTCGGCCAAAGACTCACCGTCCGACGAGACACGCTCGGCCGGTAGCAATTCGAATTGGGCGGCCCTTATAACCTCTCCGTCGGCCCCGAGCGGCGCACCGTCTTCGGAGCCCATCGACGTCAGAGTTTCGAGCCGCGCCGGGGCGAATCCGGGCGCGTCGAGCTTCCCGTCGCGCGACATACTAATAAGTCGTAACCGACCGGAAGAACCCGTGGAGGAAGTCGGGCGCATCTACGGGGATGTGGGGCTCGGCCAGTTCCACCTCACACTCCAGACCCCGGTCGAGCGGGGCGACTACCTCACGGTCAACGACGAGAGCCACGGCGAAGTGCTGTGCCAGCTCGACGACCTGCGCCGGAAGAGCGACCTCGACCTCGAGCGCGCGGACCAGCTCGGTCGCGGGGCGGACACCCCGATCCACGAATCGCTTCTAGGTCTAGCCCGCATCATCGGCTACCGAGACGTCCAAGGTCTCGTCAGGGTCCCCACCCTCCCCTTCCGTCCAGGGGCCCAGGTCTACCGGGCCGAGGAGCCGCTCATCGCGAAGGTGCTGGGGCTCAACCACCACTCCGCGAGCGGCGCGTACGTGGGCCTACTACGCAACCACAACCTTCGGGTGGAGCTCGACATTAATCAGCTCGTCCAGCGCCACGTGAGCGTCCTCGCGAAGACGGGAGGCGGCAAGAGCTACCTCCTGGGGGTCCTCATCGAGGAGCTTCTCCGCCACAAGGTCACTTGCGTCATCATCGACCCCCACGGTGAGTACGGTTCCCTCCGTCAGGCTTCCGAGAGCAACGGCGCCCACGCGCGGTTCAACGTGGAGGTGCAAGGGTTCGCCTCCAGGATCCATGAGTACTCTCCCGACACGTCGCTCAACGAGACGGCGAAGCCGCTCACCTTCAGCCTGCGCACCCTCGACCCCCGGGAGCTGCTCACGTTCATGGGCCTCTCGAACGTCAAGACCTTCCTCGCCCCGCTCAAGAAGCTCCTCGAGGAGGTGGGCGCGGTGAACCCCGACTACACGGTGAAGGACCTCGTGCGCGCCGCCGACCGGGGCGAGGGCCCCACCCTCGAAGTGCTCCACGAGCGGCTCGACTACGTGGAGGCCACCCAGCTGCTCGGACCAAAAGGGACGAGCCTCAACGAGCTCGTCCACAAGGGCGAGGCGACGCTCGTGAACCTTCGCGGCGTGGCGCCGGACATCCAGGAGATCGTCGTGACGAAGATCGCCTCGACGCTCTTTGACAATCGAAAGAAGGGCAAGATCCCCCCGCTCTTCCTCGTCGTCGAGGAGGCGCACAACTTTGCCCCGCAGCAGGGGGTCGTGACCTGCTCGCGCATCCTGAAGAACATCGCGAGCGAGGGCCGGAAGTTCGGGCTCGGGCTCTGCGTCGTGACGCAGCGCGCGGCCCGCATCGACAAGTCGGTGCTCTCGCAGTGCACGACGCAGCTCATTCTGCAGGTCACGAACCCCCTCGACCTGAAGGCGATCGCGCAGTCGATCGAGGGTCTCACCGAAGGGATGACCGAGATGATCCAGGCGCTGCCCGTTGGAGTTGCTCTCGTGACGGGAGGCGGGTACCACACCCCGCTCTTCTGCGAGATCCGGCCCCGGGCGACCCGCCACGGCGGCGAGAGCGTCCGGATCGTCGAGAACTAGCGCTCGGACCCCTGCCGGGGGGCGGGATGCGTCGCGGGCCGAATCCGGCGGTCTTGTCGCGGCGGACTCAACGCGACGAGGAGAGGATGAACTCGTTCCCGTCGGGGTCGGCGATGACCGCCCGCACGATGTCCTTCCCGCCCCGTTGCATCGTCCACGGCTCGTCGACGATCGACCCGCCGTGGGCCCGGACGGCCGCGCAGGCGGCCACCGGGTCGCTGCAATGGAAAAGGATCCCGCTCACGGTCCCCGGCTCGCGTCCTCCCTCCGAAGGTCCCTGCACATGCATCAGGAGCCGCGTGGAGGTGCGGGGGAGGATGAACACGGCTCGGGGGATCTTCGGGTTCGGGGTTTCCTCCTCGAGCCCGAGGAGCTTCCCATAGAAACCCCGCGCGCGTTCGATGTCGCTTACGTGCACGGTCACGGCTTGCAACCCCTCGACCAACTGGGTCACGGCGAGGCGACCTTCGACCGGGCGATAAGCGACGCGGGGAGGATCCGACCCGCCGCTAGCCAACGCGCGCCGAAGCCTAGTGGCCGGTCGCTCCCCCGGGGGGTGTCGCGCTGCACCCCTGGGAGATGATTGCGTCGTCCCCGTTGAACTCCGCCGAGCCGAAATCCTCGTACAGGTCCGTCTCGTAGACCGTGACGTGGTTCACGGGGTCGTAGAACACGGTGACGCCGTTGGCCGAATCGTAGGAGAAGATCACCGACGGTCCCAATCGCTGGTGCAGCATGCTGAGGGAGTTGGCCGGGATGGAACTGTTGTCCTGCGTGCACGAGGCCACCTTCACTTGCGTGGGAGGCGGGCCGGGAACCGCGGCTGGGCTGACGGAGCCGAGGGTGGCGGCGAGCAGGAGCAGCGCCCCGAGCGCTACGGCACTCTGTTCGGACCATCCCCAGTGATCCACGCGCCGGGAGCGCGAGGAAGGAACGTGCGCGGCTCGTGAAGCGACGGACGAGGTGGTGCCAGGAGGGATCACAGCGCGGAGGAAGAGAGCGAGGAGGTTGCCACCGATCAGGGCGACGAAGAGGCTTTCCGTCGCGAGGAGGGTGAATCCGCTCCCTGTGAAGTAGCCCGCGAGGACCGCGACGATCCCGATCGCCGAGCCGTAGGCAGGGAGGAGCCGTACGTTGGCGGGTCCCGACCGGGGTTCGACCACCATGAACAGGGCGAAAAAGAGCACCGACGGGTCGACGATGCTGAGCAGGAGTACGCCGGGGTCGGAGACACCCAGCACCGTGTAGCGCTGGACCAGGAGGAGCAGCGAGTAGGTGGCGAAGAAGGAGAGCGGCAGCGCCGCCCGGCGGGGCGTGCGGGCCGCTAGGAGAATCCCGAGGAGGAGCACGGCGCTCAGCTCGATCGCTCCCCACCAGGCCGGGGTGATCCGGAAGGCGGCGGCGAGGAACAACATCCCGGAAGCGGCCGGGTTGAGCCACGGCCGACCCCGGAAGCGCAGGAGATGCTTCGCCAGCATGGCGAGGCTCGCGGCGAGAGCACCGGCGAGGAGAAGATTCGGCTGCCCAGGCAGGGGACCCGTGCCCGCCGGCGGAACCAGGAGCGCGAGGAAGAGTCCGGTAGCTACGGCGCTCCAGGGAGTGCGAAAGGTCCGATACCGGAGCGCGCTCAGCGAAAGATCGGTAACGGCGGCGACGGCGGGGAACAGGAGGAGTTGGGGGAGGACGTTCTGCACCCCGAGGACCGCAGTACCGATCGACGCGAGCACGCCGAGCGAAAGGACGAGCAGCTGGACGGGCGTCAGAAGCCGCTGGAGCCCGCGACCGATTCTCCGGAACGGCTTGTATCGTCGCGGGCGAGACGCCGCCTCTTGAGCTGGGGGTTCTGCCTCCATCAGCCTCGACGGCGGACGAGCTGCCCTCTCGGCTTATCGCTTGGCTCTCAAAGATTCCGGCCAAGGGCTGCAGTCCCCCCTCTGGCCCAAAATGACGGGGGCCAGGAAAGCATCCCGCCCAAGGCAGGTGAATCCGTCCGAGAACTACTGGACCGCGGTCTCCCCGAGCAGGTACTCAGTGAGCAGACGGACACCGAAGGCGGTTGCGCCGAGAGGATGGTACGGCGGGCAGTACTTGAGGGTCCCGAGCCGCGCGTAGGCCGGACCCGCAATGTCGAGGTGGGCCCACGGCGTCTCGCCCACGAACTGCTCGAGGAAGGTTCCGCCGATGAGCACGCCGGCCACCTTCGGTTCCACCGAGTTCTTGACATCCGCCACGTCGCTGCGGACCATCTCGCGGTGCGTATCGGTGAGCGGGAGCCGCCACAGGAGCTCGCCGGTCGCCAGCCCGGACCCGACGAGCGCGTTCTCGAGCCGTTCGTTGTTCCCGACTACCGCCGCCATGTTCTCGCCTAAAGCGACGAGCGCCGCCCCGGTGAGCGTCGCAATGTCGATGATCTCGTCCGGATGGTACTTGTCGACCGCGTAGGCGAGGGCATCGGAGAGCACGACCCGACCCTCGGCGTCCGTGTTGGTCACCTCGATGGTCTTCCCGGAGTAGGTCCGCACGATGTCCCCCGGGCGATACGCTCCCTCCCCGACGAGGTTCTCGGCGCAGGCAAGAACGCCGATCACCCGGGTGGGAGCCTTGAGCATGGCGGCGGCGCGGAGGGTGCCGAGCACCGCGCAGGCGCCTGCCTTGTCGAACTTCATCTCCTGCATGCCGAGCGCCGGCTTGATCGAGATCCCCCCCGAATCGAAGGTGATCCCTTTCCCGACGATGGCCACGGTCCGGCCCTTGCGGCTGCCCCCCGGCCACTCGACGACGACCATCCGGGGGGGGTGGCGGCTCCCGCTCCCGACGGCCAGTATCCCACCGCAGCCGAGCTCGAGGAGCTTCTTCTCGTCGAAGACGGCCACCTTGAGCCCCAGCTCGGTGAGCGACTCCGCCTGGGTCGCGAGCCAGGCGGGCGTCGCGATGTTGGGCGGGGTGTTCGCGAGGTCGCGAGTCCAGAGCACCGCATCGAGGAGCTTTGTGCTCTCGGAGAGGGCGCGCTTGAGCGATCCCTCCTCGGAGCCGTGCACGCGCCCCAGACCCAGCGTGGCCTCTTCGACCGAGGGCTCGTTGTTGGCCTTGTACTGGAGGTACTGGTAGCTCCCGAGCGTGAGCCCCTCGGCGATCGCCTGGACGGCTACCGCCGCGGGTACTTCCCCCGCGGTGAACGTGGGAAGGGCCACGGAGACCGTTCGAATCCCCTTGCCTCGGAGCCGCTTCGCCGCCTCTGCACCTGCGACCCGCAGTGCGTCGGCGGTGAGAGGGCGCGGTCCGAGCCCGACGAGGACGAACCTTCCGGCTCGGTCCGAGCGGTGGACGATCGTTACCTCCCGACGCTTCCCCCGAACCTCCTTCGCGGCCCAGGCGCGCTCGAGCGCGCCGCCCACGAGCTTGTTCTCGGCGGCCAGGGCCGGAGGGAAGGAGGAGTCCTTCCCAGCTTCGACGAGACCTAGGAGCACCGCGTCGGAGGCAACCTGGATTGCCTCCCGGCGGTCCAGGAGGAGTTTCATCGCCCGGCTCGCCGGGCGCTAGCGGAGCATCTCGGGTCGGATCTTCTGCCGGTCGATCTTGACACCGCCCGGGGTGAGGCAGAGGAGGTTCTTGGCTATTCCGGCCACGTCCCCGCCCAGGTCCTTCGCGACGTTCTTCAAGTCCACGCTCATGCGACGGACGGTGTTCGGGTCGTTGGCGATCGAGGTGTAGTCGATGAAGACGATGTCTCCCTGGTAGGCGAGCTTCGCGGCGGCGTGGATGTCGTCGAACCGGAGCACCTCGGCGAGCCGGACGACGGAGCGCGCGGTCGCGAGCCCCTCGCCCTCTCCGTCGAACTCCATGTTGCCGAGGTCGAGAAAGCTCCCTTCCTCGAGCGTGTCATCCCCGTGGTGCCGGCGCAGAAGTCCCCGCTTTGCGAGCATGAATGAAGCTTCGCTCCTCTCGTCGACTGACGAGGGCTCGCTTTTTAAGCCTGCCGTTCGACTTGTTGCTCAGCTCACGTTTCCGAGGGTTCCGGAGCCACGACCAGTCCGGGCCGGACCTCAGGTTCAAGCCGCGAGGCCGGTAGGCGCAGGCAGAAGGTGACGCGGTACACTTCGCGCCCGTCCTTGCGGCCCCAGAGCGAGGGGGACTCGGAGAGCTTCGCACCGAGCCGCAGGCGCATCCAGCGGGCGAGCGATTTCGCCGCGTCCGTGTCGGTGAGGTAGAAGTCCCATCCCTCCTTCAACGGCTCGAACCAGGAGAGGGCGGAGCGCCACTCGGCCCGCGCCTCGGGGAGGACGGCGTCCCAGGCCCGTCGAAGTCCCTCGCGGAGGTCGCGGGAGTTCCCCCGCCGGCGTCCTTCGGGTCCCCGGAGCTGTATGACGGAGGTGTAGAACCCTCCGCTTCGTCGACTGCACGCGGGACAGGTATGGTGCTCGATGCGGACCTCGAACTTGACGCGGACCTGACGCTCCTCCCCACGGAATCGGACGGCGATCGTCCCCGAGAGTTCGCGCAAGAGACGGCTCGTTCCGCCCTCCTCGAACTCGACGCGGCGTATTGCCACCCCGTCGAGCGGCAGCAGGAACGGGAGGAGGTCCTCCTTGGAGAGCAGGGCCGGGGAGCCCGCGCCCTCCCAGCTCTCGCCGGTCTTGCGGGCCCCGCACTCAGGACAGATGACGACCTTGGGGTGGGCCTTCACGCTCACGAGCGCGTGGCTCTTCACGAAGCAGTCGGTGCAGACGCCTTCCTCGAGGGGAACGCCCGTCCGGCCGCAGACGACGCAGAACTCCGACACGACTCCTCCCGTCCTACTGCGGAACGGTGATGATCTCGGCGTGGGGCACGCCACCGAGGGTGCCGAAGCCGCGCTCGGCGAGCAGTCCCTCCTCCACCGCGAGCTGGCAGACCCGCTCGCCGAGGAGGTTGGCGATCGTCGCCCGCCGAAGATGGAACACGAGCTCGTCCCGGTTCACCCTTCGCTCGCCGTAGAAGTGGGCGGTGATCTGCACCGTCCGGCCGCTCGTTCCGACGGGGAGGTGCCGGTCGATGAGCTCCGCGTCGCACGCGGCGACGACGAGCTCGCTCCGGACGCGGTGCACCCGCATCACGATCCCCGCCTCCATCTGCCCTGGCTCCTGCGGGAACGAGGGTCGAAAGAGATTATCATCTCGCCGGAGGCCGGCGCCTAGAACCGAACGAGCTGCCAGACGCCCGGTCGGCTCTCGAGAAGCTCCCCCTGCGAACGCAGCGACTGGAACAGCGCCTCCGTCCTCGGTCGCTGGACGTTGTGGCGTTCCATGAGCGCCACTACCTCGTCAATGGAGAAGCTCCCGTTCTGCTCCTGGAGCTGGCGCATCACGCCCGTCAGCGCGTCGATCCGCTCCCGTTGGCTGTGGCTCACGCCCGTCGCGACGATGTCGATGTCGAGCTTCCCCTCGCTCGTCGAGACGCGGCGCAGGAACCCTTCGACGATACGGGTCGCACGCTGGGCGTCCTCGACTCCCGCCTCCCGTGAGAGGCGGGCCCGAGCGGAGGCCTCCGCGAGACGCACGAGCGCCTCGAGCTGGCGCGCGGTGATCGGGACCGGCGCGTTCGGCTCCTCCCCCTGTTTCCGGATGAGGACGTAGAAGTCCTCGATGACCCGGAGCGCGGCGTCGGTGAGGACGGGCCGGATGTTCCGGCGGGCGTAGGCGATGTACTTGCGCAGGAACTCGGGGGGGAACGCTGCCCCCGCTGTGACGGGGCCACCCGGGGGAGGGAGCGCGAGTCCCCGCATCTCCCCCTCCTGGTGGGAGAGGAGGATGCGGCTCGCGAGCAGCCGGTCCCGCTTCTGGTCCGGTTTGTCCATGATGGAGTAGATGACGTCGAATCGGGAGAGGAGCGTGGGCGGGAGGTCGATCTGCTCGGAGATGGTGCGGTCCGGGGTGAACCTTCCCCACTTCGGGTTCGCCGCGGCGAGCACGGGACAGCGCGCGTTGAGGGTCGCCGTGATCCCTGCCTTCGCGACGCTCACCGTCTGCTGCTCGAGCGCCTCGTGCATCGCGCTCCGGTCCTCGGGGGTCATCTTGTCGAGCTCGTCCACGACGGCGATCCCGCCGTCGGCGAGGACGAGCATCCCCGCCTCGAGGACCCATCGGCCCCCGCCGAAGTCGTCCTTCACCGCGGCGGCGGTCAGGCCCGCGGCGGTCGCTCCCTTCCCGCTCGTGTAGATGCCCCGGGGCGCGACGTCGGCGACGTAGCGCAGGAGCTGGCTCTTGCCCGTGCCCGGGTCCCCGACGATGAGGACGTGGATGTCACCGCGGACACGGATGCCGTCGGCGTGGTGCTTCTCGGTGCCGCCGAACAGCTGGAGGGCGATCACCTCTTTCTCCTCCTCGAGTCCCTTGATGGTGGGCGCGAGGGAGAGGACGATCCGGTCAAGGATCTGCGGGTCGTTCTGGAAGGAGAGGATGAGCCGCTCGTCCTCCTCCGAGATGGGGATCTCGTCGTACTCCTCGTGCTGGTACTCGACGGAGTTTCCGAGAAGGAGGAGGTCGAAGGTGGTGCTGCGCAACAGCCCCGTGCGGGAGGCGCTCGCCCGCTGGAGCCCCTTGAGCACACCGTTCACCACGAGCCGGTTTCCCGGGATGACACGTCCCGCGAGGTCCTCGGTGAGGAGCACCGTGAGCCCCTGCGGGTGGGAGCCCCCCTTGAGCGTCTCGGGGTTCTCCTGGATCTCGATCCGCTGCGCGTCGATGTAGGTGGACCGCTCGGCGAGAAGACGGAAGCGCGTCCGTCCTGCGGGCTTGCCGCAGTGGGTGCACTCCACGGGTTCGTGGAACACAGGGCTTGCCTCCTCCTGGACCTCGTGGCACTCCCCCTTGCACGCCAGGCAGAGGAACACCGCGTCGCGGATCTGCGGCCGCACTTCCGTCGTCTTGCGGACGATGGCGTCGAGCGACAGGAACTTGCCCAGGTCGGACTCCCGGATCTCGCGGACCGTCCGGCGGGCGTTCGACGGCAGCCCCGTGATCCTCAGGCGGAGCGGGAACTCCTCCCCCTCCATCGGGACGGGCAGCATCTCCCGCATCGCGCGCCGTCCCGCCGCGATCGTCTCCTCGGGCTTCTCGAGCAGAAGATCCGCGAGTCCGGCATCGACGTTCTCGATCGCGGCGAACGGGAGGCTCACGCTCCGTTCCTCGGGGAACCGGTCCCGCACCTCGAGCACGCGGGGGCGGAGCTCCGCCTCCTCGAGCGCGGCGCCCCAGCGCCCGACGAGCTCGGGAGCGGAAGGGAGAACCCGGGTTGCTAGTGCCATCGAACGACGCTCCTACGGGGTCAGGCGGTAACGGTCGCGGGGAAATAGACGTGTCTCCCGGATGTTGGGCAGCCCGGCGAGCGCCTGGACAAACCGGTCGACGCCGAATCCCCAGCCCCCGTGGGGGGGCATGCCGTACTCGAACGCCTCGAGGTAGCCAGGGAACTCCTCCGGCGAGAGGCCCGCCTCGACGATCTGGGCGCGGAGCCGCTCTATCCGGTGTTCCCGCGGTCCCCCGCTCGCGAGCTCGAGCTCCCGGTGGTAGAGGTCGAAGTAGCCGGTGAGCGACGGGTCCGCCTCGTTCCGCCGGGCGTAGAAGGTGGTCCGTTTGACGGCGACCGGGAAGTCGGTGATGAAGTAGAACGGGCTCCCGTGCTCGGAGGCAATGCGCTCCCCGAGCCGCTTCTCCTCCTCGGTCCCGAGGTCGACGTCGGTCGTGTCCCGGCCGAGCGAGTGGACCGCGTCGGCGAAGGTGATCCTGGGAAGGGGGAGGGTGAGCTCGGGGAGCCGCGCCGAGAGCTCGGGCTGGGCGGGGGCGAGCCGGCCACGGGCGTGCTCGATCGCCTCCTTGAGGACGTTCTCGAGGACACCACGGAGCTCCTCGGCGGAGTCGAGGTACGCCATCTCGGCATCGAGGCTCGTGAACTCCGTGATGTGGCGGACCGTGTCGGAGGGTTCAGCCCGGAAGGCGGGGGCGATCTCGAAGACCCGCTCGAGGCCGGCGCCCATCAGCATCTGCTTGTAGAGCTGCGGGCTTTGCGCGAGGAACGCCCGTTCCTCGAAGTACTGGACCGGGAAGAGCGTCGCGCCTCCTTCCGCGCCCTGGCGCAGGAGCTTCGGCGTTTCCACCTCGAGGAACTCCCGGTCGCGGAAGGCGTCCCGGAACCCCGCGAGGAGCGCCGCGCGCAGCTCGAACACCCCGCGCACGGCGGGCTTCCTCAGGTCGATCACGCGGTGGTTGAGCCGCGTGTCGAGCTCGACGCCGACGTGGTCGACGACGCCGAGAGGGAGCGGCACCTTCGACTCGCTCAGGAGCTCGAGGCTCGCGGGGAGGAGCTCGACCCCGCGCTGCGCCTTCGTCGAGAGCTGCACCGTGCCCGTCACCTCGACCACCGATTCGCGTGGGATCGCGGCCGCACGAGCGAAGAGCGCCGGGTCGGTCGTTCCCTTCTTGAAGGTCACCTGGAGCGTGCCGCTCCGGTCCCTCAGGAGGGCGAAGGCGATCCCGCCGAGGGCGCGGTACTCCTCGAGGTGGCCCGCAACCCGGACGAGCTCGCCGTCCAGGTCGGGGAGCTCACGCGCTAGCCGCCGCGGGTGCGACAGAGGGAGGCACCTCCTGACGCACGCGCGCCGCCCGGACGAGCGCGAGGTAGAGCGGGTGGGGGGCCTCGGGCCGGGAGAGGAACTCGGGGTGGTACTGAACGCCCATGAAGAACGGATGGTCGTCGAGCTCGAACACCTCGACCCGGCCGTCGACGCTTCGGCCCGTCGCCTCGAGCCCGTGCTCCGAGAACCGCTCGAGGTACTTCGGATTGATCTCGTACCGGTGCCGGTGGCGCTCGTAGATCTCGGTCCGGCCGTACAGCTCGGCGATGCGGCTGCCCGGTTGGAGCATCACCCGCAATGCGCCGAGCCGCATCGTCCCGCCAAGCCCGTCGACCCCCTGCTGCTCCTCGAGGAGGCAGACGACCGGGTCCGTAGCGTGCGGCTCTATCTCAGTCGAGTGAGCCTCTGGGAGCTCGAGCTCGTGGCGGGCGAACTCGACCGCCGCCATCTGGAAGCCGTAGCAGACGCCCAGGAACGGGATCTTCTCCCGGCGCGCCGCCTCGATCGCGAGCATCTTCCCCTCGATGCCGCGGGGACCGAACCCGCCCGGGACGAGGATGGCGTCGGAACGCCGCAGCCGCTCGAGCGCGGCCGGGCTCCGCGGCAGGTCCTCCGAATCGTACCACTGGAGGTGCACGGCGAGGCCGAGCCTCCCCTGGACGTGGTGGAACGCCTCGACGTGGGAGAGGTAGGCGTCGTGGAGCTCGGTGTACTTGCCGACCACCGCGACCTCGACGGAGCCCTCCTCGCGCCGATAGGTGGCGAGGAACTCCTTCCAGGCGCCGTACTCCGGCTCCCGGTCGGGAAGCTTCAGGATACGGGTGAGGAGGGCGCCGACGCCCTGGGCCTCGAGGACGAGCGGTACCTCGTAGACGACGTGCTGGTCCGGGACCGAGATGACGGCCTCGGGCGGCACGTCGCAGAACAACGAGATCTTCGCCTTGATGTCCGGGGTGAGCGGCGCTGCACCTCGGGCCATGATGAGGTTGGGCCGGATCCCGATGGCCCGGAGCTCGCGGACCGAGTGCTGGGTGGGCTTCGTCTTCGCCTCCCCCACGGGCCCGACGAACGGGACGAGGGTGGTGTGGACGAAGGCCATCTGGCCCTCCCCGAGCTCGTAGGAGAGCTCGCGGAGCGCCTCGAGGAACGGCATCGACTCGATGTCGCCGACCGTGCCGCCCACCTCGACGAGGACCACCTCGGCGCCGCTCACCTGGGCGACGTCCCGGATCATCCGCTTGATCTCGCCGGTCACGTGGGGGATGATCTGGACGGTGTTGCCGAGGTAGTCGCCGCGCCGCTCCTTCTCGATCACGGCGCGGTAGATCTTTCCCGTCGTCAGATTGTGCGAGCCGTTCAGGCTCTGGCCGAGGAACCGCTCGTAGTTCCCGAGGTCGAGGTCCGCCTCCGTGCCGTCGTCCAGCACGAACACCTCGCCGTGCTGGTACGGGTTCATCGTGCCCGCGTCGACGTTGAGGTAGGGGTCGATCTTGACGATGGTGACGGCGATGTTGCGCGCCTTGAGGAGGCGGCCGAGCGAGGAGGTGGTGATGCCCTTGCCGAGGCCGGAAATGACCCCGCCGCTCACTACGATGACTTTCATGAAAGAATACTCGCGCGGCATGTAGCCCAGCGCATAAAGACTCCCCGCCCCGGGTCTCGAAACGGGTGCGCGTTCCGGCGTTTCGGCGCGCCGCAGCGCACCTCTGAGAGCCCCTCTACCCGGTCTTCGAGAGGGGGCGCTTGCAGGTCCTGCAGTTCGTGATCCACGGCTCGTTCACGGTCCCGCACGTCGTGCAAACGAGCTCGGCCCGCTCGCTCCCGGGGACGGGGGGCGGCGAGTTCATCTCGTACGGCTCGGTCGCCTTCATGAACCGCGGGGGCTCCGCGCGCTCCGGGCGGTACTCGACGGGGGGCGCGGGCCTCGCGACGGCGGCGGTCGGAGTAGGTGCCGTCGTGGGACCGGTGTCACCGGTGGCGCCCGCTCCCCTGTCCATCGGGCCGATCTTGAACTTCTGCTCGCTCTCCTCGTCCTCGTAAACCGCCCTGGGCTTCGTCTTCTTGATGAATCCGACGACGAGGAGGAGCGCTCCGACCGCGAGAAGGGCGAACCCAAGCACGAGGAGGAGGGTGATGCCGCTCACGGTGTAGGACCCCGAGAGGCTGCCGCTCGTCGTCCCCGTCGTGTTCTCCCAGAGAAGATAGGTCCCAGAGGCGACAGAACTGCTGAAGGAACCCGAAGCTCCGGCGCCGAGCTGGAGGAGCGTCCCGGGACTATTGCAGGCCGAGTTCGCGCACGGGGCGAGATACACCTGGGTGTGCGCCCCGCCGCCGGACCAGCTCACCGAGATGGAGGCGGAGCCGAGGGTGTTGATGGAGATCTCGAGAACGCTCGGCCATTCGGGGATGGAGTGCGTCTGGGCGACGTTCGCGCCGTCGGTCCCCGAGAGGGAGGCGATGAGGAGGATGGCCGCGACGAAAGCGAGGACCGCACCGAGAGCGACGAATCCCTTGTGCATCGCGCCCCCCACCCCGAGCGGGAGAAAAGGGTTCCCACCCCCGACGGCTCGATCCGGGCTAGACCGGGACGAGACGTCCCGAAGGGTCCCGTTTGCTCCGTCCGAACTCCTCGAGCCCCTGGAGAACGTGGCCCGGGAACACGGGTCCGTCGATGCAGACGTGGTACGGTCCGAGGGCGCAGGCGTCGCAGAGTCCGAGCGAGCACTTCATCTGGCGCTCGACGGAGCCGAACACCGGCACCGAGGCGCGATCGCCGGCGGCGAGCACCTTGCGCATCATGACCTCCGGTCCGCAGGTCCAGACGACATCGAAGGCAGCTTCCGCGAGCAGCCGGTCGGCGACCGCGGTCACGTATCCGTGGTGTCCCGCGCTCCCATCGTCGGTCGCCAGATGGAGCGCGGTCGCGATCGGCCGCAGCCGCTCCGCGAACAGCATCTCCCGGGCGGTGGTGGCCCCGAGCGCGAAGGTGACCGCGGCGCCCCGGGCATGGGCCTCCTCCGCCGCGGGAGCGAGGACGGCCGTTCCTGAGCCACCCCCGACGACGAGGATACGGCGTGGGGAGAGGTCGAACCGGTTCCCGTAGGGTCCGCGGATGCCGATCTTCGCCCCTCGGTTCGTATCGAGGATCCGGCGGCTCGTCTCGCCCATCGCCTTCACCGTGACCCCCTTTTCCCGACCCGTGTAGGAGAGCGACATCGGAAGCTCGTCGTCGCCCGGGAGCCAGACCATCACGAACTGTCCCGGGTGGGCTTCCCTCGGGTACTCAAACCGCAGCGTGACCGTGCTCGGAGTCTCTTGGGCGCGGTCCAGCACCGTGCACACCTCGCGCAGGCCCGCGGAGCTCACCGAGCGACTCACCCCCGGGCGGGTCCAGGATGCGCGGCCCCGACGAGATCGGAGAGCCGCTCGGCCCCCAGGGCGCCGGCCTCCTTTTCGAGCTCCGAGGCGATCCGGGAGAACACTCGGACGGTGTCGGTGGCGACCGCGGTCCCGACCTGGACCGCGCGCGCCCCGGCGAGTAGATACTCGATGACGTCCCTCCCCGAACGAATCCCCCCGACGCCCACGATGGGGATCTTCACCCGTTCGTAGATCTGCCACACGCAGGCAAGGCCGATCGGCTTGATCGCGGGTCCGCTGAGCCCGCCGAGTCCGTTCGCGAGGACTGGACGCCGGAGCGTCGGTTCGATGGCGAGGCCGCGGACGGTGTTGATCGCGGTGATGGCGTCGGCTCCCGCTCGCTCGGCCGCCTCGGCGAGCAGCGCCACGTCCGCCACGTTGGGGGTGAGCTTCACCCAGACCGGAAGCTTGGTCGCCCGACGGACGGCCCGGGTGACCTCGGAAACGAGCACCGGGTCCTGGCCGATCTCCGAACCGAGCCCCTTCGCGTGCGGGCAGCTCAGATTGAGCTCGACCGCGCAGACCCCCGTCGGCTCCATCGCCTTCGCGAGCTCGGCAAACTCCTCCGCGGTGGGAGCGAAGACGCTCCCGACGACGGGAGCTCCCCCCTCGCGGGCCACGCGGATCTCCTCGGGGTAGGCCCGAATGCCAGGGTTGGGGAGCCCCATCGCGTTCAGGAACCCCCAGTCCCCGTACTGCTCGACGGTCGGGTTCGGGTACCCCGTTCGCGGCTCGGTGCCGATGGACTTGCTCACGACCCCTCCCGCACCTGCCTCGTACGCGCCGAGGAGCGAACGGCCGCTCTCCCCCCAGATGCCGGAGGCGAGGAGGAGCGGGTTACGGAAGGTGAGCGTACCCACCTCGGCTCGGAGCTCCGTCACTGGCGGACCGACCGGAAATCCGCATATAACTGCGGACGGTGCACGGCGTACCTATGCGGCTCGAGCGGCTCACGGACGGCGGTCGGAGCGCTCTCGAGCGGGCGTTTGCCCGCGCCGCCGAGCTGCGCCACGCCGCTATCGCACCCGAGCACCTCTTGCTTGGGCTCCTCGAGGACGAGGACTCTCCGGCCCGAGAGTGGCTCAAGGCGGCGGGCGTCGAGCTCCCCGAGCTCACGCGCAAGCTCGAGGAGACGCTCCGGGACCTCCCCACCGCGGAGCACGTGGCTCCTAGCGACCAGTACATCTCGAAGGAGCTGCAAGCTGTAATCGACGCCGCCGAGAAGGAGGCCGAACGGCGTAAGGACCGATACACGAGCGTGGAGCACCTCCTCCTCGGCCTCCTCACGGTGAAATCGGCCGCGCGCGAGCGGCTCGAAGAGGCCGGCGTGCGCCGTGCCGCGCTCGAGGCGCTGCTCAAGGAGCGGCGCGCGCCCGGTCAGCGGGTCGAGAGCCGCTCGGAGGAGATGGAGACCCGCTCGCTCGACAAGTACACCCGGGACCTTACCGCGCTTGCCCGGGACCAGAAGCTCGACCCCGTGATCGGCCGGGACGAGGAGATTCGGCGCGTTATCCAGATCCTCTCCCGCCGGACGAAGAACAATCCCGTGCTCATCGGCGACCCAGGGGTCGGCAAGACCGCGATCGTCGAGGGGCTCGCGCTGCGCATCGTGACGAAGGACGTGCCCGAATCGCTCCAGAACCGGCGCCTCGTCGCGCTGGACCTCGGTGGGCTGCTGGCCGGCGCGAAGTTCCGGGGCGAGTTCGAGGAACGGATGAAGGCGGTGCTCAAGGAGGTCGAGCGCTCGGAGGGGAAGATCATCCTCTTCATCGACGAGCTGCACACGCTCGTCCACGCCGGGGCGACGGAGGGCGGCGCCCTCGACGCGTCGAACATGCTCAAGCCCGCCCTCGCTCGCGGCGCGCTCCACTGCATCGGGGCGACCACGATCCCGGAGTACCGGAAGTACATCGAGAAGGACGCCGCCCTCGAGCGGCGCTTCCAGCCCGTGCTGGTGGTCGAACCCAGCGTCGAAGACACCGTCTCGATCCTTCGCGGCCTCAAGGAAAGGTACGAGCTCCACCACGGGGTGCGGATTCACGACGCCGCGCTCGTCGCGGCCGCCACGCTGACGGCACGCTACCTCCCCGACCGACGTCTGCCGGACAAGGCGATCGACGCGGTCGACGAGGCCGCCTCGGGGGTCCGGCTCGCGCTCGATTCCCGGCCGCCGGAGCTCGACCAGCTCTCGCGGCGCCTGCGTCAGCTCGAGATTGAGAAGACCGCCCTCAAGCGGGAGAGCGACGCGGCCTCGCGCGAGCGGCTAGCCGTGATCGAACGGGAGATGGCCAACCTCCGGGAGCGGGAAGGTGGACTGCTCAAGAAGTGGACCCGCGAGAAGGCGGCCGTCGAGGAGATCCGCGCGACCCGCCGCAAGCTCGAGGAGGCGAAGGCGGAGGGGGAACGCGCGGAGCGGGCCGGCGACCTCGAAACCGCCGCCCGATTACGGTACGGCCGCATCCCCGAGCTCACCCGCGAGCTCGAGGCGAACAGCGCCGCCTTGAGCGCCGAGGAAGGGGGCGGGCTCCTCCGCGAGGAGGTGGGGGAGGAGGATGTCGCCCGGGTCGTCGCGAAGTGGTCCGGCGTCCCCGTCTCGAGGCTCCTCGAGGGAGAGACCGCCCGCCTCCTACGAATGGAGGAGGAGCTCCGCACGCGGGTCGTCGGCCAGGACGAGGCGGTCGAGACGGTAGCGCGCGCGGTGCGACGAAGCCGCTCGGGTCTGGCCGACCCGAACCGGCCGATGGGGGCGTTCCTGTTCATTGGCCCGACGGGGGTCGGGAAGACGGAGCTCGCGAAAGC
>JAKIWX010000029.1 GCA_022749845.1 Thermoplasmata archaeon
CGGCGTTCGAACAGGAAGGCGCGCGGGAACTGTTCGAGCGCGCGCTTCGCATCGTGGTGGTCGCGGTAGGCTCGCCGCGCCTCGGCGCCAGGCCCGGACTCGGCGCCAAGCTCGGCGGCCAGGTACAGCTCGACTGCTCCGGCCACGTCCCCGTGCAGCAGCGCCCGCCCCACGAGGTGGGTCACGGGACGCACCTCCCCGAAACGCTGGGGGCCGAAGTAGTTCGGAATCCCCCCTCTCGCACGGAGCTCCTCGAGAGTCGCTTCGATACGCAGCAACGCTTCCCCCGCGCCGAGCGGCACGTCGCAGATTCTGAGTCGGAAGGCGTTCCCATAATGGTGGCCGAGGACGAGCCCGGTGCGGGCGCGGTAGGCGTCGAGCACGCGCACCCCCGGAAGCTCGAGGCGGCCCGCATCGATCGGAGCGGCGTGCAACGAGATCAGCTGCTCGGTGATCGCCCGACGGTCCTTCGTGCCAGCCCAGGCGATCGCCCCCGGAGGGAGGCCGAACGCCCGCCCGAGCGAGCCCACCAGCGCGTGCTGCTCGCGCATCCGGCTCTCGATCCGGAGGATAGTGAAGGGACCCTGCTCGTCCGGCATCGGGTAGGCCGAGATCTCCCGCACCTCGAAGTCCTCGGCGCTCGCCTTGAGCCGGCCGCCCGTCCCCGGGGTGGTGGATGCGTAGCAGCGCAGCCCGAGCTCGGCGTCCGCCGGTGGAGGCGCGGGGCGCGGGTCCATGCGGCCCCCACGGGCGGAGCGTTATAGACTAAGCGCGGCGTCCGCCGGTGACGACATGATCAAGGTGACCGCGAAGGTCGTGCAGAACGTCTTCGAGGTGCAGGCGGGATCGGAGGCGTGGATTGCCCGACCCGTGATCCACGGGACGCATCCGATCGGCCGGCGCCTGCAGGCGCTCTTCTCGACCGTCTACACCACCCACAAGGTGGGCTCGCCCGACAAGGTCGAATCGACCGTCTCCTACCATGCGAAGAAGGACGAGATCTGGATCCAGGTAGGGGAGGAGAAGTGGCGGACCCGCTCCTCGCTGTTCGGCCCCGTGACCTTCTCCTACGGCGGGCTCGACTACACCGTGGTGGAGAAGCTGATCGGCCGGTTCGTGATCCTGCGCGGGACCCAGCCGATCACCCAAGGGGAGATCGGGTTTCGGACGATCACGATGAAGGAGTACCCCCCGGAGCTCGAGAAGTTCCTGGGCTACCTCGGCGTGGGCTACCTGATCCGGACGCTCGCCTGGCCCGCCTGAGGAACGGGTCCCCCTTCGGCCGTTCTTTGCGCCCGTCGTGGTCCGTGGCGCGGAGGTCGCAGGCTAGCCCGCACGCTGCGGTGCAGCCGCTCGTGCAGGTGCGTCGCCTGGTGCCCGACCGAGAAGACGTGGAACGGGATCGGGACGAGCAGCAGCGCGCCGGCGGTGACGATGATCGCCGCTACGAGGAACTCGGTGTGAACGCCGAGGCTCACGTAGAGTAGTCCACCGAGGACCGTCCCCGTGAGCGCCCCGGCGCCCGAGATCGCGTTGTAGAGGCCGAGCGCCCGGCCTCGGCCGGACCTGCCTACCAGCCGTACGAGGAAGAGGGTGCTTGCGGTGCTGATGAACGCCCAGGTGACCCCGAGCAAGGTGTTGAGGAGCGTGAGGTAGGTGAGGAGCCCCGTGCTTCCGAGCCCGAGGACGAGGAAGATCGGTCCCGGCACGAACAGGAGCATGAGGAGGACGCGTCCACCCAAGCTTTCGAGAAAGACGTACTTAGGGGAGTGGATCTCGACCGCCTTGCCCGAGTGATAGAACAGGGCCGTACTCGCCGCGCTCGAACCGAGGTAGGCGATGAAGACGGCGGCGTTCGAGAGGCCAGCACGCTGGACAAGGAAGATGGGGAACGGACCGTAGAAGAGGAAGAAGCCGACGCTCATCACCCCCAGCGCGAGGAGGAAGAGGAGTTCCCGTCCCGGCAGCGGCTCGGCTCGGGAACGGGTGAGCTCCACGACGTTCAGCATCCAGCTCCGGACATGGCGCATCCGTTCGAGAAGCCCCCGGTTCCCGTTCACGAGGTCGGCGAGGCTTCTCCGGTCGTACCGGTGGCTCGGCTCCTCGATCCAGGCCCAAGCGATCACGCCCCCGAGAACGGCGAGGACACCGGAGAGGACGAGGAGGCCGAGCATCACCTGCACGACGGGCCAGGTGGGGCCGAAGACGAACAGCCACAGGAACCCGAGCGCGAGCCCCGCCGTCGTGCCGATCCCGGAGATGAAGCCGAACAGCCCCATGTCCGTGGGCCACCATCTTTTCTGGCGGGTCTCGAGGAGGAGTAGCGTGCCGATAGGCGCGCTCGCGGCCGAGGCGAGCCCTTCGAGCACGTTGAGCCAGAAGTAGGTCCCGATGTTGGTCGCGAACGCCATGGCGACGATGCAGGCGCCGCTCGCCACGAACGATCCGACAAGGAAGTACTTCCGATGCGGGACTCGGTCCGACAGGTTGCCCCACAGAATCGTGAAGGGCACCTGGGTGAGCGAGCTCGCCGCGATGATGACGACGACCGCGAGCGGGGAAGCGGAGAACCTCGCGAGCGCAAGGAGCGGCACCAGGGGGGTCGCGATCCCGTCGCTCACCGCGAGCGGAAGGTAGGACAGGAACCAGAGGTCGCTCGAGGAAGGGCGTATCGCAAGCCGAGCCTTGACGTCCACCCGGTTCGCCCTCCCGCGGAGCGCGGAAACCCGGTGCGAGGTGGATAAACTCTCGTCCGGTGGGGAAACGCGAGAGCGTTTTCTCTCGCGATCCCAAGCCTAGCTCAGGCCGCCGGGACGTCCATCGCCGCGTAGAGCTCGGCGAGCTCGGACTCGGTGACCCACTCTACGCGCAGGTACTCGCGCAACGTTGCGTCGGCCACACCGAAGCGGCGCGCTTCGTCTACAACGAAGCGGTACGCCTCGAGCTCCGTGGAGCGACGGACGTAACTCGTCCGCCGGTCGAAGAGGCTCCGCCCGGCACGTCGCTGTTGGATGTGACAGAGCTCGTGGAAGATGTCGAGGAAGAGGGTGAGCGCAGGGCTCTCGCGGAGGTGGCTCTCCCCCACCACGATGCAGTCCATTTCGGGCGCGACGACGGGCCGCCAGCGTCGCGGCGCCCCCTTCGGCATCTTCCACGGCGCGACGTACATCCAGACGTCGTCCGCGACAAGCTCGATGGCGGTCGTATCGTAGAGTGCCCTCCGTCCGGCGGCCGAAGGCTCCTGGCGCGCCGCGGTCTCGAGGCGATCGAGCCCAGGGAAGACGGCGAGAAGCGCGTGACGACCGAGCGGTGTACTCCGGTTGAGGTGGAACCCCACGGGGGGCGCCACAGAATTCGGGGCTGCCGCCCGGGCCATGCGGTCCGCATGACGGCACCCCCTTAAGCGTGCGGGCGCCCGGCCCGGAGCTCTCATCCCGTGGCAAGAGCTCCCCTGCCGAATGGGTAGAAAGGAGCGCCCGTCGGCCTCGTACCCTCGAGGGGTGAGCGTGGGCCACGCAGCGGAGCCTTCCGTCCCGTCCGGCGTGACCGCCCTGGTCTTCGACCGGCCGGCCCGCGTCGTGGCGGCGGTCCATGGACCGGCCTCTGGGACGTACGACATCGGCTCGCTCGAGGTCACCTCTACGTTCGGTCGACGGGATGCCCTCTTCTTTTCCGGGGGGAGCCTCTTCGGCCTCGACGCGGCGCGCGGGATCCGGACCCGGCTCCTGGAGCTTGGCCGAGGCGAGCCTGCACTCGGGAGCGGCATTCCGCTGCCTCGAATCTCCGGGGCGATACTGTTCGACCTTCCTTCGCGGCGCGGGAGCCTCCCCGAGTACCTCGCCCTCGGTTACGCAGCCGCGAACGCCGCCGCCCCGGGGCTCGGAACCTCCGGTCGCCTGGGCGCCGGAGCTGGCGCGCGCGTCGCGAAGTACCTGGGACGGGAAGCTTCTCGTCCCGGAGGCGTCGGAGTCGCTGGCCTGCGGCTCCCCGATGGATTCGCGCTCGCCGTCCTGCTCGTCTTCAACTCCGGCGGCGCGATTCGCGACCCGGAGTCCGGCGCCTGGCTCGTCGCGGCGCGCACTCGCGCGGGCGCCCAGCGCGCGCCGCACCGACTACGCCCGAGCTCGCTCGGCGCTCCAGCCTCCCCGGCCACGACGCTCGCGGCTGTGCTCACCGACCTCCCGCTAGACCGCCGCGACCTTGCCTCGCTCGCAGGGCACGTTCACGATGCGGTCGCGCGCACCGTCGTGCCAACCCACACCTCCTTCGAGGGCGACGTGGTGTTCGTCGCGTCGACCTCACCCCGCGCCGAGCGCGAACGAGAGCCGGCCGCACGGGGCCTCGCATTGGATGCCGTGGGCGCCGAGGTTGGCTGGCTCGTCGGCGAAGCCGCGCGGAGCTATGCCGGCACGGTGCTCGACGGCTAGTCTCGTCCCGTCACGAGGGCGCGGCGCAAGGGCTGTCCGCGAAGTCCCCGGATGAGGTCGGTCTTCGTTACGATCCCCGAAAGCGCGCCTCGTTCTCCGACCAGCACCGCCGGGTAGCGGGTCAGCAGCCCCGCGAGGAGCTCGGCCGGGCAGGAAGCGTCGACGATGGGGTAGGCAGGCTCGAGGAACTCCCTCACTCTCCCGCGACGACCTGCGGGCGACGCGAGCGCCTTGAGAAGCGCACTTTCGGAAAGGGAGCCGACGACCCGGCCCTCCTCGAGCACGGGGAGTTGGGAGAATCCACCTCGCTCCATCAGGCGAAACGCCTCGGTCAGGTACAGCGTGGGTCCGACCGTGACTAGGGGACCACTGCGTACTTCGGAGGCGGTGAGCGGAGGCGTGTGCTCCCCCTCCCGTTCGTCGAGGAAGGCTACGATCTTCTGCACGAGATCGTAGGACGGCCGGATCCTGCCCCTCTCAATTCGCGAAACGGTCGCATCGCTCCGGCCCACCGCACGCGCGAGCTCGCCGAGCGAGATGCCGAGCGAGAGGCGTCGCTTGCGAAGCTCCGCGAGCGTCTGCACGGCGCTCGGTGGAGGCCGCCTGCCGCTAATGGGGTTTCGCTCTCGGCCGGCGGGGCTCCCGGCCGTGGCGCCGAAAGCTACTTCTCCCGACCGGGAGTATCGAGGCCAAGGCGATGCCGGCGAGCGTCCCACGCACCTCTTGGATCGTCGCGCCGCCCGAGGTGTGTGTGCTGTGCCTCGAACCGCTCGGTCGCCCCGAAGCGTCGAGCGCGTGGAACGGCCGGCCCGCGCACAAGGAATGCGTGCGCGTGCACATGATCCAGCGGGACCCCGCCTTTCGGGAGTGGGGTTCGGAAGGGGGGGACGGGGCGGGCGGGGAAGAGCCGTCCGAGGGCCCCGACCCCACGATCACCCGCGAGGACGAAGACGAAGATTCCGGGTGAGGGTCGGCTCAGCGTTCCTCGGTCGGGGCCCGTGCCGTCGGGCGTCCGGCCTCTCGCTCGCGCCGTGAGCAGGAGCGTTCCCGTCACAACCATAATGAGCCCGAGCCCTGTGCAACTCGTGCTTCCTTCCTGAGGGAGTGTCGGTCACCAATGCCGGAAGTGGTACTCACCTGCGACTGGACCATGATGAGCGATCATCATGGGAAGGAGTTCCTGGGCTTCGGGACCACGACCCCCGCCTACATCTTGCCCGAGAAGGCGTACCAGAAGCTGTTCTTCCCCGTGATGGACGTCGATGAGAACGGCTATCCGGAGCAGGCACCCTACGGGATGCGCAAGGTCGAGGCCTCGCTGCTGGACGCGGGGGTCGACGCCCGCATCGTCCACCCGAGCTACCTCCACATGTACATGCCGGGGAAGGCGAAGGTGCTGCTCGTGAGCGGGCACGACTACTTCGGGCTCAATCCTCCCTCCTCCACATTCGCCGGCGTGATGCGCAAGGACCCGCTCAACTGCGTGAACTTCAAGCGGATGCTCTCGATGCCGCACGTCCTCGAGGCCCGGCGCCAGGGCATGAAGCTCATCGCCGGCGGTCCGTGCGCCTGGCAGCTCTCCCCCGCCACCCGGATGAAGGTGCCGTGGATCGGAGAGTTCGTCGAGGCGATCGGCGGGATCGACAGCGTGGTCGAGGGGGAGGCGGACATCTACGTCCGCGACCTCGTCCGCAAGGCGCTCGCCGACGAGTTCCTGCCGCCGCACGTCGTCCTCACCCCGAAGGACGCGCCGAAGGTCGAGGAGATCTCCTCGATCCGCTACCCGAGCGTGAACGGCCTCATCGAGATCGGCCGGGGCTGCTGCCGCGGCTGCTCCTTCTGTTCCGTGACGACGCGCCCCACCCGCTGGTACCCGCTCTCGAAGATCGAGGAGGAGCTCAAGGTCAACCAGAAGATCGGGATCAAGAAGGGCCTGCTCCACTCGGACGACGTCTACTTCTACGGAAGCCCGAACGTCATGCCGCGCGAGGACAAGCTCCTCCCGCTACTCTCCCTTGCGAAGAAGTACTACCCGCAGGTGGGCTGGAGCCACGTCGCCATCGCCTCCCTCATGACCCGGCCGAAGCTTCTCTCGAAGTGCGCCGAGATCTTGATCGACGACCATCAGTCGTGGTGGGGAGTCGAGGTGGGCGTCGAGACCGGCAGTCCCCGAATCATCACGGCCGCGATGCCGGGAAAGGTCGCGCCGTTCAAGGCTTCCCAGTGGCCCGAGCTCGTTGTCCAGGCCGCGGGGCTCATGAACGACAACCACGTCTACCCGGCGTGCACCTTCATCGTGGGGTTGCCCCAGGAGACGGAGGACGACGTCCGGATGACGATCGAGCTCATCGACCGGCTCTGGGACTTCCGGGCTATCTTGGTCCCGATGTTCTTCGTCCCACTCGGTCACCTGAAGACGAAGGACTGGTTCCGCCGGGACCGGCTCTCGCCGCTCCAGCAGGAGCTTCTGAAGCGCGCCCTCTCCCACGGCCTCCGCCAGTCGAAGACGCTCATGCGGGACTTCTTCGACTGGGAGACGGAGCACAAGCGGGCCTACCGCGCGACCTTCCGCGGGTTCGTCGGGTTCCTGCAGCTCATCACGAAGATGAACGGGCTCTGGAGCTCCCCGGACCACCCCGCGGAGCGGATCCGGGACCCTAACCTCACGCCGGATCGACTGCCGATCCCCACGATCCCCATGCGGGAGTAGCCTTCGCCCGGGTCCCCTGGTCTCCGTGATTCCCCCCTCCGGTCTTCCCCCCGAGCTGCGGGAGTTCCTCGCGCTCCCGGGGCCGCAGACGCTCGTCCTGCGGGGACCCCCCGGCACGGGAAAGACGACGCTCGGCGTCGCCCTCCTCGAGGAGTTCAACGGCGAACGGATGCTCATCACGGGCCGGGTCCCGCGGGAGCGGCTCTTGCGCGACGCGCCCCACCTGGCGCGGACGAACGGCCCGAGCTTCGAGCTCGTCGACACGACCGACGCCGCCGGCCCCGAGGAGACGGCGCGGGTCGTGGCCCGCGTCTCCGACCTCCTCCATCCTGACGAGGGGGAGGCGCGGGGGCTCACGGGATTTCTCTGGCTCCCCGAGCCGATGCAGCAGGCGTGGGCCCGACTGCGCTCGGGCACGCGCGCGGTGGTCGTCGTCGACTCGTGGACCGCGCTCATCGAACCGTACCTGCGCTCGGTGCCGGCGAACCGGCCGGGCGCACCGAGCCCGATGGAGGTGCAGCGGGAGCTCTTGCACCGCATGCGCTCGGTGGAAGCCCATCTCGTCCTCGTGCTCGAGGACACGGAGCCCTCTGACGTCGAATACCTGGTGGACGGCGTCGTCACGACGAGCCGCCAGCTGTTCGACAACCGCCTCGAACGGTGGCTCGCGATCCCGAAGCTTCGGGGGATCCGGGTCGCGAACGCCACCTACCCCTTCACCCTCGACGGCGGACGGTTCCACTGCCTGCCGCAGCTCCCGAGCGAGCTTCCGGCCTCCGAGATCTTCTCCGACCCGGACCCGAGCCCCTCCCCGCTCCTCCTCTGGCCCGGCTCCATCGAGTTCGAGGCCGCGTTCGGCCGGCTCAAGGCCGGCGAGGTCACGCTCGTGGAGTACGACTCGGAGGTCCCGCTCTACATCCCCCGGGTCCTCTCCATCCCCATCGCCGCCGACCTCCTTCGGCGCGGCGGGCGGCTGCTCGTCGCACCGCCTCCGCTCCTGCCGCCCGAGGAGGTGTGGGAGCTCCTCCACCCGTTCCTCCCGGCCTCGGAGTTCGAGGAACGGGTGCGCATCCTCTCCGCCCACGTCGACGAGTCGACGGAGGAGAAGGCCGAGAGCGGCGAGGAGTACGCGCTCTACACGACGCTCCTGCCGATCCCCCGCATCACCGACCCCGGGCGACCCGCCTCCGGTCGTTCCCCCGAGGCAATCCGGTTCCTGCGGACGCCGACCGCCGAGGGGACACCGAATCTCGCGCTGATGTACATCGAGGGCATGCGTACGATCGCGCGCCTGCAGGGGATGCCGTTCACCCCCGACACCTTCCCCGCGGTCACCACGCAGTACATCTACCACGCGCCGGCGCACCTGTTCTACTTCGCGCGGATCGGCGATCCGCTCGCCGAAGCGATCCACGGGTACGTCTCGCTCCACCTCCGGATCCGCGACCGCGAGGGGCGGGCGCTACTCTACGGCGTGCGACCTCGGACGGGAACGTACGCCTGCGAACCGAGGCCCACCCCCATACCGGGGACGGCCCCCTACACGCTGCGGCCCGTCGTGTAGCCGGTCCTATTCCTGGGTCTCGTCGATCGGGGGGACCGCCGTCCGTTCCGGCGGGCGATGAACGGCCGGCGGCGGTCGGTAGTACCGCCCCGTCGCGGCCACCGCGGGGGCGGGCTTTCCGACCACCTCGAGCGGAATCTCGCGGCCGTTGCCGTCGTACGCGCGCCAGGAACCGGGGCCGAACGGTGAACCGAGGATGAGATGCCGCCGTCCCCAATGGCGGAACAAGGTGACGTCGGCGTCGCTTGGATGGAGTGCCCCCGAGGGGTGGGAGTGCACCGTGCCCGTCACGGAGAGGTCCGCGGGGAGCATGTACAGTTGGAAGTTGGCGTGGCGCCGGCCGGAAGTGGTGCCGGGCAGCAACAGCAGCTCCGAGATGGTGTCCGAGGGCTCGGCCCGCAAGATCCCGCCGAACTCGTTCGGAAACGAGCTTGCCGCGCAGGCGAGCGCGGAGTCGAGGCACCGGCGCGTGATCGCCTTCACGATCCGGGAGGGGACCGCGCCCCCGGGCGCAGGCTTACGCGCGGGGCGGAAGAGCGGCGTGGCCCTCCGAGCGCCGGGAGAAGCTCTCCTCGTTCCAAGGAAGGATCCCCTTACCGATGAGGTGGGGGACGAACCGGGTGCCGAACCGAATGAAGGTCGCGCGACGGGGGGAACGGTAGACCTGGACCCGCTCTCCGGCGTGGAGCGCGAATTCGCTCTGGCCGTCCACGACGACCACTCCTTCCTTTTCGGTGGTGAGAAGGCGAAGCCCGAGGGTCCGCCACGGGTCGAGAACGACCGAGCGTTGGCTCGCCCGGAACGGTGCGAGGGCGGTGAATTCGATCGCGTCGAGGGAAGGGTCGATGACCGGCCCGGAGGCGGACAGCGAGTAGGAGGTCGACCCGGTCGGCGTGGCGAGGATCACGCCGTCCGCCCGGAGCTGGCCCACCACCTCGCCGTCGACGGCGATCTCGAAGTGGCGCATCTTCGCGACCTGCGCGGTGTGGACCACGACGTCGTTGGTGGCGTCCGGCAGGTGTCGACCTTCCACCTCGGTGGCGAGGCGCATCCGCTCCTCGAGGTGGAACTCGCCCCGGCAGAGCCGGTCGAGCGCCTGCTCCACGGCGAGGGGCGAGTCACCGTCCACCTCGGCGAGGAATCCGACGGTCCCTGCGTGGATCGGCAGAAGCGGCAGTGCGCTCCGCTGGAGGCTCCAGAGGAAGGTCCCGTCCCCGCCGATAGCGATGAGCGCATCCGCATGCATAGTGGCGAGGGGCTCCGCGGGGCCGACCCCGTCGAACGTCGCGGCGTTCTCGGTCGCAATCACGACGTCGACCCGCGACCGGAGCGTTGCGACGACGCCTCGCGCGATGCCGACCGCGTGCGCCTTTTCCGGGTGGACCGTTACTCCCACCCTCACGGATGCACTCCTCCTTTCGCGGCGGCGTGCAACCTCTCGTCCGCCCACGCGAAAACGCTCGTCCGACGATCGAGGGAGAGGCCGAGGGAGTCGATGGGGGCCCCGTTTAGGTCGGAGACCCCACCACCCGCCTCGAGGAGAATCCGGTAGGAGGCTGCGATGTCGGTGACGCGGAGGTTTCGCTCCTCGACATCGTTCTCGAACAGGTACGCATCGGCGCTTCCCTGGGCCACGGCGAGCATCTCAAGCGACGCGCAGCCTAGCGAGCGGACCCGGCGGCCCTGGCTCGCCCATGCGATCACCCGGGGCGTCGCGTGCCGCCCCAAGTTCAGGAAGAACAGTTCGCGTCGGGCTTCCCACGGACGCGTGTGGAGCGGCCGTCCGTCCCGGAACGCCCCCTGACCCTTCGTGGCCCAGTACGTGACCCCCGTGGTGAGGTCGTGGACGACCCCCGAACTCACGCTCTCCATCGTATCGGTCCCCACCGCCAGCGAGACCGTTGCGAAGGGAAGTCCCCGCAGCGCGTTATGGCTCCCGTCGATCGGATCGAGCACGAGCGTGAGCTGCCCCCCCCGTTCGACGCGACCGACCTCCTCGCTCAGTAGGTTCCAGTCGACCTTCTCCTCCTCGAGAACAGCCCGGACCTCGTCCTCGGCGAGCCGGTCGATCCGCTCGGTGGGCGTACCCGAGGCTCCCATCGCGACGACCTCGAAGCGCTGAGGATTCCCCAGCGCCTGCCGGACCGCGAGGTGGACGCGTGCCGCGATGCGGAAAAGCACCTCGAGCTCCGCGCTGGGCGTCGGCACGCGCCGGCGACCGTGGGCCGGGAGATAGCGCTTCGGCACGGGCGGGGGCAAAGCTAGGGTCCAACCAGAGGCCGGGAGAACCCCCTGCGCACTCCGCGGCGATAGAAGGAAGGGGAATGGGGCTCGTCGCCGCAGCTTCCTCCCGAGCGTGGGGCGGCGTTAAATCGAAGGAGTCGGGTGCCCGCGCGATGGAGCTCCAATTCCTAGGAGGGGCCAGCGAGGTCGGTTCCCTCGGACTCGTCGTCCGGGACCAGGGCCGAACGCTGCTCTTCGACTACGGCATGACACCGACCGACCCGCCGGAGTATCCCCGGCCCGCACCGGTGAACGTCGACGCCGCCTTCCTCTCGCACGCCCACCTCGACCACTCCGGTATGACCCCGCTCCTGAGCCGCCTTCCGCACGCCCGGTTCGTCTGCACGCCGGTCACGGCGGAGGTGGGGGAGCTGCTGACGCGCGACGCGCTCAAGGTCGCGAGGGCGGAAGGGTACATGGAGCCGTACACACCGGACGACATGCGGGCCCTCAGGAGCCGGCTCGACGCCGTGCCGCGCAAGGGCACGTACCGCCGCCGTGGACTCGAGGTCGAGCTCCACTCCGCGGGGCACATCCCAGGAGCGAGCCAGTTCCTCTACCGTGGGGAGAAGGATGTGCTGTTCACGGGGGACCTCTCCGCGTCGGAGAGCCGGCTCGTGGGTGCCGCGGAGCGCGTCGAGACGGATGTGCTGGTGATGGAATCGACGTACGCCGGGCGGGAGCACCCCGCGCGGCGGGAGACCGAGAAGCGGTTCGAGGAGCGTATCGAAGCGACGCTCGCACGAGGCGGCAAGGTGATCGTCCCCGCGTTCGCGGTCGGCCGGGCCCAAGAGGTCGTGCTCGCTCTCGCCCACTCGGGCCACGAGATCTGGCTCGACGGCATGGCGCGCAAGGTGAACGCGCTCTTCCGGGCCGCGCCCGAGTACCTCCGCGACGCGCGGCGGCTCTACCGCGCCCTCGACGAGGTGACGGAGGTGCAGCACCCCGCGGACCGCAAGCAGGCGATTCGAAACGCCGACGTGATCGTCACGACCGGCGGCATGCTCGACGGCGGGCCGGTCCTCTACTACCTCGCGGAGATGTACCGCGATGCCCGGAACTCGATCTTCCTCACGGGGTACCAGGTCGACGGCTCGAACGGTCGCCAGCTCATGGACAAGGGGACGCTGACTATCGACGGGGTCACGATCCGGCCCGAGTGCGAGATCAATTCGTTCGACTTCTCGAGCCATGCGGGGCACACCGAGCTCGTCGAATACGCCCGGGCAAGTCGCGCGAAGACGATCGTCCTCATGCACGGCGACCGACGCGAGCTGCTCGCGGCACCGCTCCGCGAGTTCGCCGACGTACGCCTCCCCGAAACGGGCGAGCGGTTCACGGTCTAGGGAGCGCCGCGCTCGCCGTCGGGACGGCGGCCGGCGCGATTTTTGCCACCGAGAGGGTCAGGGCGGCGACGATCCGTCGCCGGAGTTCCACGAGCCCCGCACCGGTCTTCGCCGACACGACGGGACGGTGGCTCTTCGGATGGGGGAGGTCCCCTTTCGTTTCGATCTCGAGGATCGGAACGCTCGGGAACTCCTCCCTCCAGCGGGCCAGCAGCCGCTCCTGCTCGGGGACAGAGTGCCCGCAGCCCTCGGTGGGGTCGATGACGAACAGGATCGCGTGGGCCGCGAGGCGCGCGGCGACGAGCGCCTCCCCCTCCGCGGGATTCGCCCGGCCCGAGCGGCCGAGGACCCCGGGAGTGTCCACGACCTGCATGCGGTCGAAACCGAGGTCGGCGTGCCCGACGGCGATCGAGAGGGTCGTGAACGGGTAGGCCGCGATCTCCGGTCGAGCCGTCGAGAGGCGCGCCACGAGCGAGGATTTGCCGACGTTGGGAAAGCCCGCGACGACGAGAGTAGGAACCTCGGGGTCGACGCGCGGGCGCTCCTTGAGGAACCTCTCGGCCGCCTCCAAGGTCGCGAGGCTCCGGTCGAGCTCCCGTACCATGCTGGCGAGGCGCCCGTAGAACATTCGGACCTCCGCTCCGAACCCCTCTACCTCCGATTGATGTCGCAGGCTCCGTTGGGCGTCCTGGGAAAGCCCGCGGATGCGTGTCTCCGCCCTTCGCAGCTGACCAAGGCTACCCGCAACGGCCCCCGGTCCGAACCTTCGGGAGAGGAGCTCCTTCGCGACCGGGTTCTCCAGTGCCTCGCTGCATCGCTTGGTGCGCAGTCGAAGCTGGCGCAGAATCACGGCGGAGCTTCGGACGATCTTGAGCAGGGCTCGTCGCCTCGACCGGTCGAGCCGGTCCGTGCCGTGCGGGGTCGCCTTGTAGGCGGTGCGGAAGGCGAGGTCGAGCAGCACGGAAGATGCGAGCCGACCGCGGGGCGCGAGCGAAGCGCCACGGTCCTCACGACCTCGAGGGAGCGGCATCGGGGTCGGCGACCCACCCCATTCATTTGAGGTCCCCCCCATCAGGGACTGCACCGCCACCGAGGGAGGTGGTGAGCCGCGGCGCCGGCCCGGAAGTCGGTGAGGGCGGTGGTCCCGTTATGAGTCCATCGAACCTGTCGGAGCACGGAGGGTGCGGAGCGTGGGCGCCTCGGCAATCTTCCTCGTCGCGCCCCTCATCGTGATCTTCCTCGCCGTCGCGCTGGTGGCGAGGATGACGAAGATCATCAAGCCGTACGAGAACGGAGTGGTCACGCTCTTCGGCTCGTACAAACGCACGCTCTTCCCAGGACTTTCCTTCGTGAGCCTGTTCGCCCACCTCATCCGTGTCGACATGCGGCCGCGCTCCGAGTCCGTAGGTCCGCTGTACGCCACCGCCGCGGACTTGGCTCCGATCGCGGCGACCGCAAGGCTCGAGTACCGCGTCGTCGACGCTCGCAAAGCGTGCTTTGGGACCCCCGACCTTCCGAAGGCCGTCGCAGAGGCCGTGAAGAATTCGGTAACGTCGGCGCTCGCGTCCCCGGGCGCGCTTGCGTCGGGCGGGATGCGCCTGAGCGAGGACACGCGGCAGGCGACCTCCGGCGAGTTGGACCGGCTTGGCGTGGAGGTCGGGGAGCTCGTGCTGGACCTCCAGAGCTCGACCTCGCGGACGGAGCATCGTTCCGGCCGCCGGTTCGGTTGACTATCGGCGGAGGAGCTGGAATCCCCCGAGTGGAGCGGAGGGAGTCCCCTCCAGTCCTCCCGGGACCGGTCCTCCAATCGAAGCTTTATGGCCGGCCCGGGTCGCGGCGCACTCGAGGACGTTCATGCCACGGTGGATCCCGTCCGAACCGGCCGCGGAGGAGCGCATGCTCCGCGAGCTCCGGCTTTCGAGCACGGAGGAACTGTTCATCGACGTCCCTCGGTCGGTCCGTCTTGGCAGGATGGGCATCGGAGCGGGGAAGGAGGAGCCGGACGTCGTCGCGCACCTCGAAAAGACGCTCGGCCGCAACCGTGCCTACCCGCGGTTCGCGACCTTTCTGGGGGGCAGGATCCCGGTCCGACACATACCGGCGGCGGTCGATGCGATCCTCTCGCGCAGCGAGTTCTACACCTCCTATACGCCGTATCAGCCTGAGGCGAGCCAGGGCCTGCTCCAGTCGCTGTTCGAGTTCCAGTCCCTCTGGGTCGAGCTGACCGGCGTGGACGACGCGAACGCCTCGCTGTACGACGGGGCGACCGCCGCGGGCGAGGCGATGCTTCTCTCCCGCCGGGTGTCGAGCGGGCACAGGTTCCTGGTCCCCGCGTCCCTCCCGTGGGAGGAACGCAGCGTGCTGCGAAACTATGGGGTGGGCGCTGGGATTCGTGTCGAGGAGCTTCCCTACGACCCGACCACAGGTCAACTCGACCTCGGGGCGCTCCGAACGGCCCTCGCCGCGGGCGACGTGGCGGGAGTACTCGTCGACCTGCCGAACGGATTCGGCGTCGTGGACGCCCAGCTGCCTGAGCTCAAGGGGATGTTGAAAGAGCTCCCGCTCACGGTCGTCGCGGACCCGCTCGCCCTAGCGATCCTGGAGCCACCGGGTGCCTGGGGTGCCGACATCGTCGTCGGGGAAGGGCAGGGATTCGGACTCGCGCCTTCTTTTGGCGGCCCCCTCCTCGGCCTGTTCGCTTGCCGCCGGGAGTACCTGCGCCTGTCCCCGGGCCGCATCGTCGGCGCGACGGTCGATGTGGAGGGGCGCCGCGCGTTCACCCTCACGCTCCAGACCCGCGAGCAACACATCCGACGCTCCCGGGCCACGTCCAACATCTGCACCAACCAGTCGTTGCTCGCGCTCGCGTTCGTAACCTACGCCACGCTCGTCGGGCCGCGCGGCCTGGAGCGACTGGCTGCCTCGCTCGCGGAGAAGGCCCGTACGCTCGCCGGGAAGCTCTCGGAGGTTCCCGGACTCCGCTCCCCCAGGTTCGACGCCCCCTATCTCTGGGAGTTCGCGGTCTCCGTGGCGAGCGGGGAGGTGGACCCGTTCCTCGACCGGCTTCGCCGGGCGAAGGTGCTCGGGGGATTCCCGCTTCGCGACCCGCGCGCCCCGGCCCCCGACGCCCTGCACGGCACCTACCTCACCTCGGTCCATGAGCGTACGACCGACCGTGAGATTGCAAAGTACGCGCGCGCAGCCCGGGCGGCCCTCGGGGGCAGTGCATGAGCTTCCGGCAAGCGCGGTGGGACGAACCACTCCTGTGGGAGATTCGCCCGCCAACGGGCGGCGAGGGGGTGGACCCCATCGCGGGCATTCCCGAGCGGATGCGGCGCAAGCGGCGCCTCTCCTGGCCGGAGCTGAGCGAACTCGAGGTGGTCCGTCATTACACTCGGCTCAGCCAGATGAACTTCGGCATCGACACCTCGGCCTACCCGCTCGGCTCCTGCACGATGAAGTTCAACCCAAAGGTCTCGGAGAAGATCGCCCGGCTCACCGACGCCCAGGAGGTCCACCCCTACCAACCCGAAGCGACCGTGCAAGGTTCCCTCGAGATTCTGTGGCGGCTCGAGCGCATGCTCGCCCGAATCTCCGGTTTGCCGGAGATCTCGCTCCAACCTGCGGCCGGCGCGCACGGAGAGTTCACGGCGCTCCTCATCGCCCGGGCCTACCTCGCCGACCGGGGGGAGCTCGGGGAGCGTACCGAGGTGCTCCTGCCCGATACGGCGCACGGGACCAACCCCGCCTCGGCCGCGATGGCCGGCTTCACGACCCGGGAGATACGGTCGAAGGACGGATGCGTCGACCTCGAAGAGCTGCGGGCTGCCGTAGGTCCCAAGACGGCCTGCTTCATGCTCACGAACCCGAACACGGCGGGCCTCTTCGAGAGCGAGATCGGCGAGATCGCGAAGGCGGTCCACGGCGCGGGCGCGCTCCTCTACTACGACGGGGCGAACCTGAACGCCATCCTCGGAGTCACCAACCCCGGACGGATGGGGTTCGACCTCGCCCATCTGAACCTCCACAAGACCTTCGCGACACCGCACGGGGGCGGGGGACCCGGCGCGGGGGTTCTCGCTGCCACCGAGGCCCTCGGGCCGTACCTACCTGTGCCTCGCGTCGTGAAGCAGGGCCGCACCTTCCACCTCGACTACGACCGGCCACGCTCCATCGGGAAGATCAAGACGGCGTACGGGAACTTCGGACTCGACCTCCGGGCGTACGCCTTCATACTCTCGCACGGGGAGGAGGGACTACGGGCCATCTCCCGGCGGGCCGTCCTCAACTCGAACTACCTCGGGAAGAAGCTCGGGGAGTACTTGCCCCGACCCTTCCGTACCCTCGTGAAACACGAGTTCCTTCTCTCGGGCACGCCTCTTCGGGCGAAGGGGGTCCGCACCCTCGACCTCGCGAAGCGGCTGCTCGACGAGGGGGTCCACGCGCCCACCATCTACTTCCCGGCGCTCGTCGAGGAAGCGCTGATGATCGAGATGCCCGAGACGGAAAGCGTCCGGGAGCTCGACGCTTTCGCCGACGCGTTTGTCCGGGCCGTAAAGGATACGCCCGAGAACCTTCGGGCCGCGCCCCGCAACCTGTCGGTGGGACGAGTGGACGAGGTCCGCGCTGCTCGGGAGTTGCGGCTCTCCTGGAAGGACCTCCGCGAGGCGGGCACCGCGGTCAGCACAGCGTCGGCGGCTCTCTGATTCTGGGGCCTTCCCCTCCACTCCAGCAGGGACCCCTGCGCGATGCTGGAGCATGCGGCTCACCGATGTCGAGCCCGACTCCGTCGTTGCCTTTCCCCTACGCTCAGAAAGGGAGTGTTCGGTCGCCCCCTTTGGTTCCCTCGATGCGGACAGCGTTCGGGGGCACCGTGCAGGTATCGCCGAATGTTC
>JAKIWX010000003.1 GCA_022749845.1 Thermoplasmata archaeon
CGCGGCGGCGCGGTGCGCGGCCGAGGCGGCGACGATCACCGACGCCTCGCCTACCCGGAGCCGACCGACCCGATGCCAGAGGACCACCTTGCGGGCTCCGAATCGGTCGCGCGCCCTCCGCTCGAGTCGCTCGAGGCTCGCCTCGGCCAGGCCTCGGTCCGCTTCGTACTCCAGTGCGACGGTCGGCCCACCGGACGTGCGGTCCGGCCGGACCACCCCCACAAAGATCGCGATCCCTCCCGCCCCGCGCCCCGCAACCTCGCGGTAGGCATCGCCGATGGACAGCGGAGCGGCCGAGACGCGGACGGACGTATCGTTAACCTCCACTGTACGGGGGATGTACGGCGAGTTCGTCCCCCGGCATGATCTGCGTCCTCCGTGCACGGAGGTAGCGGCCGTTTCGCACGATTCGGCTAGCTCTCAGCACGCGCGCGAACTGTGGGCTCTCCTTTGCTAGGGGGGCTAGAAGCTCCGCGAGCGGGGTGCCCTGGGGCGACACCGCCAGCGTAAGCTCGCCTTGCCCGAGCGCTTCCCGCGCGGTGGCGAAGAGGAGCAACCGAACCGGCTTCGGCATCGACAGGAGAAGCTGCGCGGCGTCGTATCTCCTTTCCCGCCCGTGGGAACTACCCGCTCGCGGGCCTTGCCGTATCCGTGCGTACCGTCTCGGCAGTGAAGCGATCTCCCGTTCTGGGACAAACGCCATAAATGGACCCCCCTTCGAATCGCGAGAATGCCGGAGATCTTAGTCCGGGCCGGTGGCCAAGCGGGGGACGGCATCGCGAGCATCGGAGAGACGCTCGCGAAGTCGTTCGCGCGGATGGGCCTGCATCTGTTCGGACTCAACGCCTACCAGTCGGTGATCCGCGGAGGGCACGTCTGGTTCCAGGCTCGGGCTTCGCCCGAGCGCGTGTACTCTCAGGGCGACGGGTGCGACGTGCTCTACGCGCTCGACGCCAACACGGCCGAAGTGCACCTTCCGACGCTGCGGCAAGGAGGCGTCGTCGTCTACGACCCGGAGAAGTTCAAGATCGACCCCGCCCGGATCCCGGTGGGGGCCACGGCGCTCGAGGTACCGACCCTTGCGCTCGCCCGGAAGTACACCCCCCAGTCGATCCTGCAGAACGCTGCGGGGATGGGGGCGTTGGCCTACCTGTCCGGGATTCCGCTTCCCCTCTTTCAGCAGGCGATCTCCGACTCCTTCGGGAGAAAGAAGGGGGAGGTCGTCGACTGGAACGTCCAGTGCGCCGCGGACGGCTACGCCCACGCCAAAGCGAACGGTTCGCCGAACCTGCACGCCGCGAGCCCTGCTGGCGAGCCGAAGCTCCTGATGACCGGCAACCAGGCGATCGCTCTCGGAGCGGCCGCGGCCGGCTGCAAGTTCCTCGCCCAGTACCCGATGACGCCAGCCTCGACGATCATGCACTGGATGGCGGCCCACTCGCGGGAGGCGGGGGTGGTCGTGAAGCAGGCCGAGGACGAGCTCGCCGCGATCCACATGGCGATCGGCGCCTCCTACGGCGGCGTGCGCGCGATGACGGCGACGAGCGGCGGCGGCTTTTCCCTCATGGTCGAGGCGCTCGGCATGGCCGGGATGTGCGAGATCCCCCTCGTCGTCGTGGAGTCGCAGCGCGCCGGCCCGTCGACGGGCCTGCCGACCAAGACCGAGCAAGGCGACCTGGCACTCATGCTGGGTGCGGGCCAGGGGGAGTTTCCCCGGGCGATCCTCGCGCCCTCCCATCCTGTCGAAGCCTACCACGCCGCGATCCAGGCGTTCGCCCTCGCCGAGGCGTGGCAGACACCGGTGCTCCTCGCGAGCGACCTCCACCTCTCGGAGAGCTACGCGACGGTGGACCGCTCCGAGATCGACCTCAACGTGCCGGTCCCTTCGCTCTACCTGAATCCCACCAACGGTAGCGCCGGTGAGTACCTCCGCTACCGCTACACCGAGACCGGGGTCTCGCCCCGCTCCCTCCCGGGGCAGCGCGGGCTCCAGTGGATCGCCGCCTCCGACGAGCACGACGAGAAAGGTCACCTCATCTCGGACGTACGCTCGGGCATCCCGCTCTGGGTCGAGGAGCGCTCGAAGATGATGCGCAAGCGGATGCACAAGCTCGAGGGTCTCGCCCTCGACTCGGCGCCCCCGGTGCGAGAAGGTCCGGAGGCGGCCGACCTCACGTTCGTCGCCTGGGGCTCGACGATCGGGGCGGTCCGGGACGCTCGGGAGATTCTCCGCGGGAAGGGCAAGGCGACGAACCTCGTCCATTTCCCGACGGTCTATCCGGTGCACGTCCCGCAGACCCTCGCGCTGCTCGAGCCGGCGAAGCGGACCCTGCTCGTCGAAGCGAACTACTCGGGCCAGCTGGGCCGGCTCCTGCGGACCGAAACGGGACTGGTCTTCCCCAACCGCCTGCTGAAGTACGACGGCGAGCCGTTCTATCCGATGGAGATCGTCGCCCGCGCCCTCGAGGTGCTCCGTGGCGGATAGCGCGAGCGCGACGGTCGCGCCGACCGGCCCTCCGCTCCGGATGGTGGTGGGCAAGTCGGACGTCAAGCCCACCTGGTGTCCCGGGTGCGGCGACTACGGGGTGATCGCGGCCGTCGAGATGTCGCTCAAGAAGCTCCAGATCCCCGTCGAGGAGGTCGTCCTCGTGAGCGGGATCGGCTGCTCCTCCAACCTGCCCCACTTCCTCAACTCGTACGGATTCCACGGCATCCACGGCCGGAGCATCCCTGTCGCCGAGGGGATCCGCTGGGCGAACCACGGCCTCCACGTAATCGTGACGGGAGGGGACGGCGACGGCTTCGGCATTGGCGCCGGACATTTCATCCACGCGATGCGAAGGAACGTGAAGCTCACCTACATCGTGATGGACAACCAGATCTACGGCCTGACCACGGGCCAAGCCTCCCCCACCTCGATGATGGGGCACAAGACGAAATCCACCCCCGACGGGGTCATCGAGAATCCCATCGACCCGATCGCGCTCGCTCTCGCGGCCGGCGCCACGTACGTCGCGCGCGGCTTCTCGGGCGATGTGAAGCACATGGCGGAGCTCGTGGCCAACGGCATCCAGCACAAGGGGTTCGCGTTCATCGACGCGCTGAGCCCGTGCGTCACCTACAACAAGCTCAACACGTTCGACTGGTTCCGGCAGCGGATCTACAAGCTCGAGAGCGCCGGCCACGACCCGAGCAACCTCGGCAAGGCCTACGAGCGTTCGCTCGAGTGGGGGGAGAAGATCCCCATCGGGCTGTTCTACCGCGCCGAGCGGCCCACCTACGAGGATCTCGAGGAGGTCCTCGAGGCCGGTCCCCTCGCGAAGCAGCCGGCCGGCATCGCCGGAAAGGAAACCCTCCTCGACGACTTCCGCTAGGCTAGCGGCCCACACTATCCCGGCCCGGGGGAGCTCACCCCGAACAGGTAGGCGTCTCCCGTGGCGAAGAGGACAGGGAATCCCGCCGGGTCGGCGAGCAGCGGAACGGGAGAGTACGCCGCCCAGAGTTCCGTGTTCCTCCCGGTCACCACCACGTAGTCGACGGCGAGTGCCGAGAGCGCTGTTCGGCCGGTGGAGTCGAGCGTTCCGGCGTCGAGTTGCATCGTAAGAAGAGAGTACGACCGATTTCCGGCGACGGGTATCTCGGGGAAGAGGAGGGTGAGGTCGGGTCGGTATCCGGGGAGGAATTGGCCCGCGCTGCCCGGGGCGACGAGCACCCGGGCCCCGTGCGGGAGGTTCGTCTCCGCCCAGGCGAGGAGGGCGAAGTCCGCTTCCGTCGTGTTTCCGAAACTCAGGTAGATCCCGTGGAGGTAGTCCGGTGCATTCGTCGCGGTCACCACTACCCCGGGTACGAGCAGCGCCGCCACAGCGAGGCTCGCCAGGATCGCCGTGCCCGCGCGCGAGTCGATCCGCCGGCGGCTCCGGATCGTAGGACCGCTCCTCACCTCGGGATCCGCGTGCGGCGGGCGAGGGCTGAGTGCCTTCGGGATCGAACTTGCGGCTCGGTCAAGAAGCTCGATGAGCGGCACGGCCGCGATGGCCGCGTAGACGGTGAAGAGCAGCATCGACGCTTCGCCTGCGCTTGTGAGATCGCCCACGAACGCTGGATCCGGGCCACCACGTGCCTCGAGTACCAGCAGCAGCGCCGTCGCGAGCAGCATGGCCGGGGCGAATCTTGCGAGCGCGCCATACCCAGGAGACCCCCCTTCACGCCGGAGGAGGAAGAGCAGCCCGAGCCCCACGACGAGAAGCGCCGCTAGCTCTGCGCGAAGGACCGGGAACGGCGAGAGCCAAAGGTCTGCGTGACCGAAGAGAAGCGGGTCGAGATACCCGACGATTTGCCCCGAAGACAGGCCGACCACGCTCCCGGAAGGGAGTGCCGTCGCGCCGGGCAGGAGACTCGCGTTCGCCCGGCCGGCCCACAGCACCGAGAGGCTCGGCAGGACGAAGAGGAGCCCAACGCCCAACGCCGTCGCCCACCGTCCGAGCCAGCGCTTCCATCCGGGCCAGCGGAGACCCGCCGTGAACAGTAGCAGCAGTGGCGCGACGACGAACCAGAGCTCCGAACCGGTCGGATTGAGGGCTGCCGCGTACCCCGCGACCGCCCCGAAGGCGACCGCGTCGGCCAACCCCGGCGGCTCCTTCGCGCTCCACCGAGGGGTCCAGGCCCACAGGAGCAGGACGAGGGGGAAGGCGAGGGCGAAGTCGTTGCTTCCCGAGGCGAGCAGCCGTGTCCACGTTGCGAGGAGCGCGGCCACGAGGGCGAGGGCGACCGCGGCTCGACGGTTGCCCCACCAGCGCTCCCCCCAGACGTAGGCGGCGACCGGAGCGAGCGCGAGAAACAGGGGGGTGAGCAACAGCGCGGTTCGGGCAGGAGGCACGCCGAACAGCCACTGCGTGGGCAGGAGCCACGCCGTGGTCCCCTGCGGATACGCGATCCCCTGCGCGGCGACCGGGAGGAAGGAGGTCGGCAGTTGGTGGTGCAGATTCGCGAGACCGACGAACGTGGCGAGAATGCCGGAGTCGAAGGTGTTGCCGGTGGGCACCGTTGCGACGGCCCCCACTTCGAGTGCGAACAGGCCGAGCGTGAGCAGCAAGAGGAGGAGGACCGGGGGGCTCCAGAGTGCGCGAAGGGAGACCGAAGGGTCCGAACGCACTGGGCCGCGGAGGAGCCGGTGGAGCACGAGGAGCGGAATCCCAGCGACGAGGAGTCCGACCGAAACGGCTCCCGATTCGAGGGGCAGCCAGCCGAAGACGTAGCAGGCCCCTCCCGCCAGGTACAGATCGAGGAGACCCCGTTCTACGAGGGAGCCCGACCGGAACAGCCCGGCGTACGGTGCCACCAAGCGGCGCAGCAGCTCGCCGAGCGGGAGACAGAGCGCCGCGAAGGCGAGCAGCTCGAGCCCCCACAGGGGTCCGCCCGGCCCGGGCACTCCCACGTCCCCCCCACGCGCCCCGGGCTATACGGGCTCGCCGAGGTTCCCCACCTTCTATAGGTAGCTGGGAGTAACCGTCGGAGCGAGCGCAGCGTGGCCCAGGGAAGTTCGGAGGCAAGGGAGGCCCTCGGGTCGGTTACGCGAGGAACCTTCCTCCTGTTGGTGGCCACGCTCGGATGGGTCACCTTCAACTTCGTCGCCCGCGTGCTCGTCGTCCGGGAGCTCTCGACCACCGAGTGGGGGGAGTTCTACTACGCAATCTCCTTCACGGGCCTCCTCGCTGCGCTCGGCAACCTCGGGATCCCCCAAGCGGTCGCGCGAAGCATCCCGTTCGTCCGGGAGGACTCGGAGCGCCGAGGGATCATCCGGGCCGGCTTCCTCCTCCTCGTTCCCGCGTCCCTGGTCGTCGGGGTCTTCCTCGTCCTCACCTCCTCCCCCTTCGGGCGCCTCTTCGGCGGCTCGATGTTCGGGTTCGCCCTCGAGTTGTTCTCCGTCGCGGTTGCGTCCTCGATCATCGCCTCTGGGATCGCGGCGGTGTTCCAGGGATTCGAGGACGTCCGCGCGAACGCCTACTTCATCCAGATCCTGAACCCGGTCCTGTTCATCGCCTTCCTGCTCGGCTTCGGCGCCGCGCGGGGACTCCTCACCTTCCGGACGGCGGTCTTCGCCTACGTACTGTCGAACGTCGCGATGCTCCTCGGGCTCGTCGCGTACTACTTCTACCGGATCCCCCGCGCCCTTCCGCGCGGGCCCGCAGCGCACGGGGTTGGGTCGCGCCTGCGCGCCTTCGCCCTGCCCCTGTTCGCGGTCTCGCTCCTCTCCTACGTCGCAAACACGGGGGACACGCTCTTTCTCGGCTACTTTCACCCGCTTGCGGTGGGAGAGTATGGGGTGTCGATTGCGCTCTCTCGGCTCCTCCTCGTGGGCATCGGTTCGCTTGGGTACATCCTGCTGCCGGTGATGGTGCGCTTCGCGCGCTCCGGAGACTCCGACGGCGCGGCGCTCACCTACGGCACCGCCACGAAATGGATGGTCCTTGCCTCGCTTCCGCCCTTTCTCGTCTTCTTCTTCCTCCCGGGGCTCTCGTTGCGGTTCGTTTACGGTTCGGGCTACGGTGTCACGGTCGAACCGCTGCGGATCCTGTGCGTCGGTGCGCTCTTCGCGACCCTGGTGGGTCCAGCAACCTCCGCCCAGGTCTCCTACGGCGAGACGCACGCCCTGCTGTATAACACACTGATTGCCGCGGTGGTGAACGTGCTCCTCGCTATCTGGCTCATCCCGCCGTACGGCCAGACGGGGGCCGCGATCGCCTGGGCGGTGGCGACCGCCCTCGTCCCGTTCCTCTCCGCGACGCAGCTCGCGCTCGGCCACTCGGTGCACGCCTTCCAGCGGCACTATCTCGTCCCGCTCCTCCTCACCTCGATCCCGCTCGGTCTGGCGTACGCGCTTCTTCCTCAGAGTCTGCCCCTCCTCGTGCTCCCTGTACTCGTCGCGGGGGTGGCCGTCGTGTTCCTCCTCGCCGTGCTCCTCTCGGGGTCGATCGACCGCGGGGACCGGGTGCTGCTAGGCGAGCTCGAGCGGCTCCTAGGGCGGAAGCTCCCGGGGGTCCGCTGGCTGTACGGGCACTTCGGCAACCGGCGAGCTACGCGCTAGCGCACCTCGTGTTCGCGCGCGCCGGGTCACGCTCGAGCGAGCCCTCGGGCGAAAGTTCGCGGCAAGTTTACATACCGCTGCGGGTGATGCATAAGGGTCTCCTGAGTAGTTTCATGGCGTCGATGCTCCGTCCAGCGGTGGTCCGCCGAGCGCTTCCCGCGCTCGCGGTCGCGGTCCTGCTCACCGCGCTCATCGCCGCCTCCCTCGCCCCCGACACGGGAGCCGTGCCCGCCCAGAGCACCTGCCAGTACGGCAACTGTTCCTCCCCCTCGAACTCCACTCCCCTCTGGGCGTGGGGCGCCGTCGGAGGATTCATCCTCCTCATCGCGGCCCTCATCGCGCTCCTCCTGATCCGCAACCGGCGCCGTGGCGGAGGGGCCGCCTCGGCAAGCGCCGTCCCGCCGGACGCCGGGGTCGCCGCCACCGAGGGACCGGTTACCCCGGGGGGTGGCGCCGCCGCGGTCGCGGTGCCGGCGTACATGGAGACGGAGGACGACGTGGGCGCCGCCCCGACGGTGATGCCCTCGACGACCGCCGCCGCCGACGTGCCGGAGCCAGCGCCGGGCTCCGAGGAACCGAACATCGATTCGCTCATGGACGAGCTCGACCGCATTAGCGGCGAGATCCTCAAGAAGGACCCGAAGGTCAAGGGCTCGGCCCCCCCGTCCGGGGATGCGAGCGAGCCCGGAAACGAGTCCGGCTAGGTCCCTCGCCGTTATCCGCTCGAACGAGCTAGATGAGCGTCCCCATGAGCGACTCCGACCCGCTCCTCGAAGAGCTGCGCACCGCGATCCACCGGGCCCCCGAGCCGGTGCGCGAGATCGAGGTGGGCGTGGCCCTCTCGATCGCTCTCGGCCGTCTCCGGCCCGCGGTCAGCTGCGGGGGATGCCAGACCCCGCTTGAGTTCGAGGGAATCCCGGCCCGGACCCGCGTGGACCTGCGCACGCCGTACCGACTCCTTTTCGGCCGGACGGACGCCTCGTGAGCTCCGCGCGCCACCGTAACCGCGGCGGCTCCTGCCATCAGGGGGGAGCTCTATCTTCTCGCTGACCGGGTGGGTCTTCTCGACCATCCTCTCCGTCCTCACCACCGTGGGCCTTCCCGGGCTCTTCGCCCTGATGCTCGTGGAGAGCTTCGGTGTTCCGCCGCTCCCGAGCGAAGTGATCCTGCCGTTCGCGGGTGTCCTTATCGTGCGCGGCACCGCCGGGTTCACGTGGCCGACCGTGCTCGCGGTCGCGGTAGCGGGCGGCGTCGTCGGGGCGATCCTGGCGTACGAGGCCGGCCGCCGCGGCGGACGGGCCCTCATCCACCGCTGGGGAGCGCGCGTGGGGATTGACGAGAAGGTGCTGCATCGTAGCGAGGAGTACTTCGACCGGCACGGACGCGTGACCGTGGCCACGGCCCGGCTCGTCCCGGTCCTCCGGGCCTACATCAGCTACCCCGCCGGAGCGGCCAAGATGAACCGCCCGGCGTTCGTCGCCTACACGGCGATCGGCTGCGTCCCGTTTGCCGCGGTCCTGATCTACCTAGGGACAGTCCTTGGGAACAACTTCACCGTCCTTCAGCACTACTTCGAGTACCTGGACGTCGCGGTGCTCGCCGTGCTCGCCCTGCTCCTCGCTTTCCTCTACGTTCGCTGGATGCGCGATCGGCGTGACCGCGCCACAGCGGCTACCGGGGCGTCCCCCTCCTCCTCGTCGGACACGGCGCGAGGGTCGGAGCCCCCGGCCTGAGCCAGCCGCTGCGCGTTCGAGATGTCTACTCCGTCGGGCGGACCGCTTCCGCCGGGGGCAGGCGCGCGGCTCGTAGCGATGGCTCGGCGACCGCCGCCATGGCGAGCCCGTAGGCGACCAAAAGGATCAGCAGGAGATTGAGCCACGGGATCGAGAAGGTGCTCACGCCGGCGGCGGCCGCGCTCGGGCTTGTGGAGAGGTTGTAGACGATGAGGAGGCCGAGCGCAGTGCCGATGCCGATGCCGAGGAGCGAGACGAACGTGTACTCGAGGAAGAACGCCCTCAGCACCATCCGCCGGGTGAAGCCGTTCGCCCGGATCATCCCGATCTCGCGCCTGCGCTCCACCACCGCGCGCACCGCGACGATCCCCATCGCGGCGATGCCGACGGCGAGGCCGAGGCCTACGAAGATCTGCAGCAGGCCGATCGCCCCCTCCGTGCCCGCGATCGACTGGGCGAGGATCGCCTGGAAGTTGTAGAGCACGAGGCCGGAGCGGAAGAAGGCGGCCTTCGCCAACTGCGCCGCGTGGGTCCCGGAGACGCCGGCCGCCGTCGTGAGGAAGAACGCCTTCTCCTCGTGGAAGCCGAGCCCGAAGGCGGTCGCCGGATTGAGCCAGACCCCCGTGACGGTGCTCTCGAGAAGGATGCCGATCACTCGGACCGTGGTCGAGTTCCCGGTGACGGGGTTCGCCACCCGGATGGAATCGCCGACCGCGACGGACGGATGGGGGGCGCTCGTGCCCCCGCCCCCCCCGAGGTTTGTCGTGGCGACGGCGTAGCTCTGGTCCACGATCGCGACCGAGCCGTTCGTTTCGAGCTCGTGCATGGCGAGCCCGGCGGAGATCCCCCCGAGCGTGGTGCTGAACGGGAACCGGTTGGTGGTGTAGAAGCTCGAGGACGCGTTCAGCCCGGTCGGCCCGGCGAACACGGCATCGCCGAACGGGTTCGCGGAGAAGCCGCTCACGTTGAGATTGGCGCCCCCGAAGTAGAGCGGCACGACGACCGAGAACTGCGAGGCGAGGGATGCGTTGCCCGCGATCTGTCCGGGAAGGTCCGGTATGGGCTCGTTCGAGAACCCGAAGAACGTGAACCCGCCCGATTGCTCCGCGACCGTGTGGTCGAGGTTCGCCTGGATCGTCCCGCCGAAGGTCGCGATCGCCACGAGGGTGAAGACGACGAGGGCGAAGATCGCGAGCGTGATGGTCGTCCGCGTGGGTCGACGGCCCGGGTAGGAGAGGGCCACGCGCGCGACCGGCGCGCGGCCCGAGCGCCCGTTCGCGAGGCGGAGCAGGCCTCCGACGAGCGAGGAGGAGTTGAACGCGAAGAGGAACAACGCCCCTCCGACCATGATGATCCCCTCGACGAACACGATGAAGATCCCCCCAGTGTGGTAACTCCCGAGGAGTGCTGTGTGGAGCGGCTCGAAGCCCGCCCATACCACGAATCCGGCCCCCGCGGCGGAGAAGGCGATGCGGTTCGTGACGAACCGGGAGGCGACAAGCGCCGCCCCGAGGATCATCATGGCGCCTCCGATGAGCGGTTCGGAGATGTCGGTGCTTCCGCGGTACGTCGAGAGGAAGAGCAGCGTACCCAGCGCGGTGAGGGTGAGCCCCAGGTAGGCGAGGTACGTGTAGACCCGGATCGCCGGTGGGGGCTCGGGAATGTCCCGGATCGCTCGCACGATGTTGAGGCGGCTCGCGCGGCGGCTTGCGACGACGACCGTGACGAGCGTGAGCAGGAAACCGATCACGTAGGCGATAAGCAGCGTCTGGGGCAGCACAGTGAACGAGTCGAGGATCGCCCGTGAGGAAAGACCGGGTGCGGGGAAGAGAATGCTGAAGGCGTAGGTAAGCCCGTACCCCACACCGACACCGACGACACTTCCGGCGAGCGCGCTGCCGGCCGAGTAGGCGAGCCCCTCAAAGTAGTAGGAGTAGACGAGCTCGCGCCGGCGCAGTCCGATCGCCCGGAGCATGCCCATTTCGCCTTTCCGCTCTTCGGCGAGCAAGACGAAGATGCCGATGATCAGCATCGCACCTGCGACGATGGAGAATAGACCGAGGACGAGGAAGAGGGTGGAGATGCCGCTTCCCGAAGTCTGGGCGGTCGCGAGGCCATTCTTCAGCGTCTCCTGCACCTTGAGCCCAGACGCGGCCGGGATCTTCGCGAGCGTTGCGTTCAGATTCGCACTTACCGAATCCGAGAGTCCGACCCCCCCTTGCTGGGATCCCGCATTCGTTACCGATAGGACGTTGATCTGCCCTGGGAGATTCTCAACCTTCTGGGAGGTGGCAAGGTCCGTGAACACGCTCCCGAAGTTGCCGATACCGCCGGTCGGGAAAGCACCCCGGACGTTGTCCTGCACGACGGCCTGCACGACGGCGGTCACGGGGGTCGAGTTCGCGCCGTACAACTGGAGGGAGTCGCCGGCGGAGGCGTTCAGTTCGGAGGCGGCGAGGTCGTCGAGTAGCACTTCGCCGGGCGCCGGCCCTGCGAGGGACTGCCCGCCGTCCGTGACGAACGATCCGAGCTGCTGACTCTGGTTCCCGTTCACCCCGATGAAGTTCAGGTTGGGTTGGGGGACGCCGGAGGACCGATCGAACACCTCTACGGTGCTCACTATCTCCGGGGCGATACCGGCGATGGCGTGGTCCCCGCTCGCCGACGAGAGCACCTGCGAGTAGACTGCGTAGGGGAACGGGGCCAGGGAGCCAATCGGGGTGACGTTGCTCACGATTTCGTCGTTGAAGCCAGCTCCCAGCAGCGTGTAGTGCAGGCCGAGCTCGTTGATCGTGTCGCCTACGATGAGGCTCCCCGAGATGATCGTGGTCGCCACGAGGAGGCCGAGGATCAGCAGGACCGTGCGGGAGCGCGAGCGCCGGACGTTGCGCATCCCGACCCGAAAGGCGAGCCGGTGGCGCAGGGCGAGCACTAAGGAGAGCACGCCCACCGCGACCAGGATGAGCAGCAGGACCGGGATGACGGAATCGCTCGCGCTCATCGGCGGCTAGCTCTCGAACTTTCCGTCTCGCATCCGTAGCGTTCGGTCGCAGGTGGACGCGACCGCGGCATCGTGCGTCACGACCACGATCGTCTGTCCATATTGCCGGTTGAGCTCCCGCAGCAGTCGGGTGACCTCGCGGGAACCCTCCTCGTCGAGGTTGCCGGTCGGCTCGTCGGCCCACACGATCGCGGGGTGGCCGACAAGCGCCCGAGCGAGCGAGACCCGCTGTTGCTCGCCCCCCGAAAGCTCGGAGGGGCGGTGACGGACGCGCTCCGCGAGTCCCAACTCGCCCAGGATCTTCGTCGCCCGTTCCCGGGCCTCTCGTCCTTTGACGCCCGCGATGAGGAGCGGCATTTCCACATTCTCAACTGCAGAGAGGACAGGCAGGAGGTTGTAGGACTGGAAGACGAACCCCGTCCGTCGGGCGCGATACTGGCTCTTCGCGTTGTCGTCCATCGAGTGGAGCTCGCGTCCCTCCAGCAGGATTTGCCCTCGGGTCGCCTCGTCGAGCCCGGAGAAGCAGTTGAGGAAGGTCGTTTTGCCGCACCCTGAGGGACCCATGATGGCGAGCATCTCCTCCCGCGCGATCTCGATGTTCACGCCGCGGAGGGCCGCGACCTCGGTGTCCCCGCTCCCGAACACCTTCCAGACGTCCTTGCCGGCGACTACGACTTCCGCCATTGCGACCTTCGGTTCGGCAAGGGCGGGAGCTTAGAACCTTGCCCCCTCGAGCAGGCGGGAAGGATCACCGAGGGGCGTACTCCGGTCGAACGACCGAGCCGGTGGGGCGACCCGTGTACTCGCCTCCCTCCACGATTCGCTCTCCTCCCCGCCAATGCTCGATTGGGAAGATCATCTCGCTGCCCTCGAACGGGCTCCATCCACAGGAGTCCGGAAACCTGACCGCGCGGAATCGCTCGACCTTACGGAAATCGATGGCGATAACCCCGCCACGGTGGCCCAGGGCCAGCCTGCCTACCGGAAGCCCAAGCCAACGTGCCGGCCGGTCGCACGCCGCGGCGACGAGTTCCGGCAGGGAGAGATCTCCCCGTCGGCAGCGTGCGAGCATCAGGGGAAGCATAGTGCCCACCCCGGGAATTCCGGCCGGGGCGAGCGGGAACGGCCTCTCCTTCGCTTCGAGTGGGTGCGGGGCGTGGTCGCTCGCGAGGATCGGCGCCCGGCCAGCCGCGAACTCGCTCCAGAGAGCCAGCCGGTCCGGCTCCGACCGAAGGGGCGGATTCACTTTGAAGCGAGGACCGTCCGAGCTCCGAGCCGCGAGAAGAAGGTGGTGGGGAGAGACCTCGAACGACTGACCGGCGGTGCGCAGCCGCTGGGCGACCTTCGCCGAGGTCACGTGAGCGATGTGGAGCCGCAGCGCCGGAGGAGACTTCTGCAGCAGCTCGTCGACGGCTTTCTCCTCCGAGGCTACGGGTCGCGCCTCGCACCACTCGGCGGCGTTGGCTGCGGTCTCCGGTGAGCGAAAAAGGTCGGGGTCCTCGGCGTGGACCGAAAGGGCGAGTCCGGTCCTCGCTGCGCTCGCGAGGAGCTCCGCGCGGGAGTCCTGGTCTGCGGGTGGGTCGATCCCCGTGGTCGGTGCCAGGTACAGCTTGAGGGCCCCTGCAACGCGGCCCAGCCCCGGCGCGTCCTTGGCTCGGAAAAGTACCCCGTACTGGAGTAGGTCAACGGCGAGGCGACCCCGTCCGCGCGCGGCGAGCTCGGTGAGGTGGGAGCCGGTGCTCGCCGGCGGGTCGGTGTTCGGCATCTCGCCCACGACCCCCACTCCTCCGAGCGCGGCTTGCACGGTCCCGCGCGCCCAACTCTCACCCTCCCGAGGGGAGTCGGGCGAACGCAGGTGCACGTGCATGTCGACCGCGGCTGGAAGCAGCACCGCTTCACCCAGGTCGTGCCGGCGAGCCCCGACGAGGTTTCGGCCGAGCGCTAGGATCTCGCCTCCCTCCCCGAGCCCGACCTCGAGCGGGTGGAGTCGTCCCCGTTGAAGGCCCCGGCCCGCGAGGATATGGGAAGGCTCGGGGCGGGGCTCTTCCGGAGATCGACGAATCCGGGGCCGGACGGGCATCCCCGATGCAAGGGCCCCGATAGATTAGAGGTCGCACCAACTGTGCCGCCAGCGTTTTGCCCACGCGATTCTCCTGCGGGCGTGGGTCGACCCGGACGGCGGGGCCTGAGCTACGCCGGCGTCGGCGTCGACCGCGCGGCCAGTGCCGAGGGAGTTCGGAGGCTGCTCTCCGCTGTTCGGTACCGCGCGCCCTCCTCGAGCGGGCGGCACGTTCCTCTCCCGGGCCACTACGCGGGGCTGCTCCGCATCGGTCGCGAGACCGTCGCGCTCACGACCGACACGATCGGAACGAAGGGACTCCTCGCGCGCGAACTCAACCGGTGGGAGGAGGTGGGGGAGGATGTCGTCGCAATCAACGTGAACGACCTGGCCGCGGTGGGAGCACGACCCGGTGCCATAGTCGACACGATCTCCCTCAACCGCCCCGTCCCTGAGGTGCTCGCGGCCATCGGCCGGGGGATCGATCGCGGGATCCGGAAGGCCCGCTGCTCCCTCGTCGGCGGGGAAACAGCGATTGTACCCGAGCTCGTGCGGGGGGTGGACCTGGGTGCCACGGCCCTCGGGTTCTATCCGCCCGGGCGGCGGCCGATCACCGGCCAGCGGATCCGGCCCCGCGATCGGCTTCTAGGATTGCCCTCGAGTGGGGTGCACGCGAACGGCCTCACGCTCGCCCGTCGAGTCGGTTCGTCCCTATCGCGTGGATTCCTGCACCGGCGGTCCGGAGCCACTCGAACGCTGGGAGCCGAGCTTCTCACGCCAACGAGATGCTACGTGCCGGCGGTCGAGGCCATTGCGAAGCTCTCCGAAGTAACCGGCCTCGCCCATATCAGCGGAGGCGGCGTGCGCAATCTCTCGCGTCTGGCCCCTGACGTCGCGTTCAACCTCAGCCGATGGCCCGCTCCGCGGGGGATCTTCCGATTCCTGGGGGAGGCCGGCAACATTTCCCCCCACGAGATGTTCCAGACGTTCAACATGGGCGTGGGGTTCGTCGTGGCGTGCAGACCCAAGGGTGTCGGTGAGATCTTGCGGCGGCTCGCGCGAACGGGATACGCCGACGCGATGGAGGTGGGATCTGTCGGCCTCGGTCGGGGAGTGCACCTTCCCCAGCTCCACCTCTCGTACGAAGGGTATGGCTGACGGCCCGGGCGCGGCCCCGGGGTTCTCGGATCGGAGACGGCAAGCCACCCTCCTTTCGCTGGTAGCAGCGCTCCTCTGGTCAAGCTACTACCTGTTCGTCCTCGCGCTCGAGGGGTCCGTCGCGCTTAGCGCCCTAGTCGCCTACCCCTTCCTTGCCGGCGGCGTCGCCTACGCGGTCTGGGCGGGCTACCGCGGGGAGGCCGTCAGCTTCGCGGCGGGATTTGGCCGGTCGGGGAGCTACCTGCGGATCGCCCTGTTCCTCTCCACCCAGGTGCTCCTCCTCATCGTCACCCTCTCGGGCGGTCCCGTGGATGCCGCGCTGCTCTCGCTGGTGGGCGACGTCGTGCTCACGCCGCTCTTTGCCCGCGCACTGGTCGGGGAGGGGCGGGGTCTGCTCCGAAACCCGCTGTTCCTCGGGGGGATGGTGCTGGCAACCGCGGGCGCCCTGCTCACCATCCTCGAAGGGGGCTCCGCCCATGCGCTCAATCCGCTCGCGACGTTCGCGGGAGTGCTCCTCCCCGTCGTCCTCGCTGTGTTCTTCGTGAGTGCGGCCGAGGAGAACCTGCACCAACCGATCAGCACCGTGGCCGGTGGTGCATCCCTCGGCGCCGGCATCGGTGCGATTCTGATAGCCCCCCTCCTCCCCGGAGGTTGGCCCGGACTCGTCGTCGGCCCGTACGCCTTCGCGCTTCTCGTCTTCGCCGGTGTGGTCACATTCTTCGTCGGCCCCGAGCTCTATTTCCGAGCGATCCGGAGAGCCGGACTTCTCCTGCCCGCGCTCCTCATGACGGCCATCCCGGTCTTCACGCTCGGATTCACAGTCGCGGTGACCCGAGCGGCCCCCTCCCCGCTGGGCCTCGCCGGGATTCCGATCGCCGCGCTTGGGGGCCTCATCGCCGTGCGGAGCACCCAAGCGCCGGGCCCGCTCTCGGACGCAGCGCTCGAGGCCCCGCTCCTGGGGCCGTGAGAAGGTCCCTAGGACCCGGAGAACGCGTCGAGGGTCGTCGACTTGCGCTTGCGCCCCGCGGGGGCGTTCAACTCGCTGAGCGAGGAATCGAGCCCGAGATCGGCACGGGGATCCGGACGAGCGGGTTCCGCCTCGCCGAACCGCTGCTGTCGGCCGCCCTTGAGGAGCGCCGAGGCGTCCCAGTCGAACACCTCCGTCACGCGCGCGAGGGTCTGGGCGAGCCGCTCCGCGTAGTAGGTGTAGTCCGGCGGTTTGGTGAGGGCTCGTCCTACCACCCACGGCTCGACCTGCTGGGGGGTGCGGCTCGCGTCCGTGACGAGCCAGGCGACCTTCATCCCCGGGATCACGTCGTACCCCTCGCTCTGCAGCTGACGGAAGACGCGTAGGAACGGGAGCGCATCCTTCGTGGCCTCGTTGTACTCGGACTCCGCACGCACGCTCCGCGCGACGACGAGCCGCTCGGGGGCGACGCGCCCCTCCCGGAGCTCCGCCACCCGCTCCCGGGCTCGGGTCAGCGCCCGCTGCGTGTCTCCCTGGAGGACGAGCTCGAACAGCTCGTTCAGCGACTCGACCTGGTAGTCGAAGGCGTCCGTCCGGCGGCTTTCGTAGCCGCGGACGACGAGCTCGGAACGGGGCCACGCCGTGCGTCCGACGTACCGCTTCTTCGCCCCGTGGGAGAACAGCGATTCGTACACCGACTGGAACTCGAGGCTCGCCCCTTTCGCGCTGAACCGTCGGGAGAGCGTCTGACCGAACTCCATCGCCCCCTCGAGCGTAGGGGTCGGGGAGCGGACGAACACCGAATCGGTGTCGGAGTAGACCACCTCGATGTGGTCCTCCTCGAGCTCGCGTATGACCGTGGTGATGGCGTCCCGCGCGAAGGAGGTGATCGCCGCGCCGATGTCCTTGTTCGTGAACCGGTAGAAGCTCGAGGCGAGCACGCCGTAGAAGGAGTTCATCAGCACCTTCACGGCGGCCTGGAGCCCGTCGTAGTAGGCGCGCAGCTCCGGGGTCGCCTCCTCCTGCGCGCGCCGCCGGAACTCGTCCCGGTGGCGCATCAGGTCCTCGAGGAGCTCGGGGATTACCCCGCGCATCGTCTCCGGCGGGAGGAACTTCGCCCCGGAGGGGCTCACCGTCGTCCCTTCCGTGGAAAGGGTCGTGAAGCACAGATTCTTCGCGATGATGATCGACGGGTACATCGCCTTGAAGTCGAGCACGACGACCCAGTGGTAGAGGCCGGGCCGGATCGTGTGGACGTAGCCGCCCTCGATCGGAGCCTCCCGGTTCACCCTCCGGCTCGGCGGGACGCCGATGTGCCGCTCGTCCGCCCGCGGGATGAGGAGCGCATCGATGAACAGCGAGGTCCGGCCGTTCAGCCCCTCCTCAAGCGGCAGGTGGGCCACGGTCGCGAGGTCCGCGGCCTTGTCCATCGAGCGAAGGCGGAGCAGGATGTGCAGCGCGAGGCGTGCGTCGTGCGTGCAGTAGGTCATCACCGCCTCCGGGTCCTTCGCCCACTCCGCCTCGATGTTCCGGCGGTCGACGTCGAGCTTCTTGTCGCCGAGCAGGGTCCGGGCCACGTACTCGAGGCTCTCCTGCTTCGGCCGGAGCTCGCGCCGTGCCGACCACCAGGCGTCGGCCACGACGCGGCCGTGGATCCTCCAGAGGCGCTCGCCCGCGTCCCCGGGAGCGGTACGGTCCCTGCCGAGGAGCAGCTCGGGGAGGCCGAGCGCCGCCTGGCGCTCGAGCAGGAGCGGGAAGTCGTAGCCCCCGATGTTGTAACCCGTGATCACGTCGGGGTCTTCCTTCTCGACCACCCGGACGAACCCCTCGAGGATCTCCCGTTCGCTCCCATGAAGGCGGAACTCGCGCTCGTTCGCGACCTCCGACTCTCCGGAGGTGCGGCTCACGACGCCGCACAAGGTGAACAGGGTCCGCGCTCGGATCGCGTTCTCGATGTCGAAGCTCAGGTAGGTGAGGGGCGGCCGGAACGGCTCGACTCGTTCGAGACGGGCCTCCCCCTTCGGTAACACCCGGAGCACCTGGGCTACCGTGTACCGGTTCCGCTCCTCCTCGGTCGCGTCCTCGGCCTCGAAGCCGATCGTGAGTCCGAGGTGGCGGTCGTAGATGAACCGATGAACGAACGGGATATCGCAGGCGAGCACGGAGTTCTCCTCCCCGCTCCGATGGTACCGCTCGCGGAGCTGCGGCACCACCCACGGGTGATGCAGGCGAACCGTCGCGACCGGCCGGTACGTCCCTTTCACCCAGAGCGGCGGCCCCGAATCGATGCTCACGACCTCCGGCTCGGCGCGAAGCCGCGCGAGCTGGTCGGCGTTCGGCTCGGTGAGCTCGAAGTACGGTCGGAATCCACTCGCGAGCGCGACCACGCTCTCGCCCTCCGGAGTCTTGCCGTAGAGCTCAAGCACGACGCCGTCCCCCTCGGAGCGGTACGAACCCCCGAGGAGGAAGAGCGAATACCGGGTCACGCCGCGGGAACCCGGCCGGGGCTAATAGGGGTGCCGCGCAGCGCCACCGGGAGCCTCGCCTCGCGCAGCAGGATTCGCCAAATCTCCGTCGGTAGCTAGCTCCGGCGCGCGCCAGCTTACGTCGTGCGGGCGGAATCTTAAATAGGGGGTCCCGGTGGGCGCCTCCCGCGAGAGTTTCGTCGATGCCACCCCCTTCTGGAATGAACACCGCTGGCCGCCTGCAGCAGCTCCGCCAGCGACGGCGCTGGTCGGACCGGTACTACAAGCGGCGGACCCTCCACCTCAAGGAGCGTTCGGACCCTCTCGAGGGCGCGCCCCAGGCCCGGGGCATCGTGATCGAGAAGGTCGGGGTCGAAGCGAAGCAGCCCAACTCGGCCATCCGCAAGTGCATCAAAGTCCAGCTCATCAAGAACGGCCGGCAGGTGACCGCGTTCGCGGTCGGCGACGGGGCGATCAACTTCATTGACGAGCACGACGAGGTGCTCGTCGAGGGGATCGGCGGGAGAATGGGCCGCTCGTACGGCGACATTCCCGGCGTCCGCTACAAGGTGATCCAGGTGAACAGCGTCTCGCTCGACGAGCTCGTGCGGGGACGCAAGGAGAAGCCGCAGCGATGAGCCCGCCGACCGAGTTCGTGCCGCCCGCTCCGGAGCCTGCACCCGAGGAGAGCGTCCCTTCCCCGGCCCGTCCTCCCCCTCCGCCACCGCCGCCGTTCGCGCTCCCCCCGCTCTTCGGGCGGTACAAGTTCGAAGGGGTCGAGGTCCACGACCCGGGGCTCGCGCCCTACCTCTACCTCCACCCGATCTACAGCCCGCACACCGAGGGGAAGCTCTCGGGCCGACCGTTCCTCAAGGCGCAGATGCACCTCGTGGAACGCCTCGCGAACCACCTGATGAAGGGGGGCAAGTTCACGGGGAAGAAGTCGAAGGCGATCACCACCGTGCGCCTCGCCTTCGAAGAGCTCGAGCAGAAGGAGAAGGAGAACCCGCTCCAGCTGCTCGTGAACGCCGTCGAGAACTCCGCGCCCCGCGAGGAGGTCACCCGGTTGCAGTTCGGCGGGATCTCGGTCCCGCGCGCGGTCGACTCCGCACCGGCGCGGCGGCTCGCCGTCGCGATCCGCAACCTCGCCCAAGGTGCGATCCAGGCGTCGCGCAAGTCGACGAAGTCGATCTCCTCCTGCCTTGCGACCGAGATCGCGCTCGCCGCGAAGGGGGACCTCACGAGCTTCGCGGTCGGACGGAAGGAAGAGGTCGAGCGCGTGGCGCAGTCGGCCCGCTAGGCGCGGCGCGAGAGAGGGACGATTGGGACATGACGCACATCCGTAGCGAGCTCGCGAAAGCGATTCCCGACATGATGCACCGGATCCAGCAGATCCGGAACATCGGGATCGTCGCCCACATTCACCACGGCAAGACGACCCTCTCCGACAACCTGCTCGCGGCCGCCGGCATGATCTCGACCGAGCTTGCGGGCAAGCAGCTCTACCTGAACTTCGACGAGCAGGAGCAGGCACGCCTGCTCACGATCAACAACGCCGACGTCACGATCGTCCACGAGTACGAGAACCAGCAGTATCTGATCAACCTCATCGACACCCCCGGCCACGTCGACTTCGGCGGCGACGTCACCCGGGCGATGCGGGCGGTCGACGGCGCCGTCGTCGTCGTCTGCGCGGTCGAGGGGGTGATGGCGCAGACGGAGACGGTGCTACGCCAAGCGCTCCGCGAGAAGGTGAAACCGGTCCTGTTCATCAACAAGGTCGACCGGGCGATCAAGGAGCTCAAACTCACCACGGAGTCGTTCCAGAAGCGGTTCACCGAGATCATCTCGGAGGTGAACGAGCTCATCCGGAAGATGGCGCCCGAGGAGTTCGTGGACGAGTGGAGCGTCGACCCCCGCGACGGGTCGGTGGCCTTCGGCAGCGGCTACGAGAACTGGGCGATCTCGGTCCCCTACATGCAGAAGACTGGCGTGAAGTTCAAGGACATTGTCGACTTCGTCTCGACCGGTCGCTCGCGGGAGATCGCGCAGAAGGCGAAGATCAACGACGTCATTTTCGACATGGTGGTGAAGCACCTGCCGAGCCCCGAGATCGCCCAGCGGTACCGCATCCCCAACATCTGGAAGGGGGACCCTACGAGCGTCGTCGGCAAGGCGATGACCTCCACGGAGGCGGGCGGCCCGACGGCCTTCATGGTCACCGACATCACGATGGACCCGAACGCGGGGGAGATCGCGACGGGCCGACTGTTCTCGGGCCGCCTGGCGAAAGGGATGGAGCTCCAGGTGGTCGGCACGAAGCTCAAGAACCGCATCCAGCACGTCTCCCTCTTCATGGGCCCCGAGCGGCTGATGGTCGAAGAGGTGACGGCGGGGAACATCGCCGCCGTGATCGGCCTCACCGATGCCTTCGCGGGTACGACGATGTCGAACGCCCCCGAGATGGTGCCGTTCGAGGAGATCCGCCACGTCTCGGAGCCGGTGGTAACGGTCGCGATCGAGCCGAAGCACATGGCCGACCTGCCGAAGCTCATCGAGACGATGCGCAAGGTGGCGAAGGAGGACGCGAGCCTCCGGGTCGAGATCAACCCCGAGACCGGCGAGCACCTCCTCTCGGGGATGGGGGAGCTCCATCTCGAGATCACCCAGTTCCGGATCATCAACGACTACAAGGTCGAGATCGAGGCGTCGAAGCCGATCGTCGTCTACCGGGAGACGGTGAAGGGCCCGGGGGGGCCGTTCGAGGGAAAGTCCCCGAACAAGCACAACAAGTTCTACTTCGAGGTGGAGGCGCTCCCCGCCGGGGTCGTCACCGCGATCCGGGAGGGGGAGATCCCCCAGGGGAAGTCGTTCAAGGACACGAAGACGCTCGTCACGAAGCTCGAATCGCTCGGCGTCTCGCGCGACGAGGGGCGGGGCATCGTCGCGGTCGAAGGGACGAACATCCTCTTCGATGTGACCAAGGGCATCCAGTACCTCAACGAGACGATGGACCTCATCGTCGACGCCTTCAAGGAGGCGATGAACCGCGGACCGCTCGCGAACGAGAAGGTCTACGGCCTCAAGGTCCGCCTCGTCGACGCGAAGCTCCACGAGGACTCGATCCACCGCGGCCCGGCCCAGACGATCCCCGCCGCCCGCTCGGGCGTCTACGGGGCGATGTGCGTTGCCGGGCGAGTGCTTCTCGAGCCGCTCCAGAAGGTCACCGTGAACGTCCCCCAGGAAGTGCTCTCGAACGCCACGCGGGAGCTCCAGCGGCGCCGGGGGGAGATCCAGGACATGACGAGCGTCGGGGACCTGCAGACGATCGTCGCGAAGACGCCGGTCGCCGAGATGTTCGGGTTCGCCTCCGATATCCGTAGCGCCACCGCCGGGAAGGTGCTGTGGTCCACCGAGTCGATGGGGTTCGAGACGCTCCCGACGGAACTGCAGCCCGAAGTGGTGGCCCAGATCCGCCAGCGGCGGGGCCTCAAGCCCGAGCCGTACGACGCGTCGTACTACGCCGGGTGACGTCGGGGCCCGAGCGCCCCGTCGAGCGTCCGTTGGGCCCGGTCGGGCGGCCCGTCCACCGTGCCGGACTTGAGCGGCCAGGATCCCTCGTGCTGCAGGAGCCAGCGCTTGCGCCAGAGCCCGAGGCCGAAGCCGGTGAGGTCCCCGTGCTCGCCCACGACCCGGTGGCAGGGGATCACGATCGGGATCGGGTTCCGTCCGACCGCGCCTCCCACGGCGCGGGCGCTCCCCGCGTGCCCGGAGCGCTTGGCGAGCTCCCCGTAGGAGACGGTGGTGCCGGGCGGGATCGCGAAAAGCGACTTCCACACCTCCTGGTCGAACTTCGTGCCGAGCGGGTCGACGAGCAGGTCGAAGCCCTTTCGTCGGCCGGAGAAATACTCGCGGAGCTGCGCGGGAGGGCTCCCTGCCGGGAACCGCGCGACGGGGCGCGCGTCCGTCGGAGGGCCGGTCTGCTCGACCCCCCGTTCGAGAAGGTCGACCACCTGGACGGTGCGCTGGTGGTAGACCACCCGGAACGTCCCGATCACCGTCGGGACGAGGGCGACCTCGGATCCGCTCGCCACGAGCGCCGCATCGGTTTCCCCGCTTATACTTCCGTGGGGTCCCCCGCGACACCGGTCCGTGTGATGCGGAACTCTACCTGTCCCTCGGGGCGGGAGCGGTGCTTCAGGAGCACCGCGCGGCGACGGTCGCCCGCGACGCGTTCGAGCCGCAGTACCGTCTTCGCCACGTGGAGGAGGAAGGACCCGCCGAGAGGCTCGTTGGCGCCCGTCGTCGCGTTCCGATACACTTGGTTCGTCAGGAGGACCGGCACCTCCACGTGGAGGGCAGTGCCGAGGAGTTCCGCAAGCTCCCGCAAGAGCTCGGTGCGCGCCTCGTCCTCCTCGGGGGTCCCTAGGGCGAGCCGGTAGTGGAGCGTGGCGGAATCGAGGACGACGAGGCCGAACGGACGGCTTCCCTCCCGCAGCAGGGCGCATCCCGCCCGCACCGCCTGGCCTTGCTCCTCGAGGTTGCGGGGCGAGGCCAACAGCCACTTTCGGAGGATCCGCGCGGGGTCGGTTCCGCCCGCCGCGGCCACCCGCTCCGCGGAGACTCCCTCCGTATCGACGTACAGGACCCATCTCTCCGCGAGGGCGACACGGACGGCCGCGTCGACGCAGAGGATCGTCTTGCCGGTCCCGCCCTCGCCGTAGAGCATCGTGAGGCCGTCCGGGTCGTAGCCCCCCCCGAGCAGCCGGTCGAGCGCCGGAATTCCCGTCGAGAGGCGCTCCTGCGGCGCCGTCGGCGGCGCGGTGGGTTCGGTCACGGCAGTGCCTCCCCCGTGGCCACGAGGTAGGCGACGCCCTTTTCCGGTGGGCAGTAGCGGCCCGGGCCGTGGCGGAACGCCTCGGGATGCTGGGTGTGGATCGGGAACAGGTTCGTCGCGCTCACCTCTCGACAGACGGCCTCGAGCTCGGGTCCCGAGCAGTGTCCCGAGGCGTGGAACTGGTGAAGCCTCAGGTCGAAGTGGCCGAGCCAATTCTTGAGCACCGCGTCGTTCACGTCTTCGTCGGAGAACGGCTCGCTCATCGAGCGAACGAACGGGGTGCCGGGCTCGGGGCGGATGTCGATGAGCTCGGGGAACTGGTACAGGTCGAGCAGCAAGAGGAGCTCCCTGCCGCGCCGGCGCACCTCCTGCGCGCCGATCGCTCCCTCGAGCAGCGGTCGCTCCCAGGCGAAGAGCTTCTTCTTCGAACGCTCGTAGACGAGGAGGTTCGGGTCGGAGCCCGGCTGGGGGAGCGGCAGCGAGGGATCCCCCTCGAGCGCCCGCAGGAGGAACGCGGTCTTCGCCGGGACCACGAGGGTCCGGCCCGAGTCCCTCGCCGCCTCGTGGAGCGTTCGGATCCGGTCGACGTCGCGTGGATAGCACGAAACGACGGCGAGGCCGGCGGTGGAGGCCAGCAGTTCGTCGAGCGCGCTTCGGACGCCGGCCTCACTCAGGTTCTTGCGGGGGTCCGGACCTGCCCGCGTACCTTCGATGAGCAGCGCCTTCGGTTCCTCCGCCCTCGCAGCCTCGAGGAAGCTGCGGGTCAGGGGCGCCCGAGGGCCGTGCTCGCGGAAATCTCCCGTGTAGACGAGCGTGCCGACGGAGGTACGGACCAGAAAGCCCGTCGCGTACGGGACGCTGTGGTCCACGGGGAACGGGAGGATCTCGAGGTTGCCGACCTTGACCGGCTTACCAGGTTGCAGGGCCTTCCAGGGGTGCTCGCCGTACTTGAGGGTCGGGCTCGACTTCGAATTCGCCTCGAGTATCTTGCGCGTCCCCTCGCTCGTGTAGACCGGGATCTCGGGATGAACGAACTTCAGGTATCCGGCGTGGTCGGCGTGCGCGTGGCTCACGAAGACCGCGTGTACGGAAGGCTCGGTGTACCGCTCCTCGATCCCGCCGAGCGACTCCTTCGAGTAGAGGCCGTCGAGCCACGGCAAGAGCTCGAACTCGAGGAGATCCCGCACCGGACTCGTCGAGCGCGGCGTGAGGAAGTCGACGTAGAACGACTCGTACCTCGGGTCGAACGCCGGGCCGAAATCGAACAGCACCCGGTCGGGGCCGTCGTCGAGGACGATCTTGTTCCCCCCGATCTCGCGCACCCCACCCAGGAAGCGGACGGTGGGTTCGGCCACGGGGCCAAAGCCGGCTACTCTCGCATAACGGTTCGCGTGCGCACTGCCGCTGCGCTCCGCCTCGCGCCGCTCGGCAGGGAGAGGTGGACGCTACCGCGCCTTGAGCGGCTTCTTCACGTTCGGGTGCTCCTTCGTGAAGATCTTCCCACCGCAGTTGTCGCAACGGACCCCGAAAAGGTTCGAGTCGCTCGGGAGCGCCTCGCCGCAGCGGATGCACCGGAACATGCTTGGAAGTTCCCTTCCGGCCTTCTAATGCGTTTCGGTCACGTGCCCCGGGCGGGGCGGGCCGCGGCGGCGGGCTCCTGGGTCCGCTCCGAACGCGTGATCGGGGGGGGCGGCGAAAAGACGTAGGCGCCGGAGGCGAACCGGGTCCCGCAGCGGCGGCACTCGAACACTCCGCTCGCCACGCGGGCGAGGGTGACCGTCGAGCACTGCGGGCAGGGGGCGTCCTTCTCGCTCTCGCGGTCGATCTCGAGGACGCGCCGGCGGATCCGGATGCCGTAGCGGGGTCCCATCCAGCCGGTGGACCCGATCTTCTTCGTGCGCTTGCTCATCGTGCCCCACCCCGGATCTCCGCCCGAAGGCGGTCCCCGTGACGGAACGCCCGTTCCGCGAGCTCCTTTACCTCTTGCGGGGCGAACGCCCCGACGAGGCCCTTCTGCATCGCCACCACGTTCGCGGCCTCGTCGGTCGCGATCGTGAGCCGGCCCTGGCAGGCCATCTCCTCGTCGACCGTCGGGTCGACGACGAGCGCGTCCCCGAGGCGGCAGAAGGTGGTCTCGATCGCGACGTGCTTCACGGCGAGCGGGATGTCCGTTTCGGCCAGCTCGAAGCGCACGCGCGGCATCGTCGTGTGGGCGAGCGCGGTCGAGGCGGCGAGCGCCGCCGCGTCGATGATGTTCCCGGCATGGTCGAGGACGTGGATGTCGACGAAGCAGGTCCAGCACTTCTCGGCCGGCGAGATGCAGAGCTCCTTGAGGTCGATCGTTTCCGCGGCGCGGAGCGCCCGGTCGACGACCCGGGAGACCTCGATCGCCCGCGGATGGGGCGGTCCGGGCTCGAAGGAGGGCGAGGAGAGGGGGACGAGCTCGGCGTTCGTCGTCAGGACCCCCGCGTTCGGGGTGTCCGGGAACGGCTTGCCCGGCTCGAGCTTCACCCCGCACAGGACGGTCGTGTCGCCGATGTGGACGAGCGCCGATCCGTCCGCCGAGGCGACGTACCCGGGTTCGAGCGTGACCGCGCGGTACTCGTCGAGGCCACGGCCGTCGAGCCGCCGCCCGTCGCGGGCGAGCTCGAGGACGTGGGTCGTGAGGATCTCCGCCGCCACCTCCCCGCTCATGCCGCCACCTCCGCGAGGACCTGGGGTGGATCCACCGAGTAGCGGTCGCGGAGCGCCTGCTTCATCTTCTCGTAGATCGCCCGGCAGCCGGTCACGCCGAGGTCGAGGGCGCGGCCGAGCTCGGGGGCGGTCAAGTGCCCCTCCATCTGGAGCAGCACGAGCCGGCCGCTCTGCGGTACGAGCGCCATCGGGAGGTCCGCTTCCCCGAAGTTGTCCTCCTCCTTCTTGAGGTCGAGCACGATCTGGCCGCCCACCTTGCCCACCGCGACCGAGGGGAGCAGGTCGACCATCGGGATACCGGCGTCGGCGAGCGCGACCGAGGCGGCGACGATCCCCGCGCAGCGGGTCCCGGCGTTCGCCTGCAGCACCTCGATGTAGACGTCGATGCTCGTCCGGGGGAACTCCTCGGCGAACACCACGCTCTCGAAGGCCTCTGCGATCACTTTGGAGATCTCCTGGCTTCGCCGGTCGAGCCCCGGGCGCTTGCGCTCGTCGACGGAGAAGGCGGCCATGTTGTAGCGGCACTGGACGATCGCCTTGTCGTTCACCTGGAGGTGCCGGGGGTGGACCTCGCGGGGTCCATAGACCGCCGCCATCACCTTGTTCGCTCCCCACTCCACGAACGCCGAACCGTCGGCCCGCTTGAGCGGGCCCGCGACGACGCGAATCTGGCGGAGTTCGTCGACCTTTCGGCCGTCGATGCGGCGGCCGTCGGGCCCGATCAGCTGAGGCACTTCGCTTGCTCCCACGTTTCCCATAGAGATCTCCTACTATTCTGGAAAGGAATTTTCCCCGGTGCCGGGGTCGGTGCGGAACTCGAGCTCGTCGGTGGGCGGTTCGGGGCGGGCCGAGCTCGGAAGCTCGAGCCGCCGCTCCCCCGAAGCAAGGTACCGCTCCACCCGCTCGGTGAGGCCACGGCGTTGCCCCTCGAGCTCGATGAGCTCGAGCGCGGTCCGGACACGGTGGACCCCGTCCAGAGGGCCATCGACCCAGATCCGGCCGTTCTGGCCGACGACGAGCTTGCAGTCGGTGGCCCGGGTGAGGGTGGCGATCATGCTGCCGCCCTTGCCGATGACGCGGGGGATCTTGGCCGGGGAAACGGTGACGATCGTTCCTCCCTCGAGCTTGCCGAGGCCGTCACCGTTCATGGTGACCCCGATCCGGCCCGTGTTCTCGATCTGCTCGACGGCGACGACCACCGCGTCCCCCACCTGGAGGTACTCGCCCGTCTCGCCGAAGTCGATCTTCCAGGGCGTGCCCGTCATGTGGAGCGGCGCCCAGCGGGCGGCCCCGATGTCGAGAAGCCAGAAGCTCCCCTGCACATCCGTGACGATGCCGATGACAAGGTCTCCGGCGTGCGGGGCGTACCGTCCGGAGAGCGGCACGACCCGGACGACGGGAGGCTTGCGCTGCAACAGCCCTAGGACGTTCGCGTAGACCCGTCCCGAGACGCGGTACGTGCCGGGGCCCGGCTGGAGCCCATCGGCGCGAATCTCCTCGCCCGGAAGGACTAGTACGCGTTCTGACGATTCTGGCGAGGAAGGACCCTCGCGACCCCGTCGTCGGTGACGGGGCCGTTGACCGTTGCCCATCTGCGGTGCTGCACCGCGGGGCGCGACGAAGGCCCCTTATTTAACGGGCGCGCCGGGCTAGCGCGCGACGAGCGAGGTCTCCGCCGTTCCCTTCGTTCGCGCGTTGAGCTTCGCGTACAGTTCGGTCTGCACACCGGCGGGAATCTGAAGGATGGCCGTCCAGCTGCCGTCGCCGAGCCAGCTCTCGTCCGAGAGCTTTCCGTACCCCTTGAGGTCGCCGATCACCTTGGGGTAGTCCTGCGCCCGCACCCGGATCTTCACTCGGACCGTGTCGAGCCGGATCGGGAGGAGCGGACGGAGGAGCTGGAGCACCTCCTGGACCTGCTGGTCGGCCGGTCGGAACGGGTCGACGTGCACCTTCGCCTCCCGCATCGCCGCCTCGATACGGGCGGGCGGGTGGGGCGCACCGGTCTGGGGGTTCATGGCGTTCCGCGCGATCTCGGTCACGATCTGGCGGTACTTCGCCTCCTGGAGCTGATGGCGCTGCTCGGTGGTGACCTGGACCTCTCCCTTCTCGAGGATCTGGCGCGCGATCTCGGGTACGGAGCGGGTGTGGAACACCTTCTCGAGGTACTCGTCGCTCACCTTGTCCCCTTTCCTTGCGTCCTTGAACACTTGGTCGAGGGCGAGATTGTCGGCGAGGTCCACCGGCTTTCCGTCCTTGAACGCCTGAACGGCGAGCGGGTCGACGAGCACCTCGAACCGCGAGCCCTGCGTCTCCCAGCGGGCCACCACCGCGTCCTCGACCTTCACCACGGCCCGAGACTCCCGGGCGGCGTTGCCGCTACGACTTTCCCGCGCGGCTTCCGCTCGATGCCGGAGGAAGTCGCGTGGCGTACTTCTGTATTTCCTCGATCCCGAGGCGGCGGAATCCCTTCTCCGCCTGCTCGACGCAGACCTCCACCTGGGAGAGGTTCTGGCTGTCCTCGAGCGATTGCCGGATCCCCTCGAGCGCGAGAAGGATCGCTGCGTCGGAGTCCATCCCGGGCGTATACTTCTGCTCGAACAGCTCCATCACGGGCCCCTTGTTCCCGCCGGTCGAGGTCGCCTTGAAGCTCGTCAACGAGCCCGAGGGCTCCGTCTCGTAGAGGTGGATGCCGGTGTCGTCGTACCCTCCGACGAGGAGCGCCGTCCCGAACGGACGGACCCCGCCGAACTGGGTGTACTGTTGCTTGTAGTCGCAGATGCGGCGAACGAGCAGCTCGACGGTCATCGACTCCGCGTAGGTGACGCGGTTGATCTGCGCGGCCAGCCGAGCGAACTCGACGAGGACGCGGGCGTCCGCCACGAGGCCCGCCGTCGCGCACGCTACGTGCTCGTCGATCTGGTGGATCTTCTCAAGACTCGCCGGTTCGGCGAGCCGCGGGTTCGGAATGCGCCGGTCGGCCGCGAGCACGACGCCGTCGCGGAAGACGACCCCCGCGGTGGTAGCTCCACGGCGGACCGCCTCGCGGGCGTACTCCACCTGGAAGAGCCTTCCGTCGGGAGAAAAGACCGTGATGGCACGGTCGTACGCCATCTGACCCGGTTGCATCTCCATCGGGAACCTCGAGTTCGGGTGGGGGGACCGACGTCCCCATATAAGTCATCGGAGCGGAGGTAGCTGGTGGCGCCACCGCCACCGACTCCCGGCGCTTTGTGCGCTCCCGGAACGCTAAAGCGGGAGCGCCGAGTCGGACGATTTCGTGGCGAAGCACGCGAGCGCCGGCACGCCGGAGCCGCGGACCGCAGAGCGGCTCCGGGACTCCCGCTCCCCGTACCTTCGTGCGGCAGCCGAGCAGCCGATCGACTGGTACCCGTGGGGGAACGAGGCGTTCGAGCTCGCCAAGCGCACGAACCGGCCGGTGCTCCTCGATGTAGGCGCCTCGTGGTGCCACTGGTGCCACGTGATGGACGAGGGGACCTACGCCGACGCCGAGGTCGCCCGGCTCCTCGCCCAGCATTTCGTCGCCGTGAAGGTGGACCGCGACGAGAATCCCGAGGTGGACCGTCGCTTCCAGCGCCAGGTGGGCGCGCTCACGGGCGAGGGCGGCTGGCCGCTCACCGCCTTCCTGACCCCGGACGGGGAGGTGTTCCTCGGGGGGACGTACTTTCCACCGAAGGACGGCATGGGGCGGCCCGGTTTCCGCCGGGTGCTCGAAGAGGTGAACCGGCTATGGAAAGAGGAGCCCGAGAAGGTTCGCGCGAACGCGGAGGCCGTGCGGGGCGCGCTCGAACGTTCCTCCCAGCGCGGCGGAGCTGCACCGGAAACGGTGGCGTTCCTCGAAGCGGTCCGACAGGACCTCGGCGCCCGCGCCGACCCGATGAACGGCGGCTACGGCGATGCGCCCAAGTTCCCCCACCCGATCGCCGTGCGGTTCGAGCTCGTCGACGGATTCCGCGCGAGCTCTCCTGCGATCCTCGCGAGGGCCCGGCTGACTCTCGAGAAGATGGCCGAGGGAGGCGTGTACGACCAGGTGGGCGGGGGATTCCACCGATACGCCGTGGACTCCTCCTGGCGGATCCCGCACTTCGAGAAGATGGGGGTCGACAACGCCGCCCTCCTCGAACTGTACGCCGAGGGCGCGGCATTCTTTGGCTCCCCCGCGTTCGACGACGTGCTTCGCGGGATCGTCGGTTGGGCCGGGCAGACGCTCGGCGATCCGGCGGGAGGGTTCGGCGCGAGCCAGGACGCCGACAACGCACCCGGTGACGACGGCGGCTACTTCACCTGGAGCCGGCCGGAGCTCAAGGAGGTGCTCGACACGAGCGAGTACCGCCTCGTCGCCCGCGGGTTCGGGGTCGGCACCGAAGGCCGGATGCCGCACGACCCGGACCGGAACGTCCTCTTCCGGCTTCTCTCGCCCAGCGAGGCGGCGGAGGGGCTCGGCCTCGACGCGGCTACGCTCGCCAGCACCTGGTCTTCGGCGCTCACGAAGCTCGCGGCCGCGCGCGCCCACCGCCCCACGCCGGCGGTCGACCGTTCGCTCTACACGGACATCAACGGAGGGTTCATCGCAGGCTTCTCGCGCGCAGGTGCGGTGCTCTCGGACGGGGCGGCGATCGCCCTCGCGCGCCGCGCGGCGGACCGGTTCCTCGCGAGCGCGTACGATCCCGCCCGCGGTGTGGCGCACCTCCTCGACGGGGTAGAAGCCTCGGGCTGGGGGCTCCTCGAGGACCAGGTCGAGTTCGCCCGCGGTCTCCTCGAACTCGCCGCCGCCACGGGCCTGGCCGTGTACCTGGAACGTGCGAAGTCGATCCTCGCGCTCGCCGAGCGGAACTATCGGCGGCCGGACGGACTTCTGGCCGACCTCTCCCCTGGACTGTACGATGGCCCCGAGGTGGGCGAGGTGACCCCCGGCCTCCCCACCCTCGAGGACTCCCCTCACCTCTCCGCGAACGCGGGCTACGCCCTCGCGGAGATACGACTCGCGGCCCTCACCGGCGAGCTAGCCCTCCTCGAGGGAGTCAAGACGGACCTCGCCCGCCTGCGGGCGAACGTCGCGCGGTCCGGGCTCTTCGCCTCGGGGACGGCGCTCGCCTGCGCCCTCGCGGAGGAGCCGCCCGCGCGGATCGTCGTCGAAGGAGGGGGAGCGCTCGCCGAGGAGCTGTTCCGCGCGGCACGACGCAGTTGGCATCCGAATCTCGCGGTGTTCCGCGGAACCCCGCCCGTACCGTTCTCGCTCCCGGGTGAGCTCGGCGCCGGCGCGGGTGAAGCGAGGGAGCCACGGGCTTTGCTCTGCTTCGGCACGCGGTGCCTCGCGCCGGTCACGGACCCGGCCCGGATCGGGCCCGCGCTCCGGGAACGAGCGTCGGTCCCATAGGCAGCGCCCCCAGGTTCGTGCCGTCGAGAAGATAGGCCCGGGGCTGGCTGCTACCGAGGAATCGGTGGACAAGGAAGGAGCGTCCGCGCGAGGGGGCGGAGCGGTTCAGGGATTCGATCCCACTAAGCGCGTTGAAGGCGGGAAGGATGAGGAGCTCCTTCGCCCTGGCCCTGCGCTTTCCTTGAGGGGGGAAGCCGGGGAGCTCGGGACCGAGTTCGGCCCGCACCCAGCATCGAAGTTTCCCAGGCTCCCCGCCGCTTCCCGGGGCGAACCGGTAGCCGGGATGCAGATGTCCGGCCACGAGTACCTCGGCCCGTTCTAGCGTACGATCCGGCCAGCGGTGACCGTGAAAGATCCCAACCCCGTCGCGTAGCAGGCCGCCGGCGGAGTGGAGCTCCACCTCCCGCGGAAGGTGGGGAGCGAGGCCCACGTCGTGGTTCCCGGGCACGACGTCGACCGAGAGGCCCGAGGCGAGCAACCCTGCGCAGAACTCGAAGATGAGCGGCCCCACGCGGCCCGGAGCTCCGACAATGGGATGCTTCAGGTCCCCCGCGACCACGACCCCGAGCGCGCGCTCGCGTCGCGCAAGCTCGAGCAGCTCCTCGAGCATCTCGCGCGCACCCCGCTCCGCGAGGCCGGTGCCTCGGCCCCGCGGGTCGCCGAGTCCAAGGTGAAGGTCGGAGACGAGGATCCGGCGACCCCGGGACGTGGACCACAGCAGCGCCGCTGCGCCTCCGATAGGTCGCAGATCCGCTCGTGATTTCACCATCGAGTTCGTTTCTCGCTCCCTCTCGAGAAGGACCATGTGCATTTATATACAAATGCTAATTCGTACTGGGGGCCGGGAGTCGAGGCGGTTGCGATGGAGGAGCGAGAGCGCGGGATCGAGCGGGTACGGGATACGCTCACCCGGGCGGGCTTCTACGTCAGCGATGCGCACGGCATCCGACCGACGAGCTTCGACCTGCTCGCGCGCCGGGACTCGACGCTGCTGCTCCTCAAGGTACTGAAGAACATCGATTCGCTTTCGCCCGAGGACGCGCTCCGCCTGAACGAGGTCGCGGGCCTCTTCCACGCCCGGACGCTCCTCATCGGACAGGCGTCGGGGGCCACCCGGCTTGAACCCGGCGTCGTCTACACGCGATACGGCGTGCCCATCGTCGTCGAGGAGACGTTCGAGGAGTTCCTCCTGCACGGGATCCCGCCGTTCCTCGTATCGAGCCCGGGGGGCATCTTCGCAAGAATTGACGGACCGCGCCTCCAGGGGCTCCGGGAGGCCCGTGGCCTCTCGCTCGGTGCGCTCGCCCAGGTGGCGGGGGTGACCCGCCGCACGATCCAACTCTACGAGGAGGGCGGAGGCGCAGAGGTTTCCATCGTCACCCGGATCGAGGAGTTCCTCCACGAGACGGTCGTGAAGCCGATCGAGCTGATGCCCGCGCACGCGCCGCGCGGCTCGCCGTCCGAGCAGGAGCCGGGGAAGAAGGAGTCCGCCCCCGCCGAGCACGTGCCCCCGGCGCCGACCGGCGACCCGGTCCGCGACGACGTGTTCCGACGTCTGGGCACGATGGGGTGGGAGGTCGTCGTCACCATTCGCTGCCCGTTCGACGCCTTTACCCACGGCGCCCAAGGGGGGGAGGAGGAGATTCTTCTCACCGCCGTCGGTTCGCTCCGGAGCGCCCAGCACCGTGCCGAGGTGCTCCAGGGGATTGCCCGGGCGATCGAAGGATACTCCATGTTCGTGACGTCGCAGCCGACGGGACGGGAATCGGTGGACGGCCTGCCGATCCTGAGCGTCTCCGAGCTGCGTCGTCATCGCGACCGGTCGGAGCTCCTCGACCTGCTCACCGAGCGCGAAGGCACGTGATCGCCGCGCGGCTGCGCGGTCCTCCCGAGCTGCTGCTCCTCGGCGTTGTCCGGGGCGTCGTCGCCGAGGTCGCGCCGATGCTCGAAGAGCTTCACCGCTACCATCCCACGCGTCTGGCGATCGCCATCGGCCCGGAGGAGCTCACGAGCTACACCGAGCAGTTCGTGAACGGGAGCACCGAGCCCGTGGCCCCGCTCCTGCCGACGGAGACGGCGGAGGTGCTCGCGCTCGCCAAGTTCGGCGAGGTGCGCGTTCCGCACGCGCCGTTCATCACGGCGCTCCGCTGGGCGAGCGAGAACGGCGTGGCGGTGGCGCCGGTGGACCCGGACGAGGAGGAGTACTCGAACCTCTTCGCCGAGAAGATCGGGTACTGGGAGCTCGTGCGTCGGACGGTGCGCGAGCGCGGCGCGGCCCGAGCCCCCCCGAAGGCCGGATCGGTCGACGAGTTCGCGCTCCGCTGGAGCGAGCAGGTCGGGCACGGTCGCGCCTCGCGCCGCTTCGAGTCGGCGCGGAGCGAACGGACGGTCGCCGCCGCTCGGACCCTAGCCCAGCGCGGGGAGCGTGTGGCCCTCCTCGCCGACCGGGAACGGATCCCCGAGCTCGAGCGCCAGCTCTCAGGAGAGCCGACGAACTCGCGTCGTGGCGGCTAGTCTTCGCGTTCGAGGATCTGCTCGAGCTTCGAGCGACCGGCCCGGCGGAACTCCTCGAGGGGACCCTCGTTCAGGAGCAGGCCGTCGGCGAGCGCGAAGGCGTTGCCGATCCCCCACTTGAGCTCCCGCCGGTCCCGGTCGTACAATTCCTGAAGGCTCGCCCCGTCGTCCCCGCGGCTCCGACGCATCATCCGGTCGTGCCGGCTCTCGGGGGAGGAGTAGATGCCGAGGACGAACAGGTCGCCGAAGTTGTGCCGGAAGATGCCGACCTCGACGTCCGACCGGCAGCCGTCGACGAGCATCCGGGTCTCGGTGAGCTTCGGGAGCGCGCGCTGCGCCCAGATACCGGGGCCGTGCTTCTCCCGCTCCTCGTTCGCGATCCGGGCCACGTTCTGGCTCGTCAGCTGAAGCCCCCGCCGTCGGGTCTCGTCGCGGACGAGGTCCCCCATCTTGAGGGTCGCAAGTCCGATCGACCGCGCGACCTCGACCAGCTCGTCCTTGCCCGAACCGGGCATCCCCACCGTGACGATGAGTTTCATGCGTGGGGCGGAGCGGGCGCGCCGCCGGCTCCCTCGCCGCCCACGGGCACCGCTTCCGTCGCACGCTGCAGGCGATCGGCCCGGTCGCGGAACGCCTGACCCTCGAGCTGCTCCTGGTGGGCGCGTTCGAGGAGGCCGTCCGCCTTCACCTTGAGCTCGGCGCTCTTCTGGGTCTTCATCGCGGCGCGGTGCTCGAGGCGCTGGGCCTTCGCCTGGAGGTCGACGATCTTCTGCTGGAATTTCTGGTTCTTGTACTGCAGGGAGGTGACGTCGGAGCCGATCACGATCCCCTTCGTGCGCTCCGTCGCCTCCCGGATCACCCGGTCGTTCTGCGTCATCTGCTGCTGGATCTCGGGGATGCGGTTGCGCAGGTCCGTCGCCTTTTCGCGGAGCACCGTCGACTGGTGGCGCAGCCGCTCGATCTTGGTGAGGATCCTTGCCTGGCGGGCGATGAGCCGGCCTCCGATGCGGTCGTGCTTCGCGGAGAGCTCCCGGAGCTTGGTCACATCGGCGTACCCTTGGCCCCGCCAGCGGGACTCGCGTGCGGCCTGAACGTGGGCGTGGGTTGCGTCGTACGGGTGTTCGGGTCCGCCCGCCGACATCAAACGAGAAGGAGCCGTGCGCTCCATATAGGCGTTCCGGCGCGGAGGAGTCCGGCGGCGCTCCGCTAGCGCTCGGCGCGAGGACGGGGGAATCGTCCCACGCGCGCAAGGCGCGCCGGCAACGCCGGTATCGCGACGCGCTCTTGCAGCTTGGAGTCCCGGGCGCGGACGGTCACGGTGCCGTGGTTTGGATGGGCGGGGTCCACCGTCTCACCGTCCACGGTGACGCAGACCGGGGTCCCGACCTCGTCCATCCGGGCGTACCGCTTGCCGATCGTTCCCGAGTCGTCGAGCTGAGCCTCGATCCCCTCGGCGCGGAGCGTGGTGACCAGCGCCCGGGCCGCCTCGCCGTGCGGCTTCGCGAGGAGCGGGAACACCGCCACCGGAACGGGGGCAAGATGCGCGGGCAGCCGCCAGAGGGTGCGCTCCCCCTCCATTTCGAGGCCGAGGTCCGCGAGCGCCCAGAGCGCCCGGTCGACGCCGAACGTGAGCTCGAGCACGTGGGGGACGAGGCGGGGCCGGTTGGTAGGGGTCACGGCGAGCTCCTTGCCCGTGGCGGTCCCGTGCCGGGTGAGGTCGTAATCGCCCCGGTAATGGAGCGCCCCGATCTCCCGGAACCCACCCAGGCTCTCGACCGAGACCTCGACGTCGAACTGGAGTCGGTTGTAGAACGCCCGCTCCGCGTCGCTCTTTTCGAGCAGGCGGATCCGTTCCGGCGGCACGCCGAGCACGTCGCGGAAGAAGCGCAGCTCCTGCGCGAGATGGTAGACGTAGAACTCCGGAAGGCCGCCCTCACCCACGAGTTCGCGGGCGGTGACGGCCCGCGGCGCGGAGAGCCCGTTCGCCCGGTCGCTCGCGCGCAGGACCGGGAGGGATTCGTCGGCGACCTCCTCGAACGGCAGCGGGAAGTGGGTGGGGTCGAAGAAGATCTGGAGCTCCGCCTGGGTGAAGCTCCGCATCCGGAACAGCACCTGCCGCGGCGCGATCTCGTTCCGATAGGCGTGGCCGATCACGGCGATGCCGAGAGGAAGCGCGTGGCGGCCCACGTCCCACATCCGGTGGAACGCGAGGTAGCTCGCTTGCGCCGTCTCGGGTGCGAGGTAGGCCCGCTCCTTTCCTGCGGCCCCCCAATCGAGGCCGAACATGAGGTTGAACGGCCGTGGGAGCTCGAGCGCTCGCTCGCCGCAGCTGGGGCAGCGTACCTGGTTCTCCTCGATGAGCTTCCCGATCTCGGCGGGGGAAAGGCCGTCCACCCCCGCGGGCCGCACCTTCTCGAGCACCGTCTCCGCACGGAAACTCGAGTGGCATCGCGCGCAGGTCACCTCGGGGTCGGTGAAGTTCTCCAGATGGCCCGAGGCGCGCACGACGGCCTCCGGCAGGATCTCGGCGGGCTCGATGCGGTAGTAGTCCTCCGAGAGTCCGAGGAACCAGCTCGCCCACGCCCCTTCGATCCGACGCTTGAAGGCGTGGCCGAGCGGTCCGTAGTCGTAGAGTCCCGCCGCAGCGCCGTAGATCTCGGCGCTCGGCCAGAGGAAGCCCCGCCGCCGGAGGAGGGCGTAGAGCTCCTCGCTTTTCATGCCGGTCGCGGGCTCTCGGGACGGACGATAAGCTGTTCGGTGGCGCGCGCCACGAGGGCGTACTCGGGGGCCTCTGCCGGGAGCCGGAAGACGAGCAGCGGCCCGTCGTGACCGGGTTGGATGCGTGCGACCTCGGGACGGCCGAGCCAGGCCCACGGGGAGAGGAAGGCGGCCCGCACGAGGAACCCCGGCGACACGCCCCGGTGCCGCAGCCGCTGGCTCACGTAGGCGAACTCGAGCTCGCGGAAGAGCGACGGCGCGTTCAACATCCCGTTGTCCGTCCCGAGAAGGGTCGTCACGCCGGCCCGTTCGAACAGGGCGAGGTCGGGCGCTTGACCGAAGAGGGCGTTCGATCGTGGACAGACGGCGACCGGCACTCCCGCCTTGGCGACCGTCGCGAGGTCCTCTTCCGTGGCGGAGAGGAGGTGCACCAGAAGGTCGGGGCGCGGCTCCAGGTAGTCGCCGGGCTCCTCCCGCGACTCCTCGCTCGCGTGCAGAGCGTAACGCTTGCCGCGATCGTGGCAGGCGCTCGCGATCGCGCGCCGGGTCTCGCGGTCCTCCTCCCGGGCCGAGCTGAGCCCGACGCCGTCCGCCACCGCGAGGAGCGCCCCCAGCTCTTCGGGGTCGACGGGGCGACGGAGCGGGCGCCCGAGGATACGGAGGTCGAGCGGGAGCTTCCCCGCGGCGCGTCGGAGGAGCCGGACGCCGGCGAGCCCCTCCTCGCGGAAATCTACCGCCGCGGCGGTCCCTTCCCGCACCATCCGTCGCAGCGCCTCACGCGCTCCCGCCGCCTTCGCGCGGGAGTTCGTCTCCGTCAGGAATCGAAACTTCACTCCGCCCGGTGCTCCCACCACCTCCGCGAGACGGCCGCGCGGTGGCTCCCGCTGGAAGCCCGAATCCCCGAGATGCGTGTGGGAGTTCACGGGGGCAGGTACGACGATGCCGTGCACCCGCCGTTCCGTCCCGTGGGAGGAGTCGGTGCCGAGAGCCCCCGTCTCGACGACGTGGGAGCCCCGCAGGCGTACGTAGCCGGGCCTCGCTCCGTCGAGGTCGACGATCGCCCCCTCGACGATCACGCGTGGACCCCCCGCGCCGAGGAGCGTGACCTATCTAAGCCGCGCGGCGGCGCGAGCCCTAACGCCTAAGAGTTCGGCGCAGGTCCCCCGCGCCCGTGGCGAAGCGAGCGGGCCTTCCCGCGGGGAGGAAGCGATCGCTCCTCGTCGCCGGCCACACGAACATCGACCGGTTCCTCCGGGTAGAGCGGCTTCCCTCGCCCGACCGGACGGTGCCCATGCTCGGGATGCGAGAGGCGCTCGGCGGCACGGCGGCCACGATTGCCAGGAACGCGGCACGCCGGGGCGTGCGTACGGGGCTCCTGAGCCGCGTGGGGCCGGAGTTTCCCGTGGAGTTCCGCCGCCGCCTCGAGGCGGACGGCGTGGACCTGCGCGGACTCGAGGTGGTGCGAGGGGCGCGCTCCCCCACCTGCTTCATCCTGGAGGACGGCCGAGGCTCTCAGATGACGGCGATCTACCAGGGGCCGATGGGAGATGCGGCCCGCGCACTTCTCCCGCGCGCGCTCTTCAAGGAGTACAGCTGGCTCCACCTCACAACCGGCGACCCACGTTTCCAGCTCCGGCTAAAGGCGGCGGCTCGCGCCCTCGGGGTGCGCGTCGCAGTCGACCCGGCCCAGGAGCTGCACTACTGGTGGCGCGCCGGACCGTTGCGCCAGCTCCTCGACGGCGCCGAGATACTGTTCGCCAACCGGTCGGAGGCCGAGCGCGCCGTCGCCCTCCTTGGGCTGCGGCGACCCGAGGATCTCGTCGCTCTCGTGCCGCTCGTCGTCGTGACGATGGGTCCGCAAGGCGTGGTGGCGCACCACCGAGCGGGCACGGAGAAGGTCAAGGCGACGCCCGTTCGAGGACCCCACCAGACGACCGGAGCGGGAGACGCCTTCCGTGGCGGGTTCTACGCCGGCTGGTTCCAGGGTGCTCCGCTCCGGCGGTGTCTTGAGAAAGGGACGCGCGCGGCGAGCGAATGGATCCGCCGGGGAGACCCGACGCACGGTGCGAGCCGCCGGGGTCGTTAGCGGGAGATGCCGTACCACGGATTCGGACGCCTCACCCCTGTCGCGAGGGTCCAACGACTGCTCGAGGCGGCCGTCCGGCCAATGTCTCGGACGGAGTCGCTCCGGCTGGAGCAGGCGATCGGACGCGTCGCCTGCCAGGCGTACACCGCCCCGTCCGCCGTACCGAGCTTCCGCCGAGCGAGCTGGGACGGTTACGCCCTCCGCTCGCGGGACTCGAAGGCCGCTCGTGCGGGCGCCCAGGTAGAGCTCGCGATCGTCGGGGAACAGTTCGCCGAGACTCCGCGGCGAAGCCCACTCCGGAAGGGCGAGGCACTCGAGATCGCGACGGGCGGCGCCCTCCCCGAAGGAGCGGACGCCGTGGCGCCGTACGAGGAGGTGAGGGTCGAAGGAACCCGTCTCTTCCTCTCGAACGCCGTACCTGCGGGGGCCCGAGTCGCCGGGCGCGGAGAGGATTTCCGGAAAGGCGCCGTGCTGGTCCGTTCGGGGGAGGTGTTGAGCGCTGCCTCGCTCGGGGCCCTCGCGGCCACGGGCCGCAGTTCCGTCCGGGTGTACGAACGACCCCGAGTCCGCATCATTCCGAACGGGAACGAACTCGTGGGACCAGGAGGGCGCCTCGGTCCGGGACAGATTTACGAGCTCAACCACGTCGCACTTGCCTCGTTCTGCTCGGCGTCGGGCGGTCTGCCTTCCTCCGTAAAACCGGTGCGTGACGACCCGCGAGCGATCCTCTCGGCGCTTCGTCGGGGGATCGCGGAGTCCGATCTCGTCCTTGCGACGGGGGGAAGCTCCGTCGGGGAACGCGACTACCTGCCTCGGCTCTTCCCGCAGCTCGGTAAACTGCTCTTCCACGGTGTGGCGGTGCGCCCCGGCAAGCCTACCCTCGCCGCGGTCTCGGGCGGGCGGCTCCTCCTCGGGCTCCCGGGCCATCCCACTTCCTGCCTCGCGAACGCCTACTGGCTCGTGCTGCCCGTCCTTCGCAAGCTGGCCCGGCTGCCGGGGAGCGGATGGACCGAGATACCGGCACGGATGGCCGAGCCGTACCCTATCTCGGGGTCAGGGTTCACGACGGTCGTACCGCTTCGCGTCGCCCGTGGGCGTGCCTTCCCGACGTTCAAGGACTCTTCCGCGATCACGAGCCTCTCGGGCGCGAACGGCTTCCTGCTCCGACCCCCGGGACGGGGATCCCTCGCGAAGGGGGAACGGGTTCTCGTCTCGCTCCTCCCGAGCCCTCTCGCCGTGCCGCCGCGGCCGCCCTGAGCCCCATCGGTAAGGCTTTCCTGCTCCGCACCGCTAGGGGGGCCATGCAGGACCGGTACGGTCGCGACGTGACCGACCTGCGCATCTCGCTCACCCAGCGGTGCAACCTGCGGTGCGTCTTCTGCCATATGGAGGGCCAGCCGGTCTCACGCGAGGAGCTCACGCCCCGGGAGATCGAGGACGCGGTCCGCGGCGCGGCCCTCGCCGGCATCCGCCGCGTCAAGCTGACTGGAGGCGAGCCCACGCTGCGCACCGACCTGCCCGAGATCGTGACCCGGATCCGACCCCACGTCGAGGAGCTCTCGATGACGACGAACGGGCTCAAGCTCGTCGAGCTCGCCGGGACGCTCCGAGCCGCGGGGCTCGACCGGGTCAACGTGAGCCTGCCGAGCCTCGAGCGCGAGGAGTACCGCGCGCTCACGGGCGTCGACGGGCTCGAACGGACCCTCGCGGGGATCCGCGCCGCGATCGCCGCGGGCCTCGCTCCCGTCAAGCTGAACGTAGTCGCCCTCGAGCGCCCGAACGGGAAGGAGTCCCCCGTCTCTTCCGTCGTGAGGTTTGCCCAGTCGGTCGGCGCTTGGGTCCAAGTGATCGAGTTCGAGAACGTGAGCGGCCGCGTTGACCCCGGCATCTACCGGGAACTCCACTCGGAGCTGGGACGCCTTACCGCCGACGCCGCGAGTCGGGCGTTCCGTGTGGACCACAACCGCCTCCACGACCGGCCCCGCTACACCCTGGAGTTCGACGGTGCCCCGGCGGTGGTCGAAGTGGTCCAGCCGGTCGAGAACCCGGCCTTCTGCATGGCCTGCCACCGTCTCCGCCTCACCTCCGACGGTCGGCTCAAGGGCTGCCTGATGACCAACGCGGGGCTCGTCGACCTGTACCCGGCCCTACGCGCGCATGCCTCGCCCGAGGAGCTCCTTCCCTCCTTTGAAGAGGCCATACGGCGCCGCCGCCCGTTCTTCGTCGGGCCCGAGACGCCAGCCCCCGTGCCCCTCTCCGTGGAGGAGCTACGGGGCCTTGCGATGAGCACCGTGGAGTCGCGCAGCCTCCCCGTTGTGAACGGTTAAGGCCGCGTCGCGGCTCGCCGCGCCGTGAGCGGCTCCGGACGCCTCCCTGTCGCGATCCTGAGCATCGAAGGGACCAACTGTCACCGAGAGCTCGCGGTCGCTCTCGCCGGTGTGGGAGCGTCCCCCGAGGTCGTCCACCTGAAGCAGTTCGAGGGCCGGGACGTGGGCCCTTCCGAGCGCCGCCGTCTCTCCGACTTTCGCGCGCTGTTCTTGCCCGGCGGGTTTAGCGGAGGGGACTACGTCCGGGCCGGGGCGATCCTCGCGGCCCGGACTCGGGCCGCGATCGGACCGGAGCTCGAGAGCTACCTGGGCGCGGGTGGCCTCCTCGTCGGCATCTGCAACGGCTTCCAGGTGCTCACCGAGCTCGGGCTCCTGCCGGGGCGGCCCGGTGGCCGGCTCGGGCCGCCGGAGGCTGCCCTGATGCCGAACGAATCCGGTCATTTCGAGTGTCGGCCCACCTTCCTTCGCTGGGAGGGAGGGAACTTCGCACCGCTGCGCGGGCAAGCCCCGGGTCGTCGTCTGTACGCTCCATCCGCCCACGGCGAGGGGCGGCTGTTCCTTGCCGGGGACACGGAGTCACGCCTGCGGGACCTTGCCGAAGCGGGTCAGGTGCCGTTCCGCTGGGTGGACCCGCAGGGCGAGCTCGCGAGCTACCCCTGGAATCCGAACGGTTCCCCCGTCAATGTCGCGGGGCTCACGAACCCTGAGGGCAACGTCGTCGGTCTCATGCCGCACCCCGAACGGGGCTTCTACCGCCGTCTCGAACCCGACTGGACCCGGCGCGATGGGGCCGAGGGGCCGGGAGGGGGACGCTGGTTCTTCGAGGCTATCGCTCGGCACCTGGAGCGAGCGGATGCGTAGGGCGGCCCGACGGGCCGTTCCGGGACGCGATCGCAGTTCCGCTGGACGCCCTCGCGGGTCCGGGCCCGTGGAACGGTTGGGCGCGCGGTTCGAACGGACGTACCGGACCACCGACTACCACAAGCACCCTTGGTTCTCCGAGAAGCCCCCCCCGTTCGTGGCGGACGCTGTCCGCGCGCGACGGGTGGCGCGGGGACGGTCGCTCGACGTGGGTTCGGGTGCCGGCACCCTCGCCCTCTGGCTCGCAAAGCAAGGATACGACGCCCACGGCATCGACTTCTCTCCCTCGGCGGTGGCGGTCGCTACCCGGCGGGCCGGGCGGCGGAAGCGGAGAGCACGCTTTCGCGTGGCCTCGGCGCTCAAGCTCCCGTTCCCTCGCGGCTGGGCCGACCTGGTTACGGACATCGGCCTGTTCCACACCTTCTCCCCCGCCCGACGCAAGCAGTACGCGGCCGAACTCGCGAGGGTCCTCAAGCCCGGCGGGGACTACTTGACCATCGTGTTTGCCCGGGAGGATCAGAACGACGAGATCGGCCCACCCTACCGTCTGTCGGTAGGCGACCTCACCGCAGCGTTCGAGTCCGCGCTCGAGGTGCAGGAGATCCGCGCCGTCCCCGTCCGCCCGGGCCGGCGCGACCGCCGCTTCTACGTCGCCCACCTCCGTCGCCGGCGCTCGCCCCAGCCCGGCTCCCGGGCGCTGTGGCGGTAGTCCGCCGAAGCTCGACCACGAACAGTCGCTCTCCCTCGAGCCGGCGCTCGGCAACCCAACGCACGGGGCCGACGTCCGATCGCCAGGTAGCGAGCAGCCGCGCGATGCGGCCGGGATGCTGAAGGGAGGAGACGAGCAGGTAGAACGCGCCCCCGGGGAGTAGTCGCGCGGGCATCTCGCGGAGGAGCCGGGCCGTCACGCGGCAGCCGTCGCGGCCCCCGTCGAGGGCGAGCCGGTCCGCGCGGTTCTCACTCTCGAGGGATCCCGTGCTCGGGAGGTAGGGGGGGTTCGCGAGCACGCGGTGAAACCCACGCGTCCCGCTCGCTAGGTCCGTGAGGAGGAGCGCCACCTGCACGCCGTGCTCGCGGGCGAGAGCGCGGGTCGCTTCGAGGGCGGTTCGGTTGAGGTCGGTGGCAACGACGAAGGCGCCTGTCTCCGCCGCGCGTACCGAGAGCTCGCCCGAACCCGCGCCCACCTCGATCACCCGTTCGCCAGGTTTCGCGGAGGCGGCGAAGGGAGCGAGGAGCCACGTGTCCTCGCGCGGCGGGTAGACCCGGCCCGAAACCGCGACGGGCTGGGCGAGGGTGCGGCGGTGTAGCACGTTCGACGCGCGGCGCACGAACCCTCTTATTCCCTCGGGCCTTAAGGAACCGTCCAACGGAGTTTCTAGCTGTGCCTCGACGCCTTGCAGCCCCTGTCAAGATCGGCATCACCGGCCTACCCGGGTCCGGCAAGACCCAGACGCTGCTGCGCATCATCCAGCTCCTCGAGCAGGAGGGCATCCGGGTGGGCGGCATGGTGACGGAGCCCATCGAGGATCACCACCGGCGCTCGGGGTTCCAGATCACGAACTGGCTCACGAAGGAGCACGAGGTGTTCGCCCACGAGTCGCTCAAGTCCCGCGTCCGATCGGGGCGGTACGGCGTGAACTTGGGCGCCCTCGAGGGGCTCGGCGTGCGCTCGCTCGCCGAGGCCCGCGAGAGCGCCGACGTCATCGTCATCGACGAAGTGGGCAAGATGGAGGTCGAGAGCGAGCCGTTCACGCACTCCGTCGTCGACACGCTCGACGCCGACAAGTCGATCGTGATGACGCTCCACAAGAAGTCGCGGAACCCGCTGCTCCAGGACATCCGCCGGAGGGATGAGCTACGTCTGCTCGAGGTGACGCCGGTGAACAAGAACCTGCTCGCCTTCAAGATCGTGAAGCTGCTCACGGGCCGGGCTCACTAGCCGGCGTCCGACCCGCCCGCGAGGGAGGGACCGACCTCCTCCTTCCGCCGGCGCCCTCCAAGCGCGGCCCCGCGCGCCGCGCCGCCGTGTTCTACAACCCCGCGATGGCGATCGACCGCGACATCGGCGTCGCGGTGCTCAGTGCCTGGGCCTCGGCCCGGGGGCGGAGGGTGCGGGCGTGGGAGATGCTCGCGGCGACCGGAGTTCGCGGCCTGAGGCTCCTGGCAGAGAGCCCGGCGCTCGGGCACCTCGATCTCACCGAGGCGAACCCGGTAGCGTTCGAGGTGCTCGCGCGCAACGCCGCGGCCTTCGCGGGGCGCGGAGCCTCGGCACTCCGTGCCGATGCCCGGCTCGATCCGCCCGGTTCGGGGTACGACTACGTCGAACTCGACCCGTACGGATCCCCGCTGCCGTTTCTCGACTCCGCGCTCCGCTCGCTCGCGCCGGACGGTCTCCTCGGGGTGACGGCCACCGACCTCATGGTGCTCGCGGGCCCCCAGCCGGCGGTCTGCGAGAGGAAGTATGGCGCGCGACCCGTCCGCGGCTGGCTCGGGCCGGAGGGCGGCCTCCGCATCCTGATCGCCGTGCTCGCCCGGACCGCCCGCGCGCGCGGACGCAGGGTCCACCTCCGGCTCGCCTACGTCCTCGGCCATCACCTTCGCGTCTACGCGGAATTCCCTCCGGGCGACGGGACCGAGGCTGACCCGGTCGGCCTCGTCGGAGGCGACCCGGCGGCCGGACCCCCGCTCGGGGGAACCGGACCGTTCGGCCCGCTCTGGACCGGACCCATCTTCGACGGCGCTCTCCTCGGAGGCCTCGCCGTGCCGAACACGGCCTCCGACCCCCTCGCACTCTCCCGATTGTTCGCTCGGTGGAAGGAGGAGAGCGGGGCGGACGCGCCGTTCGCCTACGAACCGAACCGGCTCGCGGCCGTGCTCGAGCTCGTGGAGCCACCTTCGCTGGGCCGTCTCCTCGAGGAGCTCAGGGGACGCGGGTTCGCGGCCGCGCGGAGCCAC
>JAKIWX010000030.1 GCA_022749845.1 Thermoplasmata archaeon
TCCATTCCCGAGAGCCGGGTAGGTGGCACGGGGTCCGGGTCGGTGTCCATTGTCCAGCGGAACAGCTCCGACGTGTCCAGGTCGATCACGAACTTCTCGTTCCCCCGGTAAGCCGCGAGCAACCGATGGTTCCACGACTGGTCGACACGAATACCCCGGAGCGAGCGGATGAGGTCAGAGACCGGTGCGCCCTCAGAATAGACAACGCCGCCGTAGGCGTCGCCCCGCCGGTGGGGCGGGGGCGCGCGCCCATCATCGTCGAACGGGGGGGACCCCGAGGCGGTCGACCGAAGCCAGGAGTCGACCTCGCAGAGACTCACCCAACGTTCAACTCGCTTGGGGAGCGTCGTCCCCTCCGGTGGCACGACCACCAACGGCACACGGGTGACCGAATCCGTGGCGCCGCAACCGTGGAACGCGTTGCCTCCCTCCCCGAAAGATTGCCCGTGATCGGAAGTAACTACGAGGAGGGTGCGGTCTTCTTCGCCGTGGGCGCGCAGCAGTTGCAGCAGCCGGCCCAACTTGCGATCGGCCGCCTCGATCGACCGTATGTACCCTCGGACGAGCGCCGGCCACTTTACGCGAGCCTGGATACCGGGAACGGCCAGGAGGTAGTATCGGGGAGCGAACAGGTAGGCACGGTCCACGAAGCTCAGCGGTTCGCCGTCGGGTTCGAGCTCGTAGGGGTCGTGCGTGTCGACGAGATTGCAGAAAGCGTAGAACGGTCGGTCCTGCGGCCGCTGCTCGAGCCAGGCGGCAAAACGGTCCAGGGTGAAGTCGCCGCAGACCTCCTCTTTGAACGCGACCTCCTGCGAATGGAACAACCACGACAATGGGGCAATGAGGGGTGGCAGGCGCGAGAGGAGCTCGCGCGTGCGGGCCGAGTACAGGAACTTGGCGCGGCCGACAAGGCCGTTCACGAAAGTCTTCTCCTCCTCCGAGATCCCGGCCTTGGCGGAGCTCTGGAGGTCGAACCCCTCCTCGAGACCGACTCCGCCCACGAGGTAGACGTTCTCGGTGAAGATGGCCGTATGGTAGCCCGCTTCGCGCAGCGCCGAGGCCGAGGTGACGAGCGGCGTGCTGGGCTCCTGGAACGTCCGACGTCCGTGGACGTTCGGGTAGGTCCCAGTGAACAGGGAGAAGTGGGACGGAAGGGTCCAGTTCGAGGCCGAGACCGCCCGGGGAAAGGCGGTTCCCCGCGCGACCAAGGAATCCAGCACCGGCGTCTGCGCGATGTGGCCCCCGCCGCTCATAGCGTAGTTCTTGGCTCGCGCGCAGTCGAGCACGATGGTCAGGATGTTCGGGGGACGAGCGGAGGAGTTTCCGCCCGGGGAGGCGTCGGACGACACGCTGTCGCCCTCACCCCTCGCGCGTTGACGGGAGGGCACCCGGCCCCCGCGCTAGCAACGGGCGTCGCGCGAACGAGACTTCGTTGTCGGGGGGCTGGCCGGACATCTTGGCAAGGTAAAGAGCTGCGATGCCGCATAAGCGGCTTGCGCCCGGCTCAACCGCTCGTCTCAGATCGCCTCCCGGACGCCGGCGAAGTTGCTCCTTCCGGATCGCGCAAGCGCGGAATCGTGGTCTGCGGCGCGACCTGTTGCGGGCTCGGTTAGCTCCACGAGGGGGCCGGCTCGAGGGGATTCAACCTGAAGTTGGCAAGCTCGCCTCGAGGGCCACCTCGCTTGCGGTTTCGACGTCTTGATGGAACTCCATCCTATGTACTCAGCCGTCCATCATTTCGCGCGACGGCGGCACTCAGAGGCTGCCCGACGAGTTGGAACACGTGAGCGGCGCGGCGATTGCCGAGAACATCGTCGTCGTCGTGCTGGACTCCGCGAGGGCCGTCTCGATGCTCGCCCAGGCTCGCGGGCCTCCTGCCGAAACCCCCAACATCTCTCGCATCGCGGCCGAAGGCTGCCAGTTCGATCACGCGATCGCCCCCGGCAACTGGACCGTGCCTTCGCACATGTCGATGTTTACCGGGGTCTACCCGTGGGTGCACGGTCGGAGGACCTTCCAGTCGGGAACCGTGGCCGAGCCGACCATCGCCAGCTGGCTCACCCGGAGGGGGTACGCGACGGGCCTCTTCTCGGAGGAGGTGCACCTCATCGCCGGGTACGGTCTCGAGGAGGGGTACGCAACGCGGTACTGCCCCGTTGGCGCGATGTCCGATCGGGATCGGACGACCACCAACCGGTGGTTCGGCGGGACGCCGCTCCTCTACTCCGGACCGGTCCGAGGGGCGATGGCCCGGTGGCCCATCTCGGCCCTTCCGATCACGTTTCCGAACTATCGGGCCGAGATTGCGTTCAAGCGTCTCGTGTCGAACGACCTCACCGTCGCGGCGTTCGACCGGTGGCTCGACGGCGCGGGCTCCTCCTCTCCGTTCCATGCGTTCCTCAACCTGGTCGACCCCCACGAGCCGTACGAAGCGGTCCCGGTCGACGGCGCGCGAAGCGCCCTGGACCGTGCGTTCGCGACCGTCCCTCGCTTCTACCTCCTCGCCGTGCCGGAGCTCAGGGCGCGCGCGCCGTGGGGCGCGATCGAGCAGTGGTACCGGGCGAGCATCGCCAAGGCCGACCGCAAGGTCGGCGCCGTGCTGGCCTCGCTCGAGCGTCGCGGGCTTCGGGAAAGAACGTGGGTCATCGTTACCGCGGACCACGGCCAGTCGTTCTGTGAGGGGGGTAACGTCTACCACGGATGCGGCGCCACCGACTCGGTGACGCGCGTACCTCTCGTCGTCTCGCCGCCCCAGGGGACGAGCCTCCCGAAGCGCGTGGAACGGTTCACCTCGCTGTGCGAGCTGCCCTCCTGGCTCAAGGCAGTCTCGCTGGGCCGTCCACCGTTCGATGAGCGGGGGTTCGCTACCGTCCCGTTCGCCACTGAGCCGGCGCCCAACTCGCCCATCTACTGCGAAGGGGGGCCGGCCTCCGACCCCAACCTCTCGCTCACGGGGATTGGGGCGACGCAACGCTGGAACCACCGCCTCATCGCGGCGTACGTCGACGGCGCGAAGTACATCTTGGACACGTACGTCGGGGATGTCCGCCGGTGGAGCTCCCCGGCCGACCCTGACTCCACCGTGCCCGAGGTGGTCACCGGCGGCGCGCGTAGCGATGCGCTCCACACGGTCTTCGGGCTCCGGGACGAGTCCGAGATCGCGGTGAGAGCCGGACTTCGCGCCGGGGAGTCGCGGCCCCCGCTCCGGGATCCGCGGATGCGCTCCTGGGGCTACGACTGATCCGCAGCGCCACCCGGGCCACGCGCGCTGAGGGGTCCGCCGCCGGGCATTACACTTCGGACGACCTTCCCCTGCAGGTGCTTCGGGAGCGCCTCACCGACGTAGTCGAGCAGCGTCGGAAGCACGTCCACCATTTCGAGCGGCCCGCCCTCGCGCTCGTCGGGTCGCAAGGGGTCGAACCAGAGGTACACTCCATTCATCGCGTGCACCGCATCGTCGGGTCCCGTGTCGTTCTCGTCGAGGAAGTTCGTGGGGTGTCCCATCGTGCCCGCGGAGCGCCACCGGAGCTCATCGAAGTAGACCATCAGGTCGGGAGGGTCCCCGCGCACCTCGTGGTAGAGCTGCTCCGGGTCGAGGATCCGGACCGGGAACGGTGTGCCGTCCGGCCGTCGAAGCTTCGCCAGGCGACTCTCCAAGTCGGCCCGGAGCGCTGGCAGCTCGCCCGGGGCGACGATCCCCTGGGGGTCCCGTCCTTTCACGTTGAAGAAGATCCGAGCGTAGTAGCCACCCGCGCCCCAGGCGCGGGTGGAGGACCAGCGCACGCCGGCCTTCTCGAGCGGGGTTCCCCGCTCGAGCTCGGTGGGCACCGAGAGGAATCCCTCGTCGGCGAGCCACTGATTGATGCAGAAGCACCCCTCCATGGGCATGCTTCCGTGGTCGGAGAGGACCCCCACGATGACCTCCGGCCCCGAGATCGCGAGGAGCCGTCCTACGCACTGGTCGATGATGCGGTAGTAGTCGAGCAGCACGTGCTCGAAGGAGTTGTTGGGCTCGTACGCGCGGTGCTTCGGGTCGAAGTACTTCGTGTAGGCGTGGTGCAGCCGGTCGGTGCCTACCTCGTGGATCGCAAAGAGGTCCCACGGCTCGCGCTGGAACAGTTCCTCGGCCACCGCGAAGCGCCGCTGCGTCATCGTGACGATCTCGTGGTAAAGCTGCGCCCGCTCGCTCGCACGGAAGGTGACGTCAAAGACGTAGGGGCCGAATCTTCGGTCGAGCTCGGCGGCGAGCTCGGGCGGGTGCGTCGTGTCCTGCGCCCCGGCGGGGGTGAGAAAGTCCGAGATCGAGATGCCGTTCACCGGCGGCGGCGGGTAGCTGGGCGGCATGCCGATCACGCACACCCTCCGACCCCGTTCCGAGTAGATCTGCCACATCGGTGGCACCGGCAGCGTGTTGGACGCGGGCCCGTAGGTCTGGTGGTAGGAGTGGTTGAGCCGGTGGCGGAACCCGTAGAGTCCGAGGGTTCCGGGGTCCACGCCCGTGAACATCACCGGCCAGGCCGGGATGGAGATCGGGGGATCGGTGGTTCGGAGCGGCCCCCGGACCCCCGCCGAGATCACCCGGGCGAGGTTCGGCATCACCGGCCGGCAACGATCGAACAGATACTCTGGCGACGCTGAATCGAGACCGATCAGCAGTAGGCGCCGGCGTGAGCCGGTCTCGCTAGCGGTCGTGACGCTCACCCCAGTTGCCGGCCGATCTTCGCCATCGCGAGCTCAACTCCACGGCCCAAGGACATCAAGCCCGTGATCGTCCGGACTGGTCCATAGGCGCTCGTCCCCAGGAGTGGAGGGCCTTCCACCGTCGATGCGATGCGAGGTGATATATGAGACTAAGGAGGCTCTTCTTTGGACGCATGAGTCAGCGGTCCCGCACCCGGCTCCGACGGTGGAAGCAGCCCCGGGTGCTGGTCCCGTTCGCGATCGCCGTCGCCTTGGTGGTGATCGTAGCCACTATCGAGCTCCGACCGGACCGCGTGACCGAGAAGTTCGACGCGCTGCCGGCAACCGTGTCGCTGGGCGGCCCGGTCGGCACGCTCGGCCCCGGGTTCTTCGGCGTCAACGTGCACGATGTGGGCGTCGGGCCAGGGGTGCTGTCGGCTCGTGTGAACTCGACACCGCTCACGTTGTTCCGGTTCACACCCCAAGGGGAGGCCACCGACCAGGTCCAGGGGATCACCTACACCAACTCCGGGATGGCGCAGCAGGCTCTCGGCTTCACCGACGCCGAGTTCGTGAGCTGGTGCCAATGGACCCGTTGCCAGGCGGTGATGATGGTGCCGGCCGAGCTGAACAACACGGTGATCGCCGTCTCGACCGTCGAGTACGTGGAGCAGGTGCTCGGCTTCCATCCCACGTACTGGGCCATCGGGAACGAGCCGCAGCTCTGGGCCCATTTCGGCATCCCGTGGGCGCACTGGCAAACCTCCGACCAGTTCGGCACGACCCCGCTGCACTACGCCCAGGAGGTGGTCAGCTACGCGAAGGCGCTTCGCATCGTCGACCCGAAGATCCGGCTCATCGGGATCGAGTCGGCGGTCGGAGGGAGCTCGGGGGCGGGATGGATCCAGAACGTCTCCCGGATCGCGGGCCCGTACCTCTCGGCCGTGGCCTACCATGCCTATCCCGGCGGCAACGGTACCTCCCTGAGCTCGTTGCAAAGCTTCTACGCCAACCTCGCGAACCCCAACAACTTCCCGGGCAACTACGCGCCCACCGTCGCGCTCGTGCACGCCGCGTGCCCGTCCTGCAACCTCTCCGTCTTCGTGGACGAGTTCAACGGAGCACTCGGGGGGAGCTACCGCGGCTTCCTCAGCACCTATCCGGACGCGGTGTTCGTGGCCGCGGGGGTGGTCTCCGCCGCCCTCGTCAACGTCAGCCGGCTCTTCTACTTCGACCTCGCCGACCTCGACTCGAATCTTCCGTACGCCATGCTCCTGACGGGCGGCGCCGCCCGGCCCACGTACACGCTGTATTCGACCATCCTCGAGAATCTGACCCAGGGCACCATCCACGGCTCCGATCTCGGGGAGACGGTCGAGGGAACCTATTCCCTCGAGGTGCAGAACGGCAGCCGCACCTCGCTGCTGATCGTCAACACGAACCTCACCGAGGGACTCAAGCTCGTCTTCCCCGGATTGTTCGAGAGCGCCACCTCCGCCACCGTGTGGAATTGGTCCGGCGGGACGCCGACGCCCACCGTCAGCCAGTTCGGGGCCTCTGCTCTGCCCCAAACTTGGATCGTCGCTCCCCAAGGGATCTTTCTGGTGAATCTGCAGGGCGCGAGCGTCTAGTCGCGGCTTTGACTGGCCAACCTTAAGGCGGACCGCTCTTCGGCCTTCGACGGCCATGATCCCACCCCCTCACGGCGGAAAGCTCATCGAACGGACCCTCGCGGGACCCGAGCTCACCCGCCGTCGCGAGGAGTTCGACGAGCTCCCGCAGCTCGAGGCGACGATCGACCAGGCCTACGACATCATGCAAATCGCCGACGGAGCCTACAGCCCGCTCGAGGGATTCCAGGGACGCGAGGAGTTCGCGTCGGTGGTCTCGAAGAAGCGGCTCAGCTCCGACCTGCCGTGGACCATCCCGATCTTCCTCGCCCCCGCCGGGAGCGCGGGCGAAGCCCTCTCCAGCGCGGTGCGCCCGGGTGAAACGGTAGCCTTGCGCCACCCCTCGAGTGGGCTACGGGCCTTGCTGCATCTCGAGGAGAAGTTCCCATGGGACCGGAACGTGGTCGCCGAGGCCGTGTACGGTACGACCCGCGCGGACCACCCCAACATCGCCGACCTCGCGAGGGAGGGTCCTACGATCCTTTCCGGAAAGGTCGATCTCCTCGACCCGATGGCCATTCCGCCGTCGGTTCCCGAGCTCACCCCGCGCCAGGTGCGAGAGAAGTTCCACGAGCTCGGATGGAACTCCGTGGCCGCCTACCAGTGCCGGAACCCGCCGCATACCGCGCACGAGTACCTCCAGCGACTCACCCTCGAACGGGAGGACGTGGACGGACTGCTCATCCACCCGGTGGTCGGGCGGCTCAAGAAGGGGGATTACAAGCCCGCGATCATCCTACGCGCCTACGAGCGGTTGGTCGCCTCCTACTACCCGCCCGAGCGGGTCCTCCTCGCCTCCCTGTCGATGACCATGCGGTACGCCGGACCCCGCGCCGCGCTCTTCCTCGCGATCATCCGGAAGAACTTCGGCTGCAGCCACTACATCGTAGGTCGCGACCAGGCGGGCGTCCTCGGGATCTACGACCCCTACGGTGCCCATCGGATCTTCGACGAGCTCCCGATCGGGATCGTCCCGCTTCGGTACGAGGAGACGTTCTACTGCCGCCGCTGCGGCTGGATGGCGACCACCAAGACCTGCCACCACCCCGCGAGCGACCGCCTGGCAACGAGCCAGACCGCAATACGGACGGCGCTCGCCGAGCACCGGCCCCTCCCGACCGAAGTCATACGCCCCGAGGTCGCGGAAGTGCTGAGCGGCTCGGAGAGCGTCCTGAACGACTGAGGCCCGGTTCAAACCCCCCCCAAGGGCCGCGCCGTTTCTGCGCGACAGGCAACGTTTATGACCTCGAGCTCCTACGCGTGGACCCATATCTATGCGCACTGCACCTACTCCCCGACTTTCTCGCCTCGAGCGGCTCGCGCTCCCCAATCCGGACCCCGAGAGCTTCCGCGGCGTGGACGTAGCCGTCGTTCTTCCTACGCTGAACGAGGAGGGGGGACTTGCCACCACGTTCCGTCAGATCGCGTTCGGTCCGCTCCTCGCCGCGGGCTGGAGGATTCGGCCGCTCGTCGTCGACGGAGGTTCGACGGACCGCACCTTGGAGGTGGCCCGGGAACTGGACATTCCTGTCCTGCACCAGCGGAGCTCGGGGAAGGGAGGGGCGATCCGGGAATCGCTCGCGTGGCTGCGCGCCGCGGGCGTGCGCCACGTCGTGGTTCTCGACGCCGATTCGACCTATCCCGGTGAGATGGTGGGCCGCGTCCTCGAGCTGTTGCGCTCGGGTGCGGGTCTCGTGGTGGGAGTCCGCCAGCCGCTGCGGGACAAGCCAGTGGCGATCCGCGACATGATTCACCGCGCCGGCAACGCCTTCCTGAATTACGTCGCCGGCCAGGTGAGCGGCCACACGGTGCTCGACCTGTGCAGCGGATTCTGGGGGCTCGACCTCCAGTCGGGGGCCGACCAGCGGCTCCACTCCGTGGGATTCGAGATCGAGGCGGAGCTGTTCCTCGGGGCGTACCGTTCGGGTGTACCCGTCGTACAGATCCCTATCCCGTACTCCGACCGGATCGGCGTGGCGAAACTCCGTGCGGTCCGGGATGGTGCCCGTATCTTCGTCACGATCCTCCGCCGGGCCCGCGGCCGGATCGCCTACTCTCCGGTTCGCTCCCAGGCCAACTCCTCCCTCGCCCGCGAGGTACTCTCCGCCTGCTTCGTCCACGGCGGCCGAGACCTCGTGGTCATCGCGGATCGGTCCCGACGGGTCGAGGCGCAACTGCTCATGGATCGAATGGCCGGGACGGAGATCTCCGCCTCGCTCGTCCTACGCTCGACCCCGACGGAGATCGACGCGGTATTCCCCTCGGGGGCCACGGCCGACTCCGGGAACGCCATGGTCGTCACCTTCCCGCCGTCCGCCCGCCCGAGCACGGCGGTCCAGCCGCCGACCGAGCTGTTCCTCCGCGGAACGAACTCCGCCATCCAGCTGCTCCTCTCGGAGCCGCAATGGCTCCCGCGAGGCGCCGCGCCGGTGAAGACGGCCGGGGCGCTGGCGAGCCATTCGGGCGGTTTCATGTTCGAGCCCAAGGAGGCGACGATCACCCCCGGACGAGGATTCCTGCGCTCGCTGCTCGCCGCGCCGGGGATCGAACTCGAGATGCTGTTCATGAACGCGAACGGTCTCGCGGGCACGGTCATCCGAGACCCGCCTGAGGTTCCCGGGATCAGATTCAGCGACCGCGGAAGTTCGGTTCGGGAAGCCGAACGCGACCTGGCCACGCAGTAGGTCGGGGCGTCCGGTGCGAGGGCGGCTTCGGTCCGGCCGTTCGACCGCGCTGCCTCCGTAAGCTATACATCCTCGAGGCGCCGAGCTACTCCTACCGGGATGAGCGACCCTGCCCTAGCACCTTTGTTCGGCACCGATGGGATTCGGGGCATCGTCGGGGAACTGTACACTCCCCAGTTCACCGCCGACATTGCCGCGGCGTTCGCCACGTTCCTCACCGGCTCCGGTCAGGTGCTTATCGGACGGGATTTCAGATTCACGAGCCCAGGGATCGCCCGCATCCTCTCCGGAACGCTCCAGATGCACGGCTTCGACCCGATCGAGCTCGGACCGATGCCCACGCCCTGCCTGCAGTTCAACGTCCGAGCCCTAGGGGCCCGCGCGGGGCTCATGGTCACGGCTTCCCACAATCCGGTGGAGTTCAACGGGATCAAGTTCTGTTCCGAGACGGGCCTCGAGTTTCCCCCCGAAGCGGAGCGGGAGGTCGAGCGGCACTTCCGTGCCCGGAGCTTTGCACCGGTGCTCTGGAACCGGACGGGGACGCCCCGCCGCGACGAGATGGGGCTCGACCGCTACCTTCGCTCGATCATCGCCCACGTGGACCGTCCCTCCATCGCGAGGGCCGCGGCCCGTGTCGTGCTGGACTGCGGGAACGGCACGAGCGCGGTCTCGAGCCCGCCGCTCTTCCGGACCCTGGGCGCGAAGCTTGTGACGCTCAACGCGAACCCCGACGGTGCGTTTCCCGGTCGCCCCTCCGAACCGAGCGACGAGAACCTGCCCGACCTCAAGAAGACGGTCGTCCAGACGGGCGCGAGCGTCGGCGTCGCCCACGACGGGGATTCCGACCGGATCGCCTTCGTGGACGAGAAGGGGCAGTACGTCCCTGGCGAGGTCTCCCTGGCGCTCTTCGCACGGTACGCGCTCGCGCAGCAGCCCGGCGCCACGATCGTCACCAGCGTGACGAGCTCGAGCTGCATCGCCGACGTCGTGGCCTCGGACGGTGGGCGGCTCGTCGTCACCCGGTCGGGCTCGCTCCCCGTGGCGGTCGGCATAGAGGAGGAGAAGGCAGCGTTCGGCGGGGAGGAGAACGGGCACTACTACTGGCCCGCGCACCAGAACGCGCCGGACGGCCCGATGAGCTCGGCCGTGATGCTCGAGCTCCTCGCCCGTTCCGACCGGCCGCTCTCCGCGCTCGTCGCGGAGCTCCCAAAGTACACGGTCGTGAAGACGAAACTCGCGACCCCCCAGCGACTCAAGGAAGTAGTGGTGGAGGCGGCCCGACGGGAGTTCGAGGCGAGCGCGGACCACCTCGTGACGATCGACGGGGTGAAGGCGTTCTTCCCGGAGGGATGGATCCTCGTGCGGCCGTCCGGGACCGAGCCGCTCGTGCGGGTCTTCGCGGAAAGCCGGACGGCCGAGGACGCGCATCGGCTCGCGGAGCGCGGCCTGGGCGTCGTGCGCTCGGTGGTGGAAGCCTCGCAGCCCAACTCGACCGCCGCGGCGGGCGCGTGACAGGGTCCCGCCAACTCGTTCCTTTCGGTCGAGGGAAGAGACAGGGATACGTCCGTATAGGTGTGGGTCCGGGTCGACGGGCAGTTTTTATAGGACGAAGGCTGAGCGGGGCCCGCCGGGGAGTCCGTGACTAGCGAGGAGGAACGAGGTTTCGAGGCTCTCGATTCCATCGGGCGCGGCACCTCCATTCTCGTCATCGGAACGATCCTACTCTTCCTGCTCAGCTTCATCGGTCGGGTCACCACCGCGCGGTACCTGAGCCCCACGGGGTTCGGTGCGTTCAGCATCGGGCTCGCGCTCACCGGCCTCCTCGCGCTCGTGGCACTGCTGGGCCTCCACCAGGCGACCGCACGGGTGCTGGCGAACACGAAGGACCCGGCCGTGCGCCGCAAGGTGATCCGATGGGTCACGGGGCTCACCGCTGTTGCCGCGGTCCTCGGCTCGACGCTCGTCTACTTCCTCGCCCAGCCGCTGGCCACGCTGTTCGGGGCCGGCACCGCGGGCCCGCTCACCGAGGTGTTCCAGCTCCTGTCGGTGACGGTCGGCTTCACCCTGGGTTCGACGCTGCTCGCCTCGATCTTCCAGGGGTTCGAGGACGCTGGCCCGAACGCCTGGTTCAACCAGGTGGTCCAGCCGGCGGCGTTCGTCGTGTTCGTGCTCATCTTCTTCCGGTTCCACCTCCACTTGGCGGGCGCGCTCTACGCCTGGACGATCTCGAACGCGATCTCCTTCACCGCGCTCGCCGTGTACACGGTGCGCCGCCTCCCGAAGCACGTCCCATTCGAGGGGCCAGTGGCGCACGCGATCCCGGCGGGAATGATGAGCCTCTCCCTCGCCCTCTGGGGGGTAACGACCCTTTCGTACGTCACCGCGTACATCGACACGCTCATCCTCGGCGTCTACCGTTCCGAGGCGGTCGTGGGCGTGTACTCGGGGGCGATCACCCTCGGACGGCTCCTCTTGGCGGCGAACGGAGCGCTCACGTACATCTACCTCCCCGTGACGGCACGCTTGCAGAGCACGCGCGACTTCGCTTCGATCCGAAGCACCTTCGTGACCTCCACGCGTTGGATCCTCCTCGTCACGGTGCCGCTCTTCCTCCTCTTCGTCGCGCTCCCCACGGCCTCGCTGGTCGCCGTCTACGGCACGGCCTACGCCACCGGAAGCCTCGCCCTAGTGATCATCACCGTCGGCTCGCTCATCTCGGTGGCCGTCGGCCCCGTGAACTCCTGCCTCGCCGGCCTCGGCATGACGCGGTGGCTTCTGTTCACCGCCGTACTCTCCGCCGGCATGAACACCGCGCTTTCCTTCGCGCTCATCCCCGGCTCGGGCCTCACCGGGGCGGCCATCGCCTGGAGCGCCGCTCGCGTCGCCTACCCCGTGAGCGGCCTCGCGGGCCTCTACGTCGCCTACCGCATCAGTCCGCTCCACCGCACCCTCCTAGCTCCGCTCCTTGTGACGGTGGGCGTGGGCCTGCCGCTCTTCTTCTTCATCGGGTGGCTCGGAGCCCCGTCGTGGGTGGTGTTCCCGCTCTACGGCGTGGGCGTTCTCCTCTTCCTCGGAGCCACCTTCGCGACCAAGAGCGTGGAGCGGGGGGACCTCATCTTCTGCCGATTCCTCGAACGCGCCGTGGGCCGACCGCTCCCGGCGCTGCAGCGGCTCCTGACCCGGTTCGCGGGCACGGGACCCCAGGCCCCACCGCCGTAGCCGGCCCGTCATGGTTCGCATCACCACCTTCGTACCGTTGCCCCCCACCTACCGCGGCGGCACCGAGGAGTACGCCTACCAGGTGGCCCGGGGGCTCTCGGAGTCGGTTCCGGTCCGCATCCTCACGACCCGGGTGCGCTGGGACCCGACGGCGTCCCCCGTGCCGACCGGCCGGGCCGAGCTCGCGACGCTGCCCGCCTTCGAGCTGTTCGAGCGTCCCGTGGTCCACGGTCGTCAAGCGATGCACGAGGTGGAGCGATCGGTCGCCGACTCTTCGCTGCTCCACCTCCACATGCCGTTCCCCACGGTGGAACGGCCGCTCGCCGTCCGCGCCAAGGCGGCGGGAGTGCCGCTCGTCCTCACCTACCACATGGATGCGCACATCGGCCGACCTGCCATCTCGCGGTTCGTGGAAGGAGCCTACCGCGCGACCTCGGCTCACCCGGCGCTCGATCGAGCGAGCGTCGTCGTCTCCAACAGTCTCGGCTACGCCCGGGACTCCCCCGTGCTCTCCCGACATCTCGCCAAGGTGCGGGTGATACGCAAAGGGGTCGACCCCGATCGCCTCGGACTATCCCGGGCGCCGACCGACCCGAGTCCAGCAGCCGCACCCCTTCCCGAAACGTGGCGCGCCGCCACCGGTCGTCGGGTGCTCTTCGTGGGACGCCTCGTCCCGTACAAGGGACTCCCCGTGCTGCTGCGCGGCTTCGCCCGTTTTCTCGAGCAAGGGGGCGAACCGACGACGCTCTTCTTGGCCGGCCGTGGGCCGCAGGAGCAGCGGCTGCGCAGCTTGGTGAACGAACTCTCCCTCGCCGACAAGGTTGTCCTCCTCGGGTTCGTCCCCGACCTCCTCCTCGGCCCGCTGTATCGCCAGGCGGACGTGGCCGCCTGCACCTCCGTGAGCCGGCTCGAGTCCACGCCCACGACGTTGGAAGAGGCCGCGGCGTTCGGCACTCCGGTCCTCGGTTCCTCGCTCCCCGGGGCGGACGAATCTATCCCGTCCGACGGGGTGCGCGGTATCCTCGTCCCCCCGTTCGACGTCGACGGGATCGCACGGGGGCTCAGGAAGCTCTTGGGCCAGCCTCGTCCGATTCCCCCCAGTCAGATCCGCACCTGGATGGACGTGGCGCAAGAGTACCGCGCTCTCTTTCGAGAGCTGGGCGCGCTCGGTGCGGACGACTGACCGATGCCTTTTTCCCGACGGCCGAGCCTCAAACGTGTGCTCGAGGCCCGGGTTCTACCTCAAGCGCATGGGAGGGGAGAGTGAGCAGCACGCGTAGACCGGACATCCTGCTCATTGTCATGGACACGGTCCGGCATGCCGACTTCCCCGGCGGCCCCGAGGGGGTGACGGGCATGCCGAACGCCGAGGCGTTGCGGAAGGAGTCCGTCCAGTATCCGCTCGCGGTCGCCCCCGCCCCCTGGACGGTCCCCTCGCACGCGAGCCTCCTCACCGGCCTCTATCCGTGGGAGCACGGGGCGCACGGCCGTTCCGACATCCGTCTCTCCCCCAGCATCCCGCAGCTTCCGGAGCTGCTGCGACCGCTCGGATACCGGAGCGTGCTCCTCTCCTCGAACTTCCTCGTCGGGCCCGAGACGGGGCTCGGAACCGGGGCCGACCTCGCCTGCTGGGGCAACTGGTGGGAGGGCTACTTCCGGGGGTACGGCGGCAGCTTCCCCCCGCACCAGCGGGTGGCGAGCGACCCCGTAGACGAACCCCCGGCGCGTCCGCGGGAAGGCGGGCTCTGGGGGGTCGTACGGAACGCCGCTCCGCTCGCCCACCGCTACCCGGGGACGCTCGACATCGCCGGACGGCTTCTCCGCGGCCTGCGTCCGAGCCCCCCGGGAACGGGGGAGGGGGTTTCCCCGTGGATCGAGCCCACCCTCGACCGGTGGGTCCGCTCCCTACCGCCGGAGGCCCCTGCGTTCGTGATGGTGAACCTCCTCGACGCCCACGAACCGTACTTCCCCTCCGAAGGGAACGGGGGTGGCCTCGCCCACTGGCTCCGCTACGCGGTGGTTCCTCAGGACCGAACCGGCTGGCTCGCCGGGAGGTGGGATCCCGAGGCGCGCTCGATGCGCATACTCCGGGAGCTGTACCGCGCCTCCATCCGGTCGTTGGACGCCCGGATAGGCGCGCTCGTAGGGTCGTTGCGCGCGACCGGTCGCTGGGAGAACACGCTCTGCATCCTCACCAGCGACCACGGCCAGGCCTTCGGCGAGCACGACCTGTTCTACCACATGCTGCGCGTGGACGAGGCCGAGGTGCGCATCCCGCTCTGGGTGCGCTTCCCCCACGCGGAGCAGGGTGGGGCAACGGCCCGGGGCTGGGCGAGCCTCATCGACGTTGCCCCGACGGTCCTCGAGGCGGCGGGTGCCGGCGCGCTCGGGTCGGACCATTCCGTCCCGCTCGGGACGCTCATCCACGCGGACCGGGCGGGTCCGGTGCTCTCGGCGGCCGACGGCGTCCTGTGGGACCCGATGGCGCGCGGCGTGACGAGCGAGCGGCGCCGTCAGTTCGACCGGCCCTGGATCGCCGCCTACGCGAACGGCTGGAAGCTCACGCTCGACGTGGAGGCGGACGAGAGCCACGTCTACTCGATCATCAAGGATCCCGCGGAGACGCACGCTCTCCAGGACATGGGCGGAGAGCCGGAACTCGTGGAACTCCTCACGGCGGCCCGGCTCGCGGGCAAGCAACTCACCAGCGCCGCCTCACGGACGCTGAAGCCCGAGATCGAGGAGCGGCTGCGCTCCTGGGGCTACATCTAGCCGCGGGCCCGGGGTCGGACGCGGCCTACTGGTACCCGTAGCGGTTCGCGGGCCGGACGGAGCTTCGTCCCACCGTCGAGGATCGTGCAAACTGCGGGCTCGGTCGAGGGGCCACCTTGGGTCGGACCCGTCGGACGGCCGCCGGCGCAGCCGCGGCGCGAGGCTTTGCCGGGCTCGTGGATCGGGGCCGAGGAGCGTCGCTCGAGGCGCGGTTGCCGCGCGGGGAGGGGTACGCGCGCCGCCGGGGGTGGGTCGATCCGTGGCGGAGCACGCCCACGGCGACGAGGGCGCCGGCCACCGCGAGGAGACCGACTAGGACGAACGGCTGGAAGAGGAAGTGGGAGAGGGAACGAACTCCGAGGAACCCCGCGCCGTGGGACGCCCCACCGCTCCCCGCGGAGGCCCCGCCCGAGCCGGGAGGCGAGGTGACCCCCGACGCGGGGGGGTCCGAGCCGGTCGGAGGCGGCGAGGGCGTCTTGGAGACGTTGCTGTTCGGAGGCGAGCCGGAAGTGCCGCCGCCGGTCGAGCTTCCCCCGCCGGTTCCACCCGAGCTGCCGGGAGCGGTGTTGCTCGTGCCACCGGTCATGTAGCTTCCCATACCGCCCACGGGGGCGCTCCCGAGCCCAGTGCTTCCCGAGAAGCCGGTCCAGCTCAGCTTCTTCACGGGGACGTAGGTGATGAGCACAACCCCGTAGCTGTGGATCGTAAAGGCGATCTTGCCCGTGCCGCTCACAGCGAGGCTCGAGGCAGAGGACTTCGTGAGGACCTCCTTCCCCGTCGTCGCGTTGTACCACTCGCTGTAGGTAGTGGCGTCGAGGAGGCGCTCCCGGGCCGCGGTCCATTGCCCACCGGCGACGGAGGCGGTGACGGTAGCGTTGTTCGCGCCCACGTTCACGAGGAACAGGGAGAGGTTCGCGCCGTCGTGGACCGCGTAGGTCCGGATCATGCTGGGCTGCGAGTTCGTCACGGCAAGCCCCTTCGCGCCCTGCGGGACGTTCTGGGCCCAGAAGGTCGTCGCGTAGTACGGGGCGTACCTCGTCGGCACGTCGTTCGCGCCCTCCGTCATCAGACCGAACCCCCAGCCGCCGAGGGCGGAGGTGCGGGAGGGCGGGAGCGGGTAGGTCGAGAACAGGCTGTAGTAGACCTCGGAGGAGAGGTTCTGATGGGAGCCGTCGATGAGCAGGCTGCCGAGCCAGGCCGCCCCGAACAGGTTCTGCTGCCGCGGGTCGGAGCCGAAGTTCTGCGCGCTGTTCAGGTTCGACTCGGAGTCGATGACGGGGATCCAGTGGTGGGTCGCGTTGAACCAGGACCACTGGGCCTTGCGAGGCTGCATGAACTGCCAGTAGCCGTGGAACAGCGAGGAGACCTGCAGCACCTGGGCGTCCCGGTAGTACTCGTTGACGTTGTTCGGGACGCAGTAGGCGGTTCCCGCGCACAGGTTGCCGGCGGGGTAGGCGTGGAAGGAGAGGAACCCGACGTTGTGGAGGTACTTCTCGAAGAAGCCGATCTCGTGGTGGCCCATCAGGATGTCGGAGCCCACGAGGGCGTTCGGGAAGACGGAGTGGATCGCCTTCTCGGCGACGTTGAAGACGTTCCCGAACGCGGCCGCGAGGGTCAGGTTGATGGCGACCGGGATCTCGTTACCGATGTTCCAGTAGGTGATCGTCCACTTGTTCGCGGCCATGTCCTTCGCGAACTGCGTAATGTACGTCTTGTAAGGCCCGAGCGCGGGGAAATAACCGGTCCCGTGACCGTAGTAGTTGACGAGGAGCGAGGTGTTGAGGGGCATCCCCGCCGGCAACAGGTTGCCATCCCCCCACGAACCCGCGGACACGCTGAGGAACGTCGTCGTGTGGAGACTGCGGGTGAAGTTCACGATCGGGGCGAAATTGGCGTAGTTGAAGCTGACCGTCCCCTTGGCGGAGTTCCAGGTCGCCGGGGCAACGTAGTCCATGGCCCACCGGACCATCGTCGGTGCGAGCGGGGTGGTCGTGGAGAGGAGGTCGGCGTCCTTGCGCGTGACCTGGTTCGAGAGGTCGAAGGCCGCCCCCGTCGCGATGCTGCCGTCGTACGA